>JAEZES010000121.1 GCA_023432995.1 Pseudomonadota bacterium
CCGGAGCGCCGGCCGTGCCTTTCTCGATCGCCTGCCGCGCGCCCTTGAGCGTGTAGCCCTCGCGGTTGATCAGCCGGTCGATCGTCTGCACCAGCGCGACGTCCTCGGGCCGGTAATAGCGCCGCCCGCCGCTGCGCTTGAGCGGCCGCAGCATCGGGAACTGCTGCTCCCAGTAGCGCAGCACGTGCTGGCGGATGCCGAAGCCGGCCGCGACCTCGCCGATCGTGCGCAGCGCGCCCGCGTCCTTGCCGTCGTCGAAGGCGAAGCGGTCGCTCACTAGCCCTTGGCGATCCTGTCCTTGAGCTTCTGGCTGGCGCGGAAGGTCATCACCCGGCGCGGCGTGATCGGCACTTCGATTCCGGTCTTGGGATTGCGCCCGATGCGCTCGCGCTTGTCGCGCAGGATGAAGCTGCCGAAACCGGAAATCTTGACGTTCTGCCCCTCGGCCATCGCGTTGCACATCTGGGCGAGGATCTCCTCGACCAGGTCGAGGCTCTCGGCGCGCGAGAAGCCCATCTTGCGATTGATCGTTTCGGCCAGATCGGCGCGAGTCAGCGTGCCCACGGATCGCATCATAAGCGTGCGCTCCCCCTAAAACTGCAGTGCGGCGACCTTGCGCTGTAAATGACTGAATAGCGTGTCATTGGCAAGCTGGCGCTCGGGATTTCCCCAAGGCCAGCGCGATTTACACCCGCAGCAGGCTCGCCCCCCACGTAAACCCGCCGCCCATCGCCTCGAGCATGACCAGGTCGCCGTCCTTGATGCGCCCGTCACGCCGCGCCTCGTCGAACGCCAGCGGCACCGACGCGGCCGAGGTGTTGGCGTGGCGGTCGACGGTGACGACGACCTTGTCGAACGGCAGCCCGAGCTTGCGCGCGGTCGCGTCGAGGATCCTGAGGTTGGCCTGGTGCGGCACGACCCAGTCGATCTCGGCGGCGGTATGGCCGGTCGCCTCGAGCACTTCGCCGAGCACCTCGGCGAGGTTGACCACCGCGTGCCGGAACACCTCGCGCCCCTTCATCCGCACTTTGCCGACGGTGCCGGTGGTCGAGGGGCCGCCGTCGGTGTGGAGCAGCTCGCGGTGGGCGCCGTCGGCGTGCAGCCGCGTGCCGAGCACGCCCCGGTCGGCCTTCGACCCGTCGCCGGCGACCTCTTCGGCGCGCAGCACCATCGCCCCGGCGCCGTCGCCGAACAGCACGCAGGTCGCGCGGTCGTCCCAGTCGAGGATCCGGCTGAAGGTCTCGGCGCCGATCACCAGCGCGCACCTGGCCATCCCGGTGCGCAGCATCGAGTCGGCGGTGGCCAGCGCGTAGAGGAACCCCGAGCAGACCGCGGCGACGTCGAACGCGATCCCGCCGTTGCAGCCGAGCGCGGCCTGGACCGCCGTCGCCGTCGCCGGGAAGGTGCTGTCGGGAGTCGCCGTCGCCAGCACGATCAGGTCGACTTCGCCGGCGGGGATGCCGGCGTCGGCCAGCGCCGCGCGCGCCGCCGCGGTGGCCAGCGAGCCGGTCGTCTCGCCCTCGCCCGCGACATAGCGGGTGGCGATCCCGGTGCGCTCGCGGATCCAGGCGTCGCTGGTGTCGACGCGCTCGGCGAGCTCGTCGTTGGTCATGCACCTGGCGGGAAGCGCGGAGCCGGACCCCTTGAACACCGAACGGATCAACTGGCGGCTCCGACTTTGCCGTTCTCGCGCAGGCGCTCCTCGCCGAGTTCGCCGAGGTCGGCGGCGATGCGCTCGGTCAGGCTGTCCTCGAGCAGCCGCGCGGCGACCGCGACCGCGTTGGCCACGCCGGCCGCGTTGGCGCCGCCGTGCGACTTCACGATCACCCCGTTGAGGCCGAGGAACACCGCCCCGTTGTGGTTGTTCGGGTCGAGGTGGTGGCGCAGCAGCTCGGTCGCCGGGCGCGAGACGAGGAACCCGATCTTCGAGCGCAGCGACGAGCGGAACGCGCTCTTCAGCAGGTCGGTGACGAACCGCGCCGAGCCCTCGATCGCCTTGAGCGCGATGTTGCCCGAGAAGCCGTCGGTGACCACGACCTCGATGTCGCCGCGGTTGATCTTGTCGGCCTCGACGTAGCCCTCGAAGCTGAGCGAGAGCCCGGTGGCGGCGCGCAGCCGCTGCGCGGCCTCCTGCAGCTCGCCGGTGCCCTTGGTCTCTTCGGTGCCGATGTTGAGCAGGCGCACGCGCGGCTTGTCGGTGCCGGTGACGATCCGCGCGTAGGCCGCGCCCATGATCGCGAACTGCACCAGGTTGCGCGCGTCGCACTCGGTGTTGGCGCCGAGGTCGAGCATGACCACGTCGTGCTGCTCGAGCGTCGGCATCAGCCCGGCGAGCGCAGGCCGGTCGATCCCCGGCATCGTGCGCAGCGCGAGCTTCGACATCGCCATCAGCGCGCCGGTGTTGCCGGCGCTGACCGCGGCCCCGGCGTCGCCTTTCTTGACCGCCTCGATCGCCAGGCCCATCGAGGTCTTCTTGGCCCGGCGCAGCGCCGCGGTCGGCTTCTCGTGCCCGCCGACCACGTCCTCGCAGTGGAGGATCTCCGAGGCGTTGCGCATGTTCGGGTGGTTCTCGAGCGCGGCCTTGATCCGCTCCTCGTCGCCCACCAGCAGGAACTTGAACTTGTCGTGCCGCCGGCGCGCCAGCGCGGCGCCCGAGACCATCACGCGCACGCCTTCATCGCCGCCCATCGCATCAACGGCGATACGCGGCAGGCTCATGCGCTAATCCCTGACTTGTCCGGCCTTAGAGGCCGACCGAAACGATCTCGCGTCCGTTGTAGTGGCCGCAAGCGGGGCACAGGTTGTGCGGGCGCTTCAATTCGCCGCAATCGGGGCACTCGTGGAACGCCTCCACCTTGAGCGCGTCGTGCGAGCGGCGCATGCCCCGGCGGGAGGGCGAAGTCTTTCTCTTAGGGACAGCCATCGCGGCACCTGTTCCTTGAAATCTCTAAGTCGTCTTTGACGGCGGCCCTAGGCCAAGCCCCTTGCCGGTGCAAGGGCGGCGGCTCCGGGATCGGCCATGCGGCGAAGGCGCGCCCTATAGCGACTTTTCGAGCCCGTGCAAGCGGGGGGCGCCGCCACGGGGCCGGGGCGCCGCGGAAGCGTTTTGCATCTGGCGGCGGACGCGGCATATCGCCCGGCGATGCTGCTACGCCCGTTCCGCGCCCTGCTGGCCGCCGCCGCTCTCGTAGGCGCTGCGAACGCCGCGGCTGAGAGCATCGCCGTCGACCCCGCGGGCCACGCGGTCACCGCGCAGATGCAGCCGTTGCCGGTCCACGTCGGCGGCCGCGTGGCGGTCGAGCCGTTGCCCGCGGCGCCGGGCGCGCGGCGGTTCGTGCACGAGTGGCCGGGGGTCTATTTCGAGGCCGCCTTCCGCGGCCAGAGCGTGGTCCTCAGGTTCGACGATCCGGCCAACGAGTACCGCCTGCACGTCGACGACCTGCCCCCGATAGCGCTCGCGCAGCCCGGCGCGGTCGAGATCACCGTCGGCGACCTCGGCGAGGGCCTGCACCGGCTGCGGCTCGACAAGGTGACCGAGAGCATCGCGCTGCCGGCCGCGTTCGAGGGCTTCTACGTCCCCGCCGGCGCCGTCCCGGTCGCCGTCGCGCCGCGCGCGCGGCAGATCGAGTTCATCGGCGATTCGATCATGGCCGGCTACGGCATCCGCTCGGCGACGCGCCAGTGCACCAAGGAGCAGGTCCGCCTGCTGACCGACACCCAGGCCGCCTATGCCGCGCTCGCCGCCAGGCACTTCGATGCCGACTACCAGGTCAACGCGATCTCCGGCCGCGGCCTGATCCGCAACTACGCCGGCGAGGCGCCCGAGGCGCCGCTGCCCGCGCTCTACCCGCGCGCGCTGCCCTCGCGCGAAGGCGAATGGCGGAGCGAGACCTGGCGGCCGCAGGTCGTCGTGCTCGGCCTGTTCACCAACGACTTCTCGACCCCGCTCGGCCCCGGCGAGCGCTGGACCTCGGACGAAGCCTTCGCCGAGGCCTTCGTCGCCGCCTACGAGCCGTTCCTCGCCGAGCTCCATCGCCGCTCGCCCGAGGCGGCGGTGCTGGTCGTCTGGCCGCGCATGCCCGACCAGCCGGCCTTGCAGACCGCCGCCATGAGCGACGCCGCCGAGCGCCGCATTACCGAGGCCGCCCGCGCGCTCGGCATCCGCACGATCCTGTTTCCCGTGCTCGGCGACCTCCGCCTCGAGGACAGCGCCTGCGACTACCACGGCAACCTCGAGGACCACCGCAAGCGCGCCGACTGGCTGATCGCCTACCTCGAGGCGCACCCGGAGCTGTGGCGGGGGAAGTAACGCGGCCGGGCCAGCTCCGCGCGCTCGGTTCTTACTCTCCGTTGACGGCCGGATGCCGAGTGCGGAGCTTCGATAGCCAATGAATGCGACTCTCGAGGGACTTCCGATTTCGCGAACTTGAGAGCCGCTGCAAGCTCCTGCAACGAGCAATTTCCGCATCCAGCGTGGCCAGCGGCGTGCTGAGGAAGTCCGCCTCGTGATCGAGTGTCCTAGATCGTTTCCCCACGCGATCACCCCCCCGCCGCAATCACCGCATCCCCGACGAACGGGTTCGCCTGGCGCTCGCGGCCGAAGGTGCTCGGGCGGCCGTGGCCGGGGACGAAGGTCACGTCGTCGCCCAAGGGCCACAGCTTGCCGGTGATCGCGTCGAGCAGGTCCTGGTGGTTGCCCATCGGGAAGTCGGTCCGCCCGATCGAGCCTTCGAACAGCACGTCGCCGACGAAGGCGAAGCGGGTCGGGCGGTGGAAGAACACCACGTGGCCGGGCGTGTGGCCGGGGCAGTGGAGCACTTCGAGCTCGACCTCGCCGAAGCGCACCGTGTCGCCGTCGACCAGCCAGCGGTCGGGCTCAAACACCCTGGTCTCGATCCCGAACCGCGGGCCGTCGTCCTCGAGCCGGGCGATCCAGAACCGGTCGGCCTCGTGCGGGCCCTCGATCGGCAGGCGTAGCTCCTTCGCCAGCATGCCGGCCTGGCCGCAGTGGTCGGCATGGCCGTGGGTGAGGAGTATCTTTTCCAATGTGACCCCGGCTTTGGCCACCGCGGCCTTGAGCTTGTCGAGCTCGCCGCCCGGATCGACCAGCGCGCCGCGCAAGGTCTTCGTGCACCACACCAGCGAGCAGTTCTGCTGGTAGGGCGTGACGGGAATCATCGCGGCTCTGAGGGGGCTTTCGGTCACGTGCCGCTAGGTGGCCGCCGAGCGCCGGCAATGCAACCCGCCGACCGCTTCCGACCCGGTCGAATCGACCGATCCGCGGAACAATTGCCGAGACATGGCATTTGCTTGCGTTGTCGCAGGCCGCTCGGCGTTCGGCCCGGCCTGCAAGCTCCGGCCCCCCCCCCGCCGGACCATCTCGAGCCAGCGGCGCCGCAGCGCGCCCTAGCAGGAGGACTTATGAAGAAGCTGATCCTTTCGAGCGCACTGGGCGCCGCCGTGTTGCTGGTCGCTGCCTGTGGCGACGGCGCGGAAGAAGCGGCCGTCGACACGGCCGATACCGACGCCATGGCCGGCAGCGCGATGGCTGATGCAAGCGCCTCGGCCGACTGGCCGGCCGGCACGCGAATCGTCGATGAGGGCGGCACGACTTACCGGGTCAACGCCGATGGCACCCGCGTCGAGCTCGGCGACTGGCGCATCGTGACCGAGGGCGAGGAGCGATACCGCGTCAACGACGCCGGCACGCGTATCCGCATCGACGAGGAGGGCCTCGATATCGACGGCGTCGCCTCGGGGCCGGACATCCCGGGCGTCGATGTCGACGTCGGCACCAACGCCGACGGCAATCTCGACGTCGACGTGGCCACCGACGGCCGCGACGCCACGCCGAACGACTGACCGCCTGCGCAGCGACGAGCGACGGGGCCGGAGGATGCGCTGTCCTCCGGCCCTTCCGCTATTGCGCGCGCCGGGCCGCCATCTCGCGCAGCCACTCCTCGCGCGTCGGCATGACGGGGTTGTCGACCCGCCGCAGGATCTTCCACTCGCCGTCCTCGCGGATGAACTCGTCCTCGTAGAGCCCGGCCAGCTCGGGCACCGGCTCGCCGTCGGGCCCGCGCATCAGCAGCAGGTGGCGCGAGCGCGCGGTCGCGCGGTCGCCGGCGACGTCGACCTGCGGGTTCGATACCAGGTGGTAGTCGCCGCGGTTGACGAACCCCGCCGGCGGCGTGCCGAAGATGCCGACGAGCATCGCGATGATTTCCTCGCGCCCCTTCCTCACGGTGTTGCCGTTCTGCCAGGTGCCCTCGCGCGCGAACAGGTCGGCGTAGCCCTCGAAGTCGCGCGCATCGATCCGCGCCGAGTACTCGATCAGCACCCGCTGGATCGCCAGCTGGTCCTCGACCGCGCGCAGCCGCTGCTCGGTCGAAGCCGCTGCTGGCGCCGCCGCCGGCCCCCCGCCCGCCGCGGGCGGGGCATTCGGATCGCGGAACGGGATCTGCCCCCAGGTCGTCCGCCGGGCGATCTTCCACTGCCCGCCCACCCGCACGAACTCGTCGACGTAGCGCCCGGCGAGCAGCGGCGTCGGCCGGTTGTCGGCCGAGGCGGTCCAGAACAGGTATTTGGAATCGACATGCGCGCGGTCACCGTCGAGCGTGATCAGCGGGTTGGTCAGCATGTGGAAGTTGGTCTTGTTGACGAACCCCGCCTCGGGCGCGCCAAGGTTGGCCGCCAGCATCGCCTCGATCGCCGCTGGCCCGGTGAACGTGCCGAACCCGCCCTGCCACACGCCGTCCGGTGCGAACAGCGACGCGTACGAGCGATAGTCCTTGGCATCGAGAAACGCGCCGTACTCGATCAGCATCCGCCGGATGGTCGATTCGTCCTCCATCCGCTGCACGCGCTGCTCGAGCGTCGGCTGCTGCGCCGGCGCCGGAACCGGTGCGGCGAGCAGCAGCGCCGCGATCAACACACGACAGGCCATCGGCAGTCTCCCCCGGCAACCGCGCGATCTTACAGCTTTGCGCGAGCGCATTCCACGCACCTGGCGCGCCGGCGGCATAGGTATTCTTTCGTAGGGGGGCGCTTGCGGGTCATCGAGGTTAACGCGCTATTCGGCACGCATGACCAGCATGGCCCTTCGCTGCCATTTCCCGCTCCGACGCGGCAAGGCGCGGCTGCGCCTCGGTATTCCGGCGCAGCTGCTCAGCCTGCACGGCCGCAGCCGCGTGACGCTGCTCGACCTGTCGGAGAGCGGCGCCCGCATCCGCTACGACGGGCAGCCGGTCATCGACGTGGTTCTCGAATGGCTCGGTTACGAGGCCTTCGGTCGCGTCGTGCGCCACAGCGGCCGCGAGCTCGGCGTGCGGTTCGACGAGCCGATCAGCCAGGCCTGGTTGCTCGACACCCGCGAACTGTTGCCCGCGCTCGCCCAGGGCGAGGACCAGCTGACGCGCTTCGCCCGCGAATGGGTGCGCGGCCACGAACCGCAGGGCGGCTCGGTCCGCGGCGAGCGCCTCGCCTCCGTCCTCGGCAGCACGCCCACCGGATGGCGCCGCGGCCTGCGGCGCCCCCCCTCGGCGCTGCGCACCTGGCTCGGCACCGCCAGGCCGTTTCTGCTCGGCGGGGCGATCATCGGCCTCGCCGCAGGCTATGCGAGCGTCTGTTTCTGAGGCGCAGGGGCGCAGGACGCTTCGCTTCACAGCCGTCCCCCCTTCCAAACCACCCGCCCGACCACGTCGACGTCGGCCATCGGCACCTCGACCGGCTCGTAGGCCGGGTTCTTGCTGATCAGCCGCATGCCCGAGGGCGGCACTGCCTGGAGCAGCTTGACGTGCAGTGCCTCGCCGAGGCGGACCACGTGGACGCCTTCGCGGAACGGCCGCGGGGTGCGGTCGACGAGGATCTCGTCGCCGTCGCGCAGCAACGGGTCCATCGAGTCGCCGAGCACCCGGATCGACGACAGCATGGCCGGCTCGAGCCCCTGCTCGCGCAGCCAGCGGCGGCTGAAGCGGAAGGCGTCGAACGGGATTTCGGCCGCGCCGACGGCGCCCGGCCCGGCCGAAGCCTCGAGCGGCAGCCGCGGAACTTCGACCCACTCGCCACGTGTGACGTAGGATAAATCCTCTGGCCCGCCGAGTTCGCCCTCGCTCACGCCGAAGAACTGCGCCAGCCTGCGGCGGTCGGCTTCCTCGAGCTTGCGCGGACTGCCCTTGGTGATGAATTGCTGGAGGTACGTCGCATTGCGGCCGAGCATGCGCGACAGCGCGGCGAGGCTGCTGCCCCGTTCGCGCGCCAGTTCGGCCAGTCTTTCACGCGGGTCCACGGCGGATATCCTGCGATGTCCTGTCGGAACTACCTACACGATGTATTTTTCCTAGACAAGTAGGATTTCGCGCGCGACGACGAGCCGGAGACAGCGACTCGCCGGAGGAGATTCCCATGCTGATCCGCAAGATCGAAACCTTCCTGCGCCGCACCGGAATGCCGCCCACGACGTTCGGCCGCCTGGTCGCGCGCGATCCCCGTTTCGTGCTCGACCTGCGCAACGGGCGCGAGCCGCGCCCGCATACCGAACAACGGGCGGAACATTTCATGAACGCTTACGCAGAGGACCACCATGTCTGCTAGATCCCGCCCGCCCGGCTCGCCCATCCGCCACCGCCGCCGCCCCGCCGATGCCCTGCGCGAAGCGCTGCTTGGTCTCGCCCGCGAGCGGGCGGTCATTCTCGGCCATTGCGAGACGAGCTGGGCCAGCATCACCTTCACCGGGGCGCGCCACCGGCTCCAGCTGCTGTTCGATGGCGCAGAGGCGATCGAGGCCGGCGAGCGGTTCATCGTCCTGCTGCCTGAGCACGAGTTCGACATTCCCGGCCAGCTCGTCGCCGATGCCGCGGTGACCGAAGTCGACCACCGCCTGCAGCCGCAGCGGATGCAGGTCACCTGCGAGCTGCTGCTGCTCGAGGATGGCTAGGCCCCGTGGCCAGTGCGACCATTGGGACCATTCGCGAGGCGGGCTCTCAGCCTGCCCCGTTCCTGACTCGCGACGCCCCGCCCCGGCGTCACACGCGCCGGATCACCAGGTTCCTGATCTCGGTCATGTCCTCGATCGCGAAGCGGATGCCCTCGCGGCCGAGGCCCGAGTCCTTGACCCCGCCGTAGGGCATGTTGTCGACCCGGTAGGACGATACGTCGTTGACCACGACCCCGCCGACCTCGAGCGCGTCCCACGCTTCGAGCACCTTGTGTAGATCGCGGGTGAAGATCCCGGCCTGAAGGCCGAACTTGCTGTCGTTGACCTGCGCGAGCGCTTCGCTCCAGTCGGAGAACCGGACCAGGTTGGCGAGCGGGCCGAACGCCTCCTCCCGGTTGGCGGCGCAGACTTTTGGCACGTTCTCGAGCAGCGTCGCCTCGAGCATCGCGCCCTCGAGGCCACCGCCGCACAGCAGCGTCGCCCCGGCGGCGACCGCCTCGTCGATCCACCCCTTGAGCCGCTTCGCCTCCTTCTCGGAGATCATCGGCCCGATGAACGTCTCGCGCTCGTGCGGATTGCCGGCGACGAGGGTCCTGGTCTTGGCCACCAGCATGTCCCTGAAGCGCTCGTACACGCTGTCGTGGATCAGGATCCGCTGCACGCCGATGCAGCTCTGCCCCGACTGGTAGAACGCGCCGAACACGATCCGCTCGAGCGCGTGGTCGAGGTCGGCGTCGTGGTCGACCACCACCGCGGCGTTGCCGCCGAGCTCGAGCACGACCTTCTTCTTGCCCGCCTTGGCCTTGAGCGCCCAGCCGACCGCGGGCGAGCCGGTGAAGGAGAGCAGCTTGAGCCGCTCATCCTCGGTGAACATGTCGGCCCCGTCGCGGTGCGCCGGCAGGACCGAGAACGCGCCCTCGGGCAGCACGTCGGACTCGGCCAGCACCTCGCCCATGATCAGCGCGCCGAGCGGCGTCAGGCTCGCCGGCTTCATCACGAACGGGCAGCCGACCGCGATGGCGGGCGCGATCTTGTGCGCGGCGAGGTTGAGCGGGAAGTTGAACGGCGAGATGAAGCTGCACGGCCCGATCGGCACGCGCTTCCAGATGCCCAGGTAGCCTTTCGCGCGCGGGCTGATGTCGAGCGGCTGGACCTCGCCGTAGATCCGCGTCGCCTCCTCAGCAGCGATCGAGAAGGTGTCGATCAGCCGCGTCACCTCGCCTTCGCTGTCGCGGATCGGCTTGCCCGCCTCGACGCACAGCGCATAGGCGAGTTCCTCGAACCGCTCGCGGAACCGCGCGACGCAGTGCAGCAGCACGTCGCGCCTCTCGTAGCTCGCCAGCCGCGCCATCGGCTCCTGCGCCCGAACCGCCCCGGCAATCGCCTGGTCGATCACCTCGGGCGTGGCGAGCGCCGTACGGAACGCAACCTCGCCGGTGAACTTGTCGGTCACCTCGAGGTCCGTATTCGGCTGCACCGGCTTGTTGTTGAGGTAGAGCGGGTAAGTGTCTTTCAGAACAGGCACTGCAAACTCTCCGTCCGTCATCCCGGCGAACGCCGGGACCTCGCACACCAAGCGCCGAGCCATCGGGCACGCGGCCCCGGCATCGGCCGGGGTGACGAGCGGCTAAAGCGCCTTCGACAGCTCCTTGATGTCCTTGTTGAGGATCTGGTCGTTCTCCGAATAATCCACCGGGCAGTCGATCAGGTGCACCCCGCCCGCATCCCGGCACATCGCCAGCAGTTCGCGCAGGTGCTCGCTGCTCTCGGCGCGGTGGCCGCTGGCGCCGTAGGCTTCGGCGTAGGCCACGAAGTCGGGATTGCCGTAAGTCAGGCCGAAGTCCTTGAAGCCCATGTTGGCCTGCTTCCAGCGGATCATGCCGTAGGCGTCGTCCCGCAGGATCAGCACGGTCAGGTTGAGCCCGAGGCGCACCGCGGTCTCCATCTCCTGGCTGTTCATCATGAACCCGCCGTCGCCGCAAATCGCCATGACCTTGCGCTCGGGATAGAGCATCGCGCTCATCATAGCGCTCGGCAACCCGGCGCCCATCGTCGCCAGGGCGTTGTCGAGCAGCACGGTGTTGGGCAGGTAGGCGGCGTAACCGCGGGCGAACCAGATCTTGTAGACCCCGTTGTCGAGGCAGATGATGCCGTCCTCGGGCATGCACTCGCGCACCTGCCGGACGAGATGCGGCGGGAAGATCGGAAAGCGCGCGTCGGCCGCCAGCGCCTCGGTATGTTCGACCTCGGCCCGCCGGTAGCCGAGCATCGTCTCGAAGCTCCACTTGCCCTGCGGCACGATGTCTTCCTTCATCTGCCAGATCGCGTTGGCGATGTCGCCGATCACCTCGATCTGCGGGAAGTACACCGGATCGACCTCGGCCGTGCGGGTCGAGACGTGGATCACCGTCGGCGGGCTGTCGTCGCCGCGCACCCCGGCTTGGTCGTTGCGCATGAAGAACGGCGGCTTCTCGATCACGTCGTGGCCGACATTGACGATCACGTCGGCGTCCTCGAGCGCGCGATGGACGAAGTCCCCGGCCGAGAGCGCCGCGCAGCCGAGGAACAGCGGGTGGCGCTCGTCGATCACCCCCTTGCCGAGCTGGGTGGTCAGGAACGGTATCCCGGTCTTGTCGACGAACTGCCGCAGCATGCGCCCGCACATCTTGCGGTTGGCTCCGGCGCCGATCACCAGCACCGGGCGCGCCGCACCTTCGAGCGCCTCGACCGCCTGGCGCACGGCCTTCGGCTCGGCCGACGGCCGCCGCGCGATCGAACGCGGGAGCGGGCGCGACGCGGTGCGCTCGTCGGCCACGTCTTCGGCCAGTTCGAGGTGCACGGCGCCGGGCTTTTCCTCCTCGGCCAGGCGATAGGCCTCGCGCACCCGGCTCGGAATGTTGTCGGCCGAGGCGAGCTGGTGGGTGAACTTGGTGATCGGGTCCATCATCGCCACCACGTCGAGGATCTGGAACCGGCCCTGCTTGGACTTCTTGATCGGCTTCTGCCCGGTGATCATCAGCATCGGCATCCCGCCGAGCTGGGCGTAGGCGGCGGCGGTGACGAAGTTGGTCGCGCCCGGACCGAGCGTCGCCAGGCACACGCCGGCCTTGCCGGTGTGGCGGCCGTACGTCGCGGCCATGAACCCGGCGCCCTGCTCGTGGCGGGTCAGCACCAGCTTGATCGTCGACGAGCGCGACAGCGAGTCGAGGAAGTCGAGGTTCTCCTCGCCCGGAACGCCGAAGATGTACTCGCAGCCCTCGGCTTCGAGGCACTCGATGAACAGGTCGGATGCCTTGTGCAGCTCGCCGCCGTCGGCCATTGGTCGCTCCCCCGCAATCGCGCCCGAATGCGGTGGGTATCAAAGCGCGGCGGCGGAGTCTCGCCTCAATACCCGCGAGCGAGGTCGACCGTGGCCTCGAGCGGCTCGCCGGCGCGGAACCGTTCGCAGTTGCGCAGGAACCGATCGGCGGCGCGCGCCTGGCTCGCCGGGGTCGGGATGCCGGAAAGGTGCATCGTGATGTGCGCGTTGGGCAGCGACCACAGCGGGTGCCCGGGCGGCAGCGGCTCGGGGTCGGTCAGGTCGAGCACCGCGGCGGCGATGCGCTGCTCGGCCAGCGCCTCGGTCAGCGCCGCCTGGTCGACGCAGTCGGCGCGGGCGAAATTGACCAGCACCGCCTCGCGCTTCATCGCCGCCAGCTCGGGCGCGCCGATCGCGCCCTTGGTCTCGGGCGTGCCCGGCAGCGCCAGCACGATCCAGTCGAAGCTGCCGAGCTGGTGGCGCCAGCCGCGCGGGCGGCTGCGGCTGACGGCGACAATCTCGACGCGCAGACCCTCGAGCGCGCGCCCGATCGCCTGCCCGATCGCGCCGTAGCCGAGGATCAGCGCGCGGCTGCCGGCGAGGTCGCGAATGCCCGGGGCGGCGGCAAGCCACTCGCCGCGGTCCTGCGCGCGAACCACGGCCGGATAGTCCTTGGCCACCGCGAGCATCGTCATGACCGCGTATTCGGCGACCTGCTGCGTCGTCAGGCCGGTGCCGCAGGTCAGGGCGACACCGCGGGCGGCGAGCTCAGCCAGCGGCAGCCAGTCGACCCCGGTGTACGAGGTATTGAGCCAGCGCAGCCGTGCGGCCGCGGCCACCGCCGCCAGCGCCGGCGGCTTGTCGTGCCGGTCGAACCAGCCGATTTCCGCCTCCGGCGCCAGCCGGATCAGTTGCTCGGGCGAGGTCCACCAGCGGACGTCGAGCCAGTCGGGCAGGCGGCCGTCGAGCGCCGGGCGCAGGCGGCCGTCGAGAACCGCGACCGTGCCGGTCATCCGGCGTTTCCGGCCGCCGACGCCTCGTGCTCCGCGATCGTTTCGCGCAGCGCATGCTTGAGTCCGTCGGGCAGGCCGTCGCCGACGATGTCGTCGACCTTCCACCCGCCCGCCTCTCGCTTCAGGACCAGCCGCGCGGCGCGCGCGGCCTCGTCACCCGAGCGCCCGAGGTCGAGGATCAGGTCGACCTCGGCCGCGCCGTCGGTGGTCATGCCGATGGCGATGATCGTCACCAGGAAGCGGCGCGGGTTCCATTCCTGGCACTGGCACAGCCAGTCGCCGTCGCTCAGCGCGTCGGGCTCGTCTTGCGGCTGGACCCTCTTCCAGCGCGCGATCAGCGCCGCGACTTCGGCCGAATAGACCGGATAGTCGGGCGCGGCGACGCCGGTCGCCGGGCGAGCATAAGGGGCGAAGATCTCGGTGACCTGCGTCTCGATCGCCTCGCGTTCGCTGTCGGACGGCGCGCCGGCGCTCGCAGCAAGCAGCAGAAGACCTAGCGTCGCAAGCATACCGGTGTCTCTCCGAGGCCGGCCGAAGGATGGGGCACCGCGCCGCCGCGCGTCAATCGCCGAGCGCCCACTCCCATCCGAGCGGATCGCCGTCCATCACCTCGACCCCGCGCGCGGCGAGTTCGCCGCGGATCGCGTCCGAGGTGGCGAAGTCCTTGTCCGCCCGCGCCGCGCGCCGGCGCGCCAGCGCATCCTCGATCTCGGCTTCGGTGATGGCCGCCGCCTTCGGCCGCAACCGCAAGTCGGCCCGCGCCAGATCGAGCAGGCGAAGCCCGAGCACCGAATCCATCATCGCGACCGCGGTCAGCACCTCGCCCGGCGGCATCTTCTTCAGGCCCAGCAGTTCCTCGAGCACGGTCAGCGCCACCGGGGTATTGAGATCGTCGGACAGCGCCTTGTCGAACCGCACGACGAGCGGCCGCAAGGTGCCACCGACTTCGTCGACTGCGCTGTCGAGCGTCCATCCGCCCTCGGGCGGTTCGACAGCCAGGTCGTTGTTTTCCAACGCGCGCGCCTTGACTGTCTCGACCGCCATCAGCAGCCGTTTCAACCGCACCAGCGCCGCGCCGAGCCCGTCCCACGAGAACTCGAGCTCGCTCCGGTAGTGCGCCTGCAGGCACATCAGGCGATAGGCGAGCGGGTGGTAGCCCTTGTCGATCAGCAGCTGCAGCCGCAGGAACTCGCCCGCCGATTTGCTCATCTTGCCAGAGCGTTCGACGAGGAAGTTGTTGTGCATCCACAGGCGCGCGCCGCTGTTCGCCGGGACGTCGAGCGCGTCTGTGCCGCAGAACGCCTGGTTCTGCGCGATCTCGTTCGGGTGGTGGATCTCGCGGTGATCGATCCCGCCGGTGTGGATGTCGAACGGAAACCCGAGCAACTTCCCGCTCATCACCGAACATTCGAGATGCCAGCCCGGCGCCCCGCGACCCCAGGGCGAATCCCACTCCATCTGCCGCGTCTCGCCCGGCGGCGTCCTGCGCCAGATGGCGAAGTCGGCCGGATTGCGCTTGCCCTCGACCGCCTCGATGCGGCCCTCGCCCTCGTCGGTCACGGCGCGCGCGAGGCGGCCGTAGTCGGCCACCGTCGAGACGTCGAAGTAGAGCCCGCCTTCCAGCTCGTAGCAGTGCTTGTCCGCGATGGTCTCGGCAAACTCGATCATCGCCGGCACGTAATCGGTGGCCACCGACCAATGCGCCGGCTGGCGTATGTTGAGCGCCTTGATGTCCGCCCAATACGCCTCGGTATAGTGCCGCGCGATGTTCCAGATCGACTGCTGCTGCGCCGCCGCCGCCTGCTCGAGCTTGTCCTCGCCCGCGTCGGCGTCGTCGGTCAGGTGGCCGACGTCGGTGATATTGATCACGTGGGTCAGCATGAGCCCCTTCCAGCTCAGCGCCCGGCCCAGCACGTCGGCGAACACGTAGGCGCGCATGTTGCCGATGTGCGGGTAATTGTAGACCGTCGGTCCGCAGGTATAGACCCGCGCTTCGCCCGGATGCAGCGGGTGGAAGGTCTCGATCTCGCGGGTCAGCGAGTTGAACAGGCGCAGAGGTGCGGTCATCCCGAGCGGCCTTAGGCGCGCACGGACTCAGGTCAAGCCGTGCCCGCGGCCGTCACGCAACCATCCGCGGCTGGGCGGCAAACGGGCTCAGCGCGAGCCACGAGGGAAAGGCCTCGGCGATCACGCGATCGCCGGTGAGCAGGATACGCTCGTCGCGCAGCGCCTCGGCGAACGGCAGCAGGCCCATCCAGATGGCCGTCATCGCCCTGAGCTCGGCGTTGACGTAGAGGTCGACATCGAACCCCGGATCGATCTTGCACAAGTCCACGCAGGCATCGGGCGTCACCACCAGCCACCACTGCCGCTCCCTTGCCGCGGCGTCGGGAAACCTGACTTGCACCACCCGGCGCGAGGGCGGCGGCGGGTCGATCCGGACATTGCGCCGCATGTCCCACATCAGCAGGGTCGCATCGAGGTTCTGCAGCGACAGCTCGCTCGCGATCCACCGCTGGCCCCAGCGTCCGAACCCTTCGATAAGCGGCTGCAACTCGCGCCCGGCTTCAGTCAGGCCGTACTCGAAGACCCCCGGCTCACGCTCGACCGGCCGACGCTCGACCACTCCGGCCGCCTCCAGCTCCTTTAGCCGCTGCGACAGCAGCGCGGGCGAGATCCGCGGCAGCCCGCGGCGCAACTCGTTGAATCGCGTCGACCCGGCGATGAATTCGCGCAGCAGCACGACCGTCCACCGCGTGCACAGGATTTCGGCCGCCATCGCCACCGGGCAGAACTGGTGGTAGCTCTGTTCAGTCATGCGTTCTCCCTCGGGCGGAAATATACTTGGGCGGCCGGGAGGTGACGAGTTCATTTTCTGTAGCGGGCAGATTCACTTTCTGAACTGGAACGCAGGTCGCGGTCGGCGCTAGCCGCCTCCCATTCGAAAGGGACACGACATGCTTGCAACCACCGAATCGATCATCACCGCCAGCCACTGGCTCGAACGCGCCGACCGCGTTGCGGCAGACGTGGCATTGCACGCCGCCCGGCACGATGGCGACGACAGCTTCGTCGAGGAAGGCTTCGCCGCCCTCAAGCGCGAAGGGTTCTTCACGGCTCTGGTGCCGGCCGAGCTCGGCGGCGGCGGCGCCAGCACCACGACGATCTGCGAGTGCATCCGCATACTGGCACGCAATTGCGGATCGACCGCGCTGGCGTTCTCTATGCACTGCCACCTGGTCGCCGTCGCCGCCTGGCGGCACAGGCACCAGGGCGCGCCGACCGACGGGCTGCTGAAGCGCGTCGCGGCAGAGGGCTTGGTGCTCGTTTCGACCGGCGGCAACGACTGGCTGTCGAGCGGCGGCGAGGCGGTGAAGGTCGCAGGCGGCTTCCGGATCAGCGCGCGCAAACCGTTCGCGAGTGGCTCGGCGATGGGCGACTTGCTCAACACCAGCGCACTCTACGACGATCCCGAGGCGGGGCCGACCGTGCTGCACTTCGCCGTGCCCCTGGCGGCCCCGGGTGTCCGCATCGAACCAACCTGGCAGGTTATGGGCATGCGCGGGACCGGATCGAACGACGTCGTCCTCGACGGCGTGTTCGTGCCCGAGGCGGGAGTCGCCGGTCGGCGGCCCGCGGGCGAGTGGCACATGCTGTTCCACGTGATCTCGAAGATGGCCTTCGCGTTCATCTACTCGGCCTATCTCGGCGTTGCCGAGGCGGCTCGTGACCTGGCCATCGAGGCCGCCGGCAAGCGGGCGCCGAACCCGCTCGCCTCTCAGCTCGCCGGCGAGATGGAGAATGCGCTGATGGTCGCACGATTGGCGAACGCCGAAGCGATCGCGATCGCCGAGGATGCCGAACCTGGCCCGCAGACCACCAGCGCCGCGATGCAGTGCCGCCAGCTCACCGGCCAGCACGCGCTGACGACCGTCGAAAAGGCGCTCGAACTGGCAGGGGGCTCCGCGTTCTATCGCAAGAGCACGCTCGAACGTCTGTTCCGCGACATCCAGGCCGCGCGCTTTCATCCGCTCCAGGAAAAGCCCCAGCTCGATCTCACCGGACGGGTGGCGCTCGGCTGGCCCATCGGCTGACGGAAGGGGCCGAGCGGACTCGGGCCGCTCGGCGGTTCGGCGTGCATCCCCGCCGATGGCGGGCAGTTGCAGATCGCCGGTCCGCACGCATGGACCCGCGCCTCGCCGGGATGGATCGGTTCGAAGGTCTCTAACTCGCGGGTGAGCGAATTGAACAGGCGGCGGAGGCAGTCATCCCGCGCCGCTTATGGAAGGCGGCGGGCAGGTCAACACGCGGCGCGCAGGTTACCAGCGGCCGCGGGTCAGCCCCAAGCTGGGACAGGCCCTCGACGCCGGCTTGAGCCCGCCCCGCGGTGCCCTATCCAGCGAACCTCGAACAAGAACCCGGGAGCGCCCGCATGACCGCTCAAGTCGTTGACCTAGCCTCGTTCCGTGAAGCGAAGATCCAGGCCGCCGGCCTGCTGCTGGCGAAGGAACCGCGGCACAACGGCAGGGACATGGCCGCGCTCCTGACGCGCGAGGAAGAGCGCTGGGCCGATCACCGCGACGAACCCCGGCATCGCCTCGACGGGGCCTGCAGGCTGTCGCTGTGGCTCGGCGGCCGGGAAGCCAGCCTCGAGAACATCTCGCGCAACGGCCTGATGGCGACCGCCGACCTGCCGCACGATCCCGGCGCCCCGGTCCCGGTCTCGCTCGGCGGGGGCTGCCACGCGACCGGCCGCGTGATCTGGAAGCGCGACGGTTTGGTCGGGCTCGAACTGCCGGACGGGACGCTCGAGGGCGTCGCCTAGCGCGTCCGAGCGCGCTCACTCGATTTCGAACAAGTCCGCCAGCTGCTCGATGATCGTCCCGCCGAGCTGCTCGACGTCCATGATCGTCACCGCCCGCTTGTAGTAGCGGGTCACGTCGTGGCCGATGCCGATCGCGACGAGCTGCACCGGCGCCTGCTTCTCGATCCAGTCGATCACCTTGCGCAGGTGCGTCTCGAGGTAGCCTGCCGAGTTCACGCTAAGCGTCGAATCGTCCACCGGCGCGCCGTCGGAGATGACCATCAGGATGCGGCGGTCTTCCGGACGGGCGAGCAGGCGGTTGTGCGCCCAGATCAGCGCCTCGCCGTCGATGTTCTCCTTGAGCAGCCCTTCGCGCATCATCAGGCCGAGGCTCTTGCGGGCGCGGCGCCACGGCTCGTCGGCCTGCTTGTAAACGATGTGCCGGAGGGCGTTGAGGCGGCCGGGATGTGGGGGGCGACCGTCGGTCAGCCACTTCTCGCGGCTCTGGCCACCCTTCCAGGCGCGGGTGGTGAAGCCCAGGATCTCGCACTTCACGCCGACGCGCTCGAGCGTGCGGGCGAGAAT
>JAEZES010000130.1 GCA_023432995.1 Pseudomonadota bacterium
GTCGAGCAGATGATCCGCGTCGCGGCCGGGGAGAAGCTGGCCATTTCGCAGGCCGACGTGGGCATCGACGGGTGGGCGATCGAGACGCGGGTCTATGCCGAGGATCCCTACCGGCACTTTCTGCCGAGTACGGGGCGGCTGGTGCGGTACCGGCCGCCGCCGACATACTTGCGCGAAACCGCCGAAGGGCCTGCGGTCGTCCGCGTCGACGACGGCGTCGCCGAAGGGGGCGAAGTGTCGCGGTTCTACGATCCGATGATCGCCAAGCTGGTCACCTGGGCGCCGACGCGCGAGGCGGCGGCCGACCTGCAGGTCGAGGCGCTCGACCGGTTCGAGATCGAGGGACCCGGGCACAACGTCGATTTCCTCAGTGCGCTGATGCAGCATCCGCGGTTCCGCGCGGGCGCGCTGACCACCGGGTTCATCGCCGAGGAGTATCCCGACGGGTTCGACGGCGCCCCGGCAGACGAGGCACGGCTGCGGACGATCGCAGCGGTCGCCGCCGGCCTCGCCTTCACCCGCATGGGCCGCGCGCGCCGGACCACAGGCCAGCTCGACGGCGCGCCGCCGGTACCGTGCGAGTGGACCGTGCGCATTGATGGGCACGACTACGAAGTGACCCTCGGCGAAGGCCACGCCATGGTCGACCAGCACCGGGTCGAGGGCACCTGCGACTGGCAGCCCGGCATGCGCACCGCCACCGCGACCGGCAACGGGCAGACGTTGGCGCTGATGGTCGAGCGGCAGGGGCTCAACTGGCTGATCGCCACGCACGGTCGGCGCTACCGGGCACGCGCGCTGCCCGCGCGGCTCGCGGACCTCATCGCGAAGATGCCCGAGAAGGCGCCGCCCGACCTGTCGCGGCTGCTGCTGAGCCCGATGCCCGGGCTGCTGGTGACGCTGCATGTCGCCGAGGGCGACAGCGTCGAGCCCGGCCAGCCGCTGGCGACGGTCGAGGCGATGAAGATGGAGAACATTCTGCGCGCCCAGCGCGGCGGGACGGTCAAGGCGGTGAGCGCGCAGGAAGGCACCACCCTGGCGGCCGACGCGGTGATCCTGGAGTTCGAATGACCTTCGACTACGAAGCCTATATCGCGGATTTCCTGACCGGCGACGACGACGGCCTGGTCGAACGCTGGTTCGCCGAGGACTGCGCGATGGAGAGCGGCAGCGGCACGTTCGAGGGCCGCGACGGGATGCGCCGGTTCCTCGCCTGGGCGCACGACGGGGTGCGCGAGTGCCCGCGGATCGTCAGCTACGTGCAGCGCGGGCGCGACCTGTTCGCCGAGATCGACATGGACTTCCATGCGACGAAGGAGCGGGCGGACTTCCCGTTCCAGCACCTGCTTCCGGGCGACTCGATCACGGTGAAGTTCCTCGCCCACTATGTGCTCAACGATGCCGGGCAGATCCGGCGGCTGAAGACCATGGTCTGGCCTCCGGAGAAGGGAGTCAGCAAGCTTCCGCCGCTGGGCCCGCACCCGAGCCAGCTGGCGGCGTACAGCGCCTACACTGCGGCGTTCTCGGCCGGCGACCCCGAACGCTACACGCGGTTCTACACCGACGACGTCGAGCTCCTGCTCGGCTCGGTGCCGCCGATGCAGGGCAAGCAGGCGATCGCCGACTTCTACACCGCAATGTTCAAGCGCGTGCGCGAGAGCCTGACCGTGCACGCGATCGAGGCGAGCGAGCGCGAGATCGTCAGCGACACCACCAGCCGCTTCACCGCGATCGCCGATGCGCCGGATTTCGTGGTCGGCGCGCTCTCCAAGGGCGACTACATCGAGGTGCGGGTGATCGTCACCTACACGCTGCGCGACGGGCTGATCGAGCGGATCGCGGTCAGGCGCGCGGGCGAGCCGGTGACCGTGCGGGCGGGGAGTTGAGCACTCTCTCCCCTTCAGGGAAGAGATACGAAGGCTGGGCAGCTCGCTGCCTAGCCGGAGTCGAGAGCGGGCCAGAGGGGACCTCATGCCAAACCCCTCCCAACCCTCTCCCCTGGAAGCGAAGCTGACCCGCAGGGCCTACGGGAGAGGGCTATCGAGCGAGAGCCCGCTTTATCTCCGCCAAGTCCTCCGGCGTGTCGACGTCGCGCAGCAACCCGGCGGGCGCATCAAGCAGCCTCGCGCCCTCCAGCAGCGGACCGGCCCCACGGTCGCCGGTGAGGCGCGTGGCGATCGAGAGGAGCGGCCGGTCGAGCAGCGCCGGGACGCCGGGGCGCCCGTCACGCTGGCGGGTTGCGCCAGGAGCTGGAGTGGCAGCCAACTCCCGCAAGTAGTCGGCACTGACCAGCGGCATGTCGGCGAGGAGGACGAGCAGTACCTCTGCCCCGCCGTCGAGTGCGCCCTTGGCGGCGATCGCCAGCGAGGAGCCGAGGCCTTCGTCCGGCCGCGGGTTGACCAGCACGGTCCAGCCCGCTGCAAAACTGACCCCCTCGGGCCCGGTGACGATCGTGCCCGGCCCCAGCCCCGCCGCCTCTACCGCCTCGACCGCCCACCGCCCGAGCGGCTTGCCTGCGCATTCGGCCTCGAGCTTCCCTCCGCCGAAACGCGCGCCCCGCCCCGCCGCGAGCACGGCGACGGCGGGCTCAGCCATGCGGATGCAGCGCCTCGTAGGCGCCGACGATCTCGGCCAGCACCGAGATCGCCAGCACGCCGGGCTCGCGGCTGTGGCCGATCACGCCGATCGGCGAACGGATGCGCTCGAGCTGCTCCGGCGGGACGCCGCTCGCGGCGAGCCGCTCGATCCGCCCCCGCCGCGCCTCGAACCCGCCTTGCGCTCCGATGTGGAACGCTGGCGTCGACAGCGCCCATTCGAGGATCGGCTGCTCCCACTCGTGGTCGTGGAACAGCAGCACCACCGCGGTCCACGGATCGGCGGCGAGCCCCCCGGGCCGGCGCCCGAGCGACAGCGCATCCTTGCCGTGCGCATCGACTTCGACCCCGGCGGCGCGGGCAAGCGCGACCAGCGCCTCGAGCTCGGGGCCCTCGCCGAACAGCTGCAGCTTGAGCGCCGGGATGTAGCGGCGCGCCGGCAGCTGTGCGCACGGCAGCGCCAGCGACGTCTCCTCGCGCGCGTCGAGCCTCGCGGCGGCGGCGCGGCAGGCCACGGGGTCGGGCGCTGGATCGATCAGCACGTCGAGCCCGCTGCCGCAGGGCAGGCGGAAATCGATCAGCTCGCTGCCCGCCCCGAAGCGCTTGACCACCGGGCCGCTCGCCGCTGCTACCTCGCTGGCGAGTTGCTTCTCGAGGCAGCCGTCGGCGAGACTGCCGGTAATCGTGCCATCGGGGTGCACCGCGAGTTGCGCCCCGAGGCGGCGCGAGAAGCTGCCCTCGATGCCGACGATCGTGCACAGCCCGACGCCGGGCTCGCAGGCGGCGCGCAGGGCCGCGCGGTCGTCGGTGGGTGCCATCGAGAGACCTCAGCCCGCTACGACGGCGCGACGCACCGGAAGCTCGCGGCCTCGGCCGGATCGCCCACGCCGTCGTACTGCGCGAACGTCGGGTACGGACACAGCGGACGCGACATCGGCGCAAGCGGCGGGCCGGCCGGTGCGCCCGGGGGGCCGCCGGTCGCAGTGGGCCGGGTGGCGACGATCCGCTCGGGCGCGGTGCCGGTGGTCGCCCAGGCGTCGATCGTGCCGAGCGTGTCGAACTGGCTCGGCCCCTCGCCGCCCGCGCAGTGGTCCATGCCCGGGGCCATGAACAGCCGCAGCTGGCTCTGCGCCTGCGCCGCGGGCAGCGCCTGCAGCAGCCCGGCGTGGAACGCGAGCGTGTTGGTCGCCGGGATCAGCCCGTCGGTCCACCCGTGGCTCAGCAGCAGCTTGCCGCCGCGGGCGAAGAACCGCGCCAGTCCGCTGGCCGGGACGTCGAGGATGCCGGAGCCGTATTCGCGGCCGCGGGCCGCGTCGCGCTGGTAGTCGAACGTCTTCCAGTCCCAGCCCGGCTGATCGCCGAACACGAGCATCGAGAAGTAGGTCAGCGCCACCGGGAATGGCTGCGGGCCCTGCGTCAGCACGGCGAGCTGCATTTCGCTGCCAACCGGCCAGCCCGGCAGCCCCGGGGGCCCGCGATAGATCGCGCGCACCGTCTCGATCTCCGGCGTGGTCAGGCAGTTGTCACCGTCGAGCTCGGTGCACTGCAGCGCGCCGGGATCGAACTGGCAGGCATCGGGCCGGCCGATGATGCCGTCCTCGAGCCCGTCGAGCTTGTCGCACATCGCCACCGCCGCCCGGTGAACGGTTGCCATCTTGGCCACCGAAACCTTCGCGCCCGGCGCGCGGTTGGGCTGCCAGCCGGCCCACATCGATTGCGTCATCAGGTCGGTCATCGGGTTGGCCGGCGCCATCGCGCTGATCGCGTCGAAGTCTTCGGGGTAGCGGTAGGCGGCCATCAGGCCCTGCCGGCCGCCGGTCGAGCACGAATTCCAGTACGATTGCCGCGGCCCGCTGCCGTAATAGGCCTCGATCGCGCGCTTGGCCGTAACGACCATCTCGTGCACCGCGCGGTGGCCGAAATCGACCAGCTTCTCGGGGTGGCCGATCGCCCACTCGGCGGTCAGCCCGTTGCCGGTGTGCCCGGTGTCGGTGGTGGCCACGGCGTAACCGCGCTTCAGCGGATCGCCGAGTTGCGAATAGCTGAGCTGCCCGGCCCAGATGCCGTTGCCGATGCCGACGAACTTGTTGTTCCAGCCCGAGGTCGGCAGCCAGACCTCGACCTTGATGTCGCTGTCGCTGGTCGGCGTCAGCGTCGCCTGGACGCGGCAGAACTCGGGCAGGTCGCGATAGGCGCCGCCGCCGACGCCGGGCGGCGGCCCGCCGGGGGGGGGGGGGGGGGGGGGGGGCCCCCCCCCCAGCGCA
>JAEZES010000142.1 GCA_023432995.1 Pseudomonadota bacterium
CCCCCATGGACACCCACTAAGGCCGGGGGGGGGGGGCTGAAACCTCGGGGTTGCCGCGCCATGGCGCCCCGAGCCTCGCCGTGCTACGGAGGCCGCGCCCGTGGCATTCAGCAAGCGGTAGGGGAGGCGTGCATGCGGCGGCGTTCGAGCCTTCGAGGGAGCCTCGCCGGGATGGTCCTGGCGCTGGCTGCCATGACCGCCTTTCCCGCCGGCGCCGAGACTCTCGAGGAGCTCGATGCGCTGTCGGATCTGTCGGTGGACGAGCGCGGGGGGATCGCCGCGGCGAGGGACCAGGCCGGGCGCGGCGAGTACCTCGAAGCGCTGGCGACGCTCGAGCGCGTACTCGCGGTCCATCCCAAGTCGCGTGAGGCGCGGCTGATCCACGCGGTCTACCTGTGCCAGATAGACGACAAGCGCGGCGGGCTGGTCGAGATCGGCAAGCTCAAGGAAAAGCACTACACCCGGCAGCTCCTCGACGAGGCGCGTGCGATGTGCGGAGAGGGCTGAGCAATGCGCAAGATCGCCGGGCGATCTGCCGTCGTTGCCTTAGGCCTGATCCTCGCCTCGGCGTTCGCCGCCGGCCCGGCGGCCGCACAACGGGTGGAGGTCGGCAACGCCGCCACGGTCGTCGGCCAAGTGCAGATGACCAACGCCACGATTCGGTCGCCGCGGACGGTGGAGCGCCGGCAGCGGCTCGCCTGGGGAGACCGGATCGACACCGGCCGCCGCTCGCAGCTGCAGATCCTGCTGCTTGACCGCTCGACTTTCGGCATCGGGGCGAGCTCGCGCGTGCAGATCGACCGGTTCGTCTACGACCCCGAGGCCGGGCGGTCGCTGTTCGCCACCCTGGCCAAAGGCGCGCTGCGGTTCTTCTCGGGGCGCCAGGAAGGCGAGAACCGGGCCGACATCCAGAGCCCGTCGGGCCGCATCGGCATTCGCGGCACCGCGCTCGACCTGCTCGTCGGCGAAGAGGCGAGGGATATCGCCGAGGACGAGGAATTCGTCGACGACGCCGATGTCCGCAGCAACAAGGACGAGGCCACACTGGTCGTCCTGCGCGGCCCCGGCGCCGGAACCGCGGGCGGGCTCGCGGTCGGGTCGGCCGAAGTCGAGGCCGCCGGCGTGCGCGTCGCGCTCACCCAGCCGGGCATGGCGGCCTACATCCCGCGCAACGGGGCGCCGCCGATCGGGCCGTTCTTCATCTCCAACCGCGGGCTCGGCAAAGTGCAGGACGAACTCGCGCCCGAAGTGGCCCGCGCGGCCGACGGCAACGGCCTGCTCGAGGCGCTGGTTCCGGCGGCGATCGGGGCGGTCGCGCTCGGCGTCCTGCTGAGCGGCGACGGCGACGACGACCGTCCCAGCCCGCGCGGGGATGTCGGCAACCGCGGCGGCAACGACAGCCCCGGCGGCCGTGCCCCGCCGGATAACCCCCAGCGTCCGCGCTGACCGGCCCTACTTCTCGGTAGCCTGGAACACCCCGTCCCACCCTGCGGGCGGCGGGTTGCGGCGCAGCGCGGCCAGTCGCTCGGCGAACAGCTCTGCCAGGGCGGACATGCCGAACGCCGCGTAATCGGCACGCCCGGCGTCGAGCGCCTGCTGCGCCGCGTCCCAGTCGGCCGCCCGGTAGGCTGCGACGAAGGCCGCGTGCGAGCGGGCGAGCCGATCGAACCCGGGCTCGCCCTTCATCGTCTCGTCGCCGAGCAGCGCGAACACCGCTTCGGGCGTGTCGCGCCCGACCACGCGCACCCGGTCGAGCTCGAGCAGGGCAAACCCGTCGAGCCGCTCGGCCAGGGCATGGCCGACGACGATCGGGACATGGTAAAGCTTGGTCAGCCCTTCGAGCCGCGAGGCCAGGTTTACCGTGTCGCCGATCAGCGAATAGGCGAGCCGCTGGCGCGAGCCCATGTTTCCGACGCAGCAGAGCCCCGAGTTGAGCCCGATCCCGATCCGAACCTCGCCCGGCCAGACGGCATCGTTTCGTCCGGGCATCGTGCGGTTGAGTGCGTCGGTCTCGGCGACCATCGCCAGCGCGGCCCGCGCGGCGTTGGCGTGGTGGTCGGGATCGTCGAGCGGCGCGTTCCAGAACGCCAGGATCGCGTCGCCGATGTACTTGTCGAGGGTCGCCCGGCGGGCGAGCAGTATCTCGCTCATCGGCGTCAGGAAGGCGATCAGGAAATCGATCACCTGGCGCGGACCGAGGTGCTCGGAGATACGCGAGAAGCCGCGGATGTCGCACATCAGCACGCTCATGTCGCGCTCCTCGCCGCCGAGCTCGAGCTTGCCCGGGTCGGCGGCGATCTGCCGCACGATCTCGGGCGAGAGATAGCGGTCGAAGGCGGCGTGGATGTAGCGCCGCTGGCGCTCCTCGCGGTAGAATACGACCACCGTCTGCACCGCGTAGACCACGGCGAGCGCGAGCATCGGATAAGTCGGGTCGAACAGGTAGCCGAGACGGACGAAGGCGAACCAGCTGGCCGCGGCCACCGCGGCGATGCCGAGCAGTGCCGCCAGCGCCCCCATCGTCGCTCCGAGCCGCGGCAGCAGCAGCGACAGGCCGATGCCGAGCACGAGCACGAGCAGCAGTTCGGCCCCGAGCGCCCAGTCGGGCCGTTCGAGGAAATCCCCGGCGAGAATCTGCTCGGTCGCGGCCGCATGCACGGTGACTCCGCCGGTGCTGTCGCTGAGCGGGGTCGCGACCAGGTCCTGCAGCCCCACGGCGCTGCCCCCGACGTAGACGATTCGTCCCTCGACGGCCCCGGCGAGCTCCCCGTCGTTCATCGCGCCCGTGACGATCGTCCAGGCGGGGATCGCCGTCCGCGTCCCCTCCCTGGGAAAGTGGACCCACATTTCGCCTTGGTCGTTGACCGGAATCTCGAGTCCGTCGAGGCGAACCGCCACCGCTGCCCCGGGCGCGGACAGCGTCTCGCCGCTGCCGTCGCTGGCGACGAGGTTGGGCGAACCCGCCCCGCGCGCGACCCGCACCGCCTCGAGCGACAGGGCCGGGACCAGCGTATCGCGATGCATCGCCGCCAGCGGCACACGGCGGATGATGCCGTCGGCATCGCGGTCGAGCGTGACGAAGCCCATGCCGGCGGCGGCGGCTTCGAGCCCGGGCATCGGCAGCAGGGCGCCGTCGGACCGTGTCAGCTCGGTCGGCATGGAACCGTGAAGGGTGAAGCCGACCTTGGGCTCGGCGTCGCGCCCCTCCCGGCCGTCGATGAAGAAATAGGACAGCACCACCGGGGCTTCGGCGATGCTCTCGGCGAATAGCGCGTCGTGGTCCGGCAGCCCGGTCAGGGCCCGGTTCACCGCCTCGTCCCGGCCGGCTCGCGCATAGCGCGCCGCAACTTCTGCCGGCGATGTTCGGTCGGGTTCGGAAAAGACGATGTCGTAGGCGATCGCCGTCGCCCCCGCCTGGGCCAGCCGGCGGGTCAGCTCGGCAAGGTCGGTGCGCGGCCAGGGCCACTGGCCGAGCCGCCTGATCGACTCTTCGTCGATGTCCACGACGGCCACCCGGTCCGCCTCGCTCGCGGTTCGCGGAGCGACCGTTTGATAGGCGTCGAACACCTGCAGCCGCAGGCGCTCCAGGGGTGCCGGGTCGGTCCACTGCAGCAGCGCGACCAGCAGCAGCGCGGCAAGCCCCGCCAGCTCAGGCGCGAACCTCGCAAGCCGGGCCAACCGCGCCGCCATCCGCTTCCCCCGAGACGATCGCCGGCAGGCTATGGTCGCCCGGTGAAGAAAGCAAATCCCCGGGCCGGTTATCCGCCGGCCCGAGGCCTAGAGCGTGACCACGGCCCCGCCGGCATCGGCGCTGCGATACATCGCCTCGATCAAGCGGATGTCGCGCAGGCCCATCTCGCCCGGGGTCAGGTGCGGCGTGTTGGTCCGCGCCGCCTCGGAAAAGCCGTCGAGCTGGGCGGCGAACTGGGTCATCGGGTTGCCCGCGCCGACCGGACGGCCGCCGAGCAGGATGTTGTTGTCGTCGTAGGTCGTTGCCGGCTGCATCTCGATCGAGCTGCTCGAGCCGAGGTAGTGCTGGCGCGAGACGTAGGGGCTGTAGCTGTACGACGACGAGCCGCTCACGCTGACCCCGCTGGCCGTCGTCAGGCGCCACTCGATCCCGCCCTCGACTTCGGCGAAGCGGGGGTCGTCCTTCGGGTAGGCGTAAACCGCCGAGACCGACACCGGCGTGTCGCCCTCGAGCATCATCAGCGAGGTGTTGAGGCCGTAGACGCCGATGTCGAACATCGACCCGCCGCCGGCGAGCAGCTTCTCGAGCCGCCACTTGTGCGGCGGGAACTGCGGGTTGGCGTTGAACCCGTGCGCGTTCTGCACCGCGCGGATCGCGCCGATCTCGCCGGCCTTGATCCGCCGCAGCGCCTCGCGGTTGGTCGGCTCGAAGTGCACGCGATAGGCCACGCCGAGCTGTCGGTTGTTGGCCCTGGCCGCGGCGACCATCCGTTCGCACTCGGCGCTGGTCGAGGCCATCGGCTTCTCGCACAGCACGTGCTTGCCGGCCTCGAGCGCGCGCACCGTGTACTCGGCGTGGAGGCCGACCGGGAGCACGATGTAGACGCAGTCGATCTCGCCGCTGTCCTTCATCCCGTCGTAGTTGGCGTAGTCGTAGAACCGGTTGACCCCGTGGCGCGCCCCAAGGTCGCGGGCCTTGGCGGGGTTGCCCGAGACGAAGGCGGTCATGCGCGACCGACGGGCGTTGGCGAAGCCGGGAATGACCTGGTTGATGGCGAAGCTGCCGAGGCCGACGACGGCCCAGCGCATCTTCTCGGACGGCAGCGCCGGTTGCGGCGCGGCGTCGCCCGGCATCGGCTGGCCTTCGGCGGTCTGCGCCAGCACGCGCGTCGCAGACAGCGCGAGCGGGGCGGCGGCGGCCGCGGCCAGCAGGCGGCGGCGGGTGAGATCGGTTTCGCTGGCGGACATGGCTGGTTCCTCTCCCGGTAGGTAGCGCTACCATGCACGTTTCGGCGTCGCTGTCACCTGTCGGGTGAGGGGACCCATTTCATCACCCCGCCGGCGAACGGAGTCCACCAGCCGGTGCGCACCCCGGCGTGCGCCAGCACGTCGCTGGTCCACTGGTTGCAGGTGTTGGTCGCGGTGTACTCGCCCGGCGCGTCGTAGAACACGTCGTGCGGGCCGTAGCCGGGGTAACGCACGCGCTTGCCCTGCGGGAGCGAGCGGCCGATCGCGGCCACGAGGCGCCTGTACTGCGACCGCGTGAGCCGGATCGGGCGGAAATCGGCCGACGGTGCGGGACGGACGTAGTGGGCCACGTGGAGCAGGCCCTTGCCGCCGACGCCGACGATGCGCAGCATGGTCGTGGGCGAAAGGTCCCACCAGGTCGGCGTGTTGAGGAACACCTCCTTCTCGCCCCAGCTGATCGCGACATGGGTGTAGTCGCGGCCGGGGACGGCGACGTCGGCCACCGGGAACACCGGTCGCCAGTCAGCTTCCGGAGTCACCAGCGGCAGGACCAGTTCGGTGTGCACGCCATTGGTGCCGAGCAGGATCTCGATTCCTTCGGCCGGTTCCTGCCAACCCGAATTGCGCGGGATCGACGAGCCGACCCAGCCGGCCAGTGCGAAAGCTGCCAGCGCGATCGCGACGCCGGCTAGGATCGCACCGAGCGCCTTGATCAGGCGGAGCGCCGGCGCAACCACAGGATCGACCAGTCGCCGTTGACCAGCCGCGCGGCGAGGCGGAATCCGGCGATGCGGCAGGCGGTACGAACCGCGGGTTGCTGCGTCGTCAGCAGCCCGGCGAGGAGCAGGTGGCCGCGTGGCGCGACGGCGTCGGCGAAGTCCCCGGCCAGCGCGATCAGCGGGCCGGCGAGGATGTTGGCGATGACGAGGTCGTAGGGGGCGCGGTCGGCGAGCAGCGGATGGTCGAAGCCCTCGGCAACGACCATCGCCAACTCGCCGGGCGCGGCGCCGAGCCGGACGGCGTTGAGGCGGGCGTTTTCGGCCACGACCGGCTCGCACACCGCGTCGATGTCGCTCGCGATGGCGCGCGTGCCGGGCCAAAGCCGGAGCGTGGCAAAGGCGAGCAGCCCGGTGCCCGTGCCGATGTCGGCCAGGTTGCGCACCACCACGCCGCGCCGTTTCATCGTGTCGAGCATCAGCAGGCAGCCGGCCGTGGTCGCGTGCTGCCCGGTGCCGAACGCCTGCGCTGCGGGGATCACCAGGTCGACCGCCTGCGGGTCGGCGGCGAAGTCGGGTGTGTGGACGTGGAACCGGCCGGCGCGGATGGGCTCGGTCAGCCGCTGCGTCTCGGCCACCCAGTCGGTGTCGGGCACCTCCTCGGTGGCCAGCGCGGGCCCGGCTGGACCGAACAGCGCGACGACGGCCTCGTAGTCGGCCGGTCGCGGCTTGCGCGGCAAGTAGGCCTCGAGCACCCATTCGTCGGGCCGCTCCTGGGCTACCTCGCTCCCGGTCAGGACGATGTCGGGGTCCCACTCGTCGAGCGCCTCGTGCGCGGCGAGCGCGGCCTGCACGACGCGCTTGGGCGCCCGGGCGACGAGCTTCCAGTTCATTCGGGTCCGGATTCCTTGCGCAGGCGCTCGTCGAGCCGCGTCTCGATGCTGGCCGCATAGGCCCGGCAGGCGTCGGCGTCTGCGGCGAGCCCCGTCGCGCTCCCAGCGCGGGTTCGCATGTCGCTGGCCGAAGGATGCGGTGTCAGCAGGAGGCAAGGCCCGTAACGGGCAACGCGGGCGATGCTCTCGCGAAAGGCGCTGACATAGTTGGGATGATCGCTGAAGCGGTAAGTATCCGAGCTGATCGGCGACAGGCTGTCGGCATAGACCACCGGATAACGGACCGCATCGCCCTCGGGGCCGGCCCGCTCGGTCCAGGTCCAGCTCATCGCTCCCGGGGTGTGTCCGGGGGTGGCGATGGCCGTGATTTCGATGTCGCCGAGGCGGACGACCTGGCCGTGGTGAACGATGCCATCGACCCGCGCGACCGCAAACGGCTCATGCATCCCGAACTGCGGGTCGTCGTCGCCGGCGCTGCCGCTGCGCATGACGGGCGCCGCCGCTGCCGACGTCAGCAGCCGGGCACCGGTCAACTGCTGCAGTCGCGCAATCCCGCCGACGTGATCGTGGTGCTCGTGGCTCATCAGGAGGATTTCGACGTCGTCGAGATCGAAACCGAGCGCCTCGATGTTGCGCGCGACGATTTCGGCGCCCGCCTCGGTCCCCGAATCGATCAGCACGTGGCCCTGGTCCCCGGTGACGAGGATCGCGGAAATGCCGCAGGTGCCGACGTAGTAAGTGCGCTCGCCGATGGCATAGGGCGGACCGGGCTTGTCCCAGTCGGCCCAGTCCTCGCACACCGCAGCCCACGCCTTCTGGGCTGCTGGTGCGTCTTCGGCGTCCTGGGCAGACGACCGAGCGGTACACGACGTGAGCACCAGGGCGGCGGCAAGTACTCTAGCGAACATGACTCGCTCCGTTGGCATCGAGCACCGCGCCGGTCATGCTCGGCGGCGCGTCGAGCGCGCAGAATGCGGCAATCGTCGCGATTTCGCCCGGCGTGGCGACGCGGCCGAGCGGGATGTCGGCGAGCAGCCCGGGGCCCCCGCGGCTGGCGAGGTAGTCCTCGGCCATCGCGGTGTCGGTGAAACCCGGGGCGATCGCGAAGCTGAGCACGCCGTTTGCGGCATAGGCGCGGGCGATCGTTTTGTGCAGCGCGAGCATCCCGCCCTTCGACGCCGCGTAGTGCCAGTGGTCGGGCGAGTCGCCGCGGTGGCCGGCCCGGCTGGCGATGTGCACCAGCCGCCCCGGCGCCTGGCGCTCGAGCCAGTGGCGCACGGCGAAGCGGCTGAGCTGCGCGGCGGCGGTGAGGTTGATCCGAAGCGTGTCTTCCCAGCCGTCGAGCCAGGCGATGTCCGAGCTGTCGAGCGGGTTGGCGGCGAACACCCCGGCGTTGTTGATGACCGCGTCGATCGTGCCGCCGGCCAGTTCGAGGGCTTCCTGCCACAACATCTGCGGCGCCGGCGGATCGACGAGGTCGGCGGCGATCGTGTCGGCATCCCAGGCGTACGTGCCGTGGCCGATCACCCGCACCCCGCGAGCGCGGAGCGAGTCGGCAATGGCGCGGCCGATTCCGCGGCTCGATCCGGTGACGAGAATGGTGGGCATCGGGACATCCCTAGCCGCGGTCGCGGACATCGGGAAGC
>JAEZES010000042.1 GCA_023432995.1 Pseudomonadota bacterium
GCGCTTGCGTGGCCGGGGGCGCCGCCGGCGCGGCGCCGGCAGCGTCGTCGCCTTGCTGGGAGCAGGCGGTCAGCACCGCCGCAGCCGAGGCTATCGTCAGGACGGGGGGAAGGCGCATCGGGGGCTCCTGTTGCGGCACGGGTCCGTCGGGCAAGCAACAAGCGCTGGCCTGCCCCGTTCCGTCGCCGTATCGGGCCGGGAAGATGGAAAAGAGGCGCATCGATCAGTTGCTTGTCGAACGCGGGCTAGCCGAGAGCCGCGCCCGCGCGCAAGCGCTGGTCATGGCCGGGCTCGTATTCGCCGGTGAAAGTCGCATCGACAAGCCGGGCCAACAGGTCCGCGCAGACGCGGTACTCGAGGTGCGGGGGCGCGACCATCCGTGGGTCGGTCGCGGCGGGGTCAAGCTGGCCCACGCGCTCGACCATTTCGGGCTCGATCCGGCGGGCGCAGTGGCGATGGACATCGGCAGCTCGACCGGCGGCTTCACCGAGGTCCTCCTGTCGCGCGGTGCGACCCATGTGTTCGCGGTCGATGTCGGCACCAACCAGCTCGCCTGGAAGCTGAGGCAGGATCCGCGCGTCACCGTGCTCGAGCAGACCAACGCCCGCGCGCTCACGCCCGTCGAGATCGATCGCGCCTGCGACTGGGTGGTATGCGACGCCTCGTTCATCGGCCTCGCCAAGGTGCTCGAGGTGCCGCTTCGCCTCGCCGCCCCGCGCAGTACGCTGGTCGCGCTGATCAAGCCGCAGTTCGAGGTCGGCCGCGACGAGGTCGGCAAGGGCGGTATCGTTCGCGATCCGGCGCTTCACGAGCGGGTATGCCAAGAGATCCGCGCATGGCTCGAGGCGAGCGGTTGGACCGTGATCGGCATCGCCGAAAGTCCGATCAAGGGCACCGAAGGCAACGTCGAGTTCCTGGTCGCCGCGCGGCGGGAGTGATCAGCGACACTTCCCTCTTTGCACGCTCGCCGCCATATCCCTTCCGATTCGCCGACCGGAGCCTCGATGAACCGCCTAGCTTCGCCCGCTCAGCTCCGCGCCAGCGTCCTGCGCTGGGCGCTTTTCCTCGTTCCGGCGGTCATGTTGCTCGGCTTCCTGTCGAGCCAGTATGCCGGCAGCACTGCCGATAATCCGTGGTTCGCGGCGCTGGAAAAGCCCGCGATATATCCGCCCCCGGCGACCTTCGGCATCGTCTGGACTGTGCTCTACGCGCTGATGGGCTTCACCTTCGCGCTGATTTGCGCCGCGTGGGGCGCGCGCTACCGGATGCCGGCGATCCTCGCGTTCCTGCTCCAACTGGCGCTCAACCTCGCCTGGTCTCCGGTGTTCTTCGGCGAGCATCGGATGGCGCTGGCGCTGGCCATCGTCGGGGCGCTCGACGCGGCCGTGCTGCTCACCGCCGTGCTTTTCTGGAAGGTGCGTCCGATCGCCGGAGCACTCTTGCTGCCCTATCTCGCGTGGGTGCTGTTCGCTACGGTGCTCAACTGGCAGTTCCTCGAGCTCAACCCCGCGGCCGACGGCGCGGAAGTCTCCAACGCGGTGCAACGCATCGAGCTTTAGCTTGCGCTCGACGCGGCCGACGACCAGATAGGCGCCATGCAAAGCGACAATCCGCTCATTGCCGACTTCGTCAAGCTCGCCAACAGCGCGGCCGGTACGTTTGCCGGGATGACCCGCGAAGCGCGCGAAGGCGCGCGCGAGCGGCTCAAGGGCGCGCTCGGCGGGCTCGATTTCGTTTCCCGCGAGGAGTTCGACGCGGTCAAGGACATGGCCAGCCGCGCTCGCGAGGAATGCGCCAGGTTGGAGGCGCGCATCGCGGCGCTCGAAGCGAAGTCGGGCAAATAGGATCGTCCGCCAAGGCGCTGGGCGCCGCCGAGGGCTCCGTATTCCAGACTTGATGGCGCCATCGCGGCAGGCGCAAGCCCCGGCGCCGTTGCGTCTCGTCCTGAGAATTCTACTTAACGCCGATGCACCTGCGGGCTCCCGCCATCTTTCTCGCCGCCCGCGCCCACGCGGAGACCGCGGTCGTCGCCCGGATGCTGACCGCGCCGCACGGGGTCATCGCGGCCTACGTCGCCGGCGGCCGAGGTCGTCGCATGCGCCCGGTGGTCATTCCCGGCAACATGGTCGAACTGGAGCTTTCGGCGCGGTCCGATACCCAGCTGCCGTTTGCCAGGCTCGAGCTGCTCGAAAGCCGCGGTCCCTGGCTCGGTGAGCCGCTGCCCGCGGCAGCGATCGGCTGGGCCTGCGCCCTCACCGCCGCCGCGCTGCCGGAGCGCCATCCCTACCCGTCGCTCTACCAGGCGCTCGCAGGCTTGCTCGGCGCCATTTGCCACGCGCCGTCGGCACGAGGCTGGGCGACCGCGCTGGTGGCCTACGAAACGCTGCTGCTGCGCGAGCTCGGCTACGGCGCCGGCGCGCCGCCGCAAGGCGATTTCGCCGCCGCCCTGGCGGCCATGGACCGGCTCGCCGGCCCGCTCGACCACTACCTGCTTGCCGACCGTCGCGGCGATGTTATGGCCGCGCGCTCACGCCTGAGGGAACTGCTGGGACGGATATGAAGATCGCCTGCCTCGCCGGAGACGGGATCGGCCCCGAGATCATGGACGAAGCGCGCCGTGTGCTCGCCGCGCTCGACCTGCCGGGGCTCACCGTGTGGGAAGGCGACGTCGGCGGGATCGGCTATCGCAGGCACGGCCACCCGCTGCCGCCGGAGACGCTGGAGATGGCGAAGGCCGCCGATGCCGTGCTGTTCGGGGCCGTGGGCGACCCCGCGTGCGACGGGCTCGAGCGGCACCTGCGGCCGGAGCAGGCGATCCTCGGCCTGCGGCAGGCGCTCGGGCTCTTCGCCAACCTCAGGCCGGCGACGATGTTTCCGGGGCTCGAGGAGCTGTCGGCGCTGCGCCCCGAAATCGCTCGTACGATCGACCTCCTGATCGTTCGCGAGCTCAACGGCGACGTCTATTTCGGCGAGAAGGCGATCCGCACGCTGCCCGACGGCCGCCGCCAGGGTTACGATTTCATGTCCTACGCCGAGGACGAGGTCCGGCGGATCGCGCACGTCGCCTTCCGCGCGGCGCAGGGGCGCCGCAAACGCCTGTGCAGTGTCGACAAGGCCAACGTGCTCGAGACCAGCCAACTGTGGCGCGATGTGGTTATTGAAGTCGCCGCGGACTATCCCGACGTCGAGCTCAGCCACATGTACGTCGACAACGCGGCGATGCAGCTCGTTCGCGACCCGGGCCAGTTCGATGTCGTCGTCACCGGCAACCTGTTCGGTGACATTCTGTCCGACCAGGCTTCGATGTGCGTCGGTTCGATCGGCCTGCTGGCCAGCGCTTCGCTCGGCGAGGCGCGGACCGCATTCGGCACCAAGGCCCTCTACGAGCCGATCCATGGCTCGGCGCCCGACATCGCCGGGCAGGGCAAGGCCAATCCGATGGCGATGATCCTCAGTCTGGCGATGCTGCTGCGCCACAGCCTCGGCCGCGAGGCCGATGCGGCGCGGGTCGAAGCCGCCGTGGCCAAGGCGCTCGCCGATGGGATCAAGGGCGCCGACCTCGGCGGCAGCGCGGGAACGGCCGAAATCGGCGAGGCGGTCCTTGCGCGACTCTGAGCGGTCCCCGCTCGAGCTCGCGGTCGTTCTGCCGACCTACAACGAGCGCGCCAACATCGTTCCGATGGTCGAACGGATCGAGGCCGCTCTGGGTCCGTCGGGTTGGGAAGCGATCTTCGTCGACGATGACAGCCGCGACGGTACGGCCGACGAGGCGCGCCGTCTGGCTGCGGTCGACCCGCGTGTCCGCGTGCTTCAACGGATTGGACGCCGCGGTCTCGCCAGCGCAGCCATCGAGGGCATGTGCGCCACGGCAGCGCCCGTGGTGGCGGTCATGGACGCCGATCTGCAACACGACCCGGCGCTGCTCCCTGCCATGCTGGCTTCCCTCAGGACGGGGGAATGCGATCTGGCCGTCGCTTCGCGCTTCGCCCCCGGCGCCAGCACCGAGGCTTGGAACGCGCCGCGCCGTGAGAGGGCGTCGACGCTGGCCAACGCGCTCGCGCGCAGGGTCACCGGCGTCGAGCTGTCCGACCCTCTGAGCGGCTTCTTCATGGTTCGCACCGCGATTGTCCGGCAAGACGCCCACCGCCTGTCGGGAATCGGCTTCAAGCTCCTGCTCGACATCCTGGCGACGGTCGAAGCGCCGTTGCGGGTCAAGGAGTTTCCGCTGCGTTTCGCCGCCCGGGTCGAAGGCGCGAGCAAGCTCGACCGCCGAGTCGTGTTCGAGTTCCTCGTCGGCCTCTACGACAAGTGGCTCGGCCGCATCGTGCCCACGCGCTACGCGCTGTTCGGCACCATCGGTGCGATGGGTGTGGTGGTCCACATGGCCGTACTGAGCGCCTTCCTGGCGGCGTTCGGCGGCAGTTTCGAACAGCACCTCGTCTCGAGCTTCGAGATAGGCCAGACGCTTGCCGCGCTGGTCGCGATGACTTTCAACTTCGTGCTCAACAACGCCCTGACGTATGCCGACCAGCGTCTTCGCGGCGTCTGGCCGATGCTGCGGGGATGGCTGAAGTTCGCGCTGACGTGCTCGGTCGGCCTGCTCGCCAACGTCGGGGTCGCTGCCGTGCTCGTGCGAATGGGAGCTCACGTCTATCCGGCCGCATTCGCCGGGATCGTCATCGGCTCGGTCTGGAACTACGCCCTGTCGAGCCGGTTCGTCTGGGGCCGCTTCCGCTGATCAGCGCCAGCTTTCGAGCCAGGCGTAGCGCAGGAACGCTTGCCCGTCGTCGAGCGGGGCCGCCGTCAGGATCGGCCAGAAATAGGCGAACAGGCCCGCGGTGAGCGTAAGCACCAGGACTACCGTTTTGTGCCACCGTCGCCGCCACAGCTCGTCGAGCGCCAGCGCGAGGCCGGCCATCAGAAAGCAGCCCGGCAGGAAGTAGTGATAATAGAACTGCACCGGCTTGGGCGCGACGATCCACATCCCTAGGCTGACCGCATAGAGCACGAACACCGCCAATGCGTCCCACCGCCTGCGGAACAGGCCGGCCCAGCCGCACCACGCCATCGCCGGCAGGCCGATCACCATCGTCAGCGGATTGCCGATCAGCAGGACGCCGCGCTGGGCGCCGTCGGCCACTTCGTAGAGGTACCAGATCGCCCTCCAGTTGCCGACCCATTCGTACCACACGCTCATGTAGGTGTGCGGTGCCACGACTTGCCCCTGCAGTTCGAGCATGTGCCGATGCCAGTCGACGAGCCCTCCCGGCTCGATCGCTCGCTCGGCGTACAGAAAGTTGGGCCAATAGCTGGCGGCGTAGGCGGCCAGCGGCACCAGGCCGAACCACAGGGTCGCTTCGGCCAGCGTCATCCCGGGCACCGGCGCCGAGCGATACGCTGTCACCAGGCGCCACCCCGCCGAGCGCGCGCGGACCGCGAGAAAGGCAAGCCCCGGCAGCACCGCCACGGGGATGGCGTTCCACTTCGCCGCCATTGCCAGCCCGAGCGAGAGGCCGGCGCCGGCCAGCCGCCAGCGCGCGGTCTCGGGTTCGCGCACCGCTCCCGCGCATTGCCAAAGGGCCACCATGACGAAGCTGGCCATGAAGATGTCGAGCATCGCGATGCGCGACTGGACGAGCAGTGGAAACGCCGTGACCAGCAGCATCCCGCAGGCAACCGTGGCGAAGCGCGAGAGACTGGCGAACCACATCGCCCGCATGGCGGCGTAAAGGGCGAGAGTCCCGAACAGCGCGGACATCAGCCGCCAGCCGAGCGGCCGGTCGCCGAACAAGGCGATGCCGAGTGCGATGATTTCCTTGCCGAGCGGAGGGTGCTCGGGATTGGCCGGGTGCGACAGTGCGAGAATCGCCCGCGCCGCCGGCAGATAGTGCACCTCGTCGAAGAACGGCTTCGAGGGAACCGTCAGCCGGACCACGCACAGCCCGAAGAACGCCAGCACGATGACAGCGGTCCAGCCGAGGGGGTCCCTCGGGTGGTACGGAGGAGACGCTGCCGCGGGGCTCATCGCCGCGGGCGCTTAGGCAGCGGCGCGGCCGGGCGCAAGCGGCGGCGTGACGGGCCGCAACGAGCGGGACCCGCGCGCCCCCTTTTTCGTTGCACCACCGGCCGCGCCAGCCTTAGACGCGGCGCACGATGAAGAAGACCACCGGTACCGATCGCTCGATGACTTCCAAGTGGCGCCCGCAGACCCGCGCGGTTCGCGCCGGCACCTGGCGCTCCGAGCAAGGGGAGACCAGCGAGGCGCTGTTCCTCACCTCGGGCTACGCCTACGACGACGCGGAGACCGCCGCTGCCCGCTTCCGCGGCGAGGTTCAGGGCATGACCTACTCGCGGTTGCAGAACCCGACCGTGGCCATGCTCGAGGAGCGGATCGCCGCGATGGAGGGCGCCGAGGCCTGCCGCGTGCAGGCGAGCGGCATGGCGGCGATGACCGTGGCCCTGCTGTGCCAGCTCAGTCAGGGTGACCACGTGGTCGCCGGCCGCGCTGCGTTCGGATCGTGCCGGTGGATCCTCGACAACCTGTTCCCGCGTTTCGGAATCACGACGACGACGATCGACGCGCGCGACAACCAGGCGTGGGTCGACGCGATCCGGCCGAACACCAAGGTGTTCTTCTTCGAGACCCCGGCCAATCCGACGATGGACATCGTCGACCTCAAATTCGTTTGCGGCCTTGCGCGCGAGCGCGGCATCACCAGCGTCGTCGACAACGCCTTCGCCACGCCGGCGCTGCAACGGCCGCTCGAGTTCGGCGCCGACGTGGTGGCCTACTCGGCGACCAAGCTGATGGACGGGCAGGGCCGGGTCCTCGCCGGCGCGGTATGCGGCACGCGGGAGTTCATCAACGACAAGCTCCTGGCGATGCAGCGCCACACCGGCCCCAATCTCTCGCCTTTCAACGCCTGGGTCGTGCTCAAGGGCCTCGAGACCCTGCACCTGCGCGCGCACCGCCAGAGCGAGAACGCGCTCGAGGTTGCACGCTTCCTCGAGGGGCGCGTGCCGCGGATCAACTTTCCGGCGCTGCCCAGTCATGCGCAGCACGACCTGGCGGTGCGGCAGATGGATGCCTGCGGACCGATCTTCTCGTTCGAGGTCGACGGCCGCGAGCAGGCCTTCAAACTGCTCAACGCGCTCGAGCTGATCGACATCTCGAACAACATCGGCGATTCGCGCTCGCTGATGTGCCACAACGCTTCGACCACCCATTACTCGGTCAGTGCGGAGGCGCGCGAGGAGATGGGCGTGAGCGAGGGCATGCTGCGGCTCAACGTCGGCCTCGAGGACCCCCAGGACCTGATCGACGATCTCGACCAAGCCCTGGCGAAGGCCGGACTGTAGTCTCCGGAGGGCGGCACCTCCTCCGCGCCGGCGACCGAGCCGATCACCCCGGTTGCATCGATCGCCGCCTTCCGGCACATCCGAAGACCGGAAAGGCGGGTCTCGGCACATATGCAAGTCGCTGACTTCTATGCGGCGCTTGTGGAATCGAGCGACGACGCGATCGTCGCCAAAGACCTGAACAGCACAGCGCTGACGTGGAATCCGGCGGCCGAGCGGTTGTTCGGCTGGACCGCGGCCGAGATGGTCGGGCAGTCGATCCGGCGCTTGTTGCCCGGTGATCGACAGGACGAGGAGGACCTTATCCTCGAGCGAATCCGCGCGGGCGAGAGGGTTGGCCAGTTCTTCACCAAGCGCGTGCACAAGGACGGCAGCCTGCTCGACGTCTCGATCACGGTGTCGCCGGTTCGCGATGCAACGGGCACGATCATCGGCGCGAGCAAGATCGCGCGCGATGCGGGCCCCTTTCTCGAGGGCCAGCGTCGCTTGCAGGAAAGCGAAGAGCGCTTTCGCATGCTGGCCGACAACATTTCGCAATTTGCCTGGATCGCGAATCCCGCGGGCGACGTTATCTGGTTCAACAAACGGTGGCTCGACTACACCGGTGTCTCGCCCGAAGACCCGGCCGATGACTGGCGCCGCCAGGTGTTACCCGAAGCGGAAATCGAGCGGGTGCAGGCGAACTTTCGCCGTTCAATCGAAACCGGGCGCGACTGGGAGGACACCTTCCCGCTGCGCGGCAAGGACGGGCAGACGCGCTGGTTCCTGTCGCGTGCGCGGCCGATCTGCAATGACGAGGGCCGGATCGTCTGGTGGTTCGGGACGAATACCGACATCACGGAGCAGCGCGAGCAAGCCGAGCAGATCCGCGTGCTGCTGATGGAACTGAACCATCGATCGAAGAACCTGTTGGCGACTGTCCAGGCGCTCGCACGACGCTCGGCCGACGGGAACAGGGAGTTCATCGCGCGCTTCGAGGACCGGCTGAGGTCACTCGCGGTTAACCAGGATATCCTCGTGCGCCGGGCCTGGCGCGAGGTTCCGGTACGCGAACTGGTCGAAGGCCAACTGGCGTTCTTCGGACAGGCGCCGGGCGAGTTGGCGATCGCCGGACCCGACTGCGCGCTGGTCCCGCGCGCGGCCGAGATCGTCGGCATGGCTCTGCACGAGTTGGCGACCAACGCCCTCAAGTACGGGGCGCTGGCTTCAGCCGGCGGTCACGTCACCGTGGGTTGGGACAATCCCGCCGATTCCTTCTCAATTTGGTGGCATGAGAGCGGCGGCCCGCCGGTCCGGCCGCCCGAGCGGACCGGCTTCGGCACGACCGTGATCCGGGACCTGCCACGCCGGGCCCTCGATGCTGCAGTCGAGCTCGAGTACGCGCCCGACGGGCTGCGCTGGTCACTGTCGTGCGACAGCAGCGCGCTCACCGGCGCCGAGGTGTCGCCGACAGAGTCGGGCAAATAGAACGAGGCGCCTGCCGCGACCTCAACCCTCAGCCTGCGGTTTCCCCGACAACTCACCGCATCGGCTTTGCCCGACCGCGCCAAAGCCGTTACGCTGCGCCACTATGCACGACGTCCTCGCCGGGTTGTTCCAACACACTGCGATGACCGCGGGGGTCACCGTACGTGTCGCCGTAAACTTCATGCCCGATCAGTCGCGCACCGAGGCGAGGCGGTGGTTCTGGGTCTACCATATCCGGATCGAAAATCGCCGCGACGACACGATCCGGCTTCGCACTCGTCACTGGCGGATCACCGATTCGCGAGGAATGGTCAGCCTGGTCGAGGGTGAAGGCGTAGTCGGCGAGACTCCCCTCCTCGCTCCAGGGCAGACGCACGACTATGTCTCGGGCTGCGAACTCATGACCAACCACGGCTCGATGGAAGGCCACTACACGTTTTCGCGCCCCGACGGTTCGATGTTCGAGGTGGCGATCCCGTTCTTTCCGCTGGCTGCACCGGAGCGCGCCGACGGCTGACGCCGCCTCAGCGGCGCCACACCGGCGGCGGTCCGTTCTGGCGGCGGGTCCGGTGGCTCTCTCGCCACGCCTGCGGCGCCATACCGAACGAACTGGCAAACCAGCGCGTGAACGAGCTCGGCGAGGAATAGCCGAGCAGCGCCGCGACGGAGGTCACCGGGCGTGACGATGCCGCCAGATAGGCCGTCGCCAGTTCCTGACGTACGCCACTGAGCAGCTCGCCGAACTGCAGCCCTTCTTCGTCGAGCCGGCGCTGCAGGCTGCGCGCGCTGAGCCCGAGTTGCGCCGCAACCTGGTCCACGGTCGCCCGGCCGCTCGGGAGGAGCAGGGTTATCGTGCGGCGCACCTTGTCGCCGATCGGTTCCGGCCCGTTGGCCAGGGGCAACAGCCGGAGCAGGTGATGCGCGTTGCGCTCCATCGCTTCGTCGGCCAGCGGGTTCGGGACCAGCATCGAGGCGATCGAGTTGGAGAAGCCGTTGAAGTTGTCCTCGAACTCGATCGGCGCGCGAAACAGCCGTCGCCACACCGAGAGTTCGTCCGGTGCCTTGTGTACCGTATGCACGCAATCCGGCCGCCAGCGTCCGCCCGAGGCACCGGTAATGACCTGGTGGGAAATACCGATCAGCATGTCGATCATCTGCCTGCCCCAGTATTCAGGCCAGAGGTCGAGCTTGACCAGGCAGGTGTCCTCATGGTCCTCGAGGGCGATCGTGACCACGTCGTTGAGATGGCGTTGGAACACGATGCTTGCGCGCACGACGGCGCGCGGATTCGGCAGCCGCTCGAGCAGCAGGCTGACCGGGCCCAGGCTCGCGAAGGTCCGGCGCTCCGCCATCAGCAGGCCGAAATTCTCGCAGCCGGACTCCTCCGCCGAGCGCTCCAGCAAGCGGACGACGGTGGCCGCCGGAAGGCGGTTTTCAGGATCCTGGAGAGCCTCGAGCGAAATGCCGGCCTGACGGAGCATCCGCACACCGTCGAGGCCGACCGCGTTCGCGACCTCAAGATAGCCCGAGAGCGTCACAGCCCGCATCTGCTGCATTGGCGGCTCCTCCGCGCCAAGCTGGGGCAGGCACCATAACCATTTCGATCCGCTCTGTCTTGTAGGTGATGGCCGCCGCTCACGGCCGGGAAGACCGGCGGACGGGTCGTCTGGAGGCCGGCGCGGGGCACCGGCCAGTTGCCGCCTGCCGCGCGCGCGCCTACAGGCTGGCGCCGAGATGAAGCGCACCCACCTCCCTCTCAACGCCCTGCGCGTGTTCGATGCCGCCGCGCGGCACCTAAGCTTCACCCGCGCGGCCGACGAGCTGGCGGTGACGCCCGCCGCGGTCGGGCAGCAGATTCGCGCTCTCGAGGACGTGCTCGGCGTCGTCCTGTTCCGTCGCACCAGCAAGGGCCTCGAGCTGACCGACGAGGCCGAGGCCGGGCTCGACCCGCTGCGCGAGGGGTTCCTGCGGTTCGAGGAATCGGTCCAGGCGATGCAGGCCGGGCAGTCGAGCCACAGCTTTACGATCGCGGTCCCGCGCGAGTTCTATGCTCAGTGGCTCGCCGGGCGGCTCGCCAGCTTTCGCGCGGCCCACCCCGAAGTGCGCTTCCAGCTGATCGCCGACGAGGATGCCGATTTTACCGAGGCCAACCTCGATGTCGCGGTCAGGCTGGTCGAGGGGCCGGGCGACCTCGAGGGGGTTCAACTGGCGCCGGCAACCCGCGTTCTCGTCGCCGCGCCGGGCGCTGCCGACGGATGGATTCTCTGGCCCGGTCACCCCGGCCCGGTCGGGGACCAGGACGAGGTGCTGCTTCAGGTCGGCAACGCCGGACAGGTGCTGAGCTCGGCGCTCGCCGGGCTCGGCCGGGCAATGATGCCGCTGCCGCTGGTCGAGGAGGCGCTCGCCGACGGCCGGTTGCTGGCGCTGGCGCCGACGGAGGACGATCGCCGCGCCTACTGGCTGGTCGCGCCGCGCCCGCAATGGCGGCAGAAGAAGGTCAAGGCGCTGGTGGAGCACCTGACGGCAGGGTAAGGCGCTCGCGGCGCGAGCGGGTTCGCGAGGAGGGGGCAAATGACGGGATCGATCAATCGCTGGGGCGCGGCTGCGCTGGCACTCGTGGTGGGTGCCGCCTCGCCCGCGCTCGCCCAGGACGCTGTGCTCGAGGCCGGCGCCTTTTCCAGCGGCGAAGTCACCGCGTCCGGCGAACCCGCCGCCCTGTCGCTGCGCGTGCAGCCCGGGCAATCGGTCCAGCTCGATGCGCTGCCCGCGCCGCTGGCCCCCGACGGCCTCGACCTGTTGCTCAAGGTCTATGACGCAGGCGGCGAACTGGTCGGCGAGGACGACGACGGCGGCGGCGCGCTCAACCCGCGCGTGACCGTTACCAGCGACGAGGGCGGGCTCTATCGGGTCGAAGTCGACGTGCTCGGCGAAGCGGGTCCGTTCACGTTGCTCGCGCGCGAGAGCGTGTTCGTGCCCGAGGTCGTAACCGAGCTCGCGCTCGCCGACGGCCGGGCCGAGCGCAGCGTGGCTTTCCCGGCCGACGACGACGCGCTGTTCGCGTTCGGCGGCCGCCGCGGCGAGCTCTACTCGATCACGCTCGTGGCCGAGGACTCAGGCGACGAGCGCAGCGACCCGCTGCTCGAAGTGTTCAAGGGTTCGGGCACTGCGGGTGAATCGCTGTTCCAGGACGACGACGGCGGCGGCGAGCTCAACGCCCGTGTGATCGCCGAACTGCCCGAGAGTGGCACCTACACGATCCAGGTGTCGAACCTGTCGGGCGGCGGCAGCGCCCGGCTGACCGTGGCGAAGATGACGCTCCGCGCGGCCGCGGCCGGCAGCCTCGCGTACGGCACCGCCGCGACGGTCAGCTTCGACGCCGACTCCGCCTTCGTCACCGACGACGGCGACCGGCGACTGTCGCCTTACGCGCTGTTCCGCCTGCCGGGGTCACCGTCCCCCACTGCGGTGGCCGGGCGCAACGAGGTCATCGTGCTGCGGGCGGAAAGCGACACGCTGGACCCGTGGATCGAAGTCGGGCTCGACACGCCCTTCGGCTTTCTCCCGGTGCTGTCGAACGATGATTTCGAGGATCTCAACGCCCGCGTGACGCTCGATCCTGCGCTGTTCGACGGGTCGGACGCCGCCGACTGGTGGCGCCGGCTGCGTGTCCGCGTGACCGCCCCGCCGGGCAGCGAAGGCGACGTGCGGGTCATCGCCGAGCGCAGCGCCGGCTAAAGCGGCTCGCGCGGCCGATCCTTCGCCCAGGCGACGCCGTGCGCGGCGAGGTAGGCGTCTACCGCGGAGTTGATGGTCTCGAAGAAGTTTTCCTCGCCGAGCACTGCGAGCGAGCCGAAGCGCGCGAGCTTGTCTTTCACCCTGTCCTTGAGCTCGGCGAAGCACAGCTCGATCCCGCGCGCGCGCAACGCCTCGACCAGCTCGACCAGCGCGTCGCTGGCGGTCACGTCGACGCTGGTGACCGGTTCGGCTGTAACGATCACGCGCTTGACTGGCCCGGGCGCGGCCGCGATCGCGTCTTGCACGGCGACGTTGAAGAATTCGGCGTTGGCGAAGAACAGCGGCGCGGACCAGCGGAACAGCACCAGTCCGGGCACCAGGCGTGCGTCGGGATAGCGGGCGACGTCGTGGAAGCCGTGCTTGCCGTCGACCCGCCCCAGCACCGCCGTCGGCGGGCGCCATGCATCCCATAGGAATTCAGCGATGGCGATCGCCAGGGCGATGGCGATCCCGGGAATCGCCCCGAACACCACCACGCCGGCGGTGCAGGCGAGCGAAAGCCAGAACTCCCATCGCTGGATGCGCCAGATCCTTCTCAGGTCGGCGATCTCGAACAGCGCGATCAGCGCGGCGATCACCACCGCCGCGAGCGCCGCGCTGGGCAAGTGCCGTAGCAGCGCCGGCGCGACCACCAGCAACAGCGCCACCACGAGCGCTCCGACAACGCTGGTCAGCTGGGTCTTCGCACCCGCGGCCTCGGCCACCGGCGTACGCGAGGCGCTGCTCGACAGCGGGAACCCCTGGAACAGCCCGGCTGAGAGATTGACCGCGCCAAGCGCAACCATCTCCTGGTTCGGATCGACCTTCTGGCCCAGGCGCGCGGCATAGCTCCGCGAAAGGACGCTGGTGTCGGCAAAGGCGACGATGGCGCAGGCCATGCCGCCGATGACCACCGGTGCGAGATCCCCGGGTCCGATCGCCGGTATGGTGAACACGGGCAGGCCCTGGGGAATTACCCCAAGCACCTCGACGCCCGCGCGCTCGTCGAGGCCGAGCCACGCCGACGCCGCGGTTACCCCGCCCAGCGCGACAAGCACGACGGGAACCCGCTCCAGGCGCGCGAATACGAGCAGCACCGCGAGAGTTGCCAGCCCGATCGCGGTCGCCACGGTGTTGGCTTCTCCGGCCGCGAGCGCCCGGCCGACCTCCCATAGTTGAGGCAACGGCCCCGTGCCTTCGACCTCGAGCTGGAACAGCTGGGGCAACTGGCTGATCAGCACGGTCAGCGCGATGCCGTTCAGATACCCGTAGCGGATCGGCTTCGACAGCAATTCTGTCAGGAAGCCGAGCCGCACCAGCCCGCCGACGACGCACACCGCGCCGGCGACCAGCGCCATCGCCCCGGCCAGCGCGACCGCGCGGCCCGGGTCTCCGCCGGAGAGCGGCAGCACGATGCCGAGGATGATGGCGGCCAGCGCCGAGTCGGGCCCGCAGACGAGAATCCGGCTCGGCCCGAACAGCGCGTAGGCGAGAAGGCCCGCGATCGTCGCGTAGAGCCCGTAGATCGGCGGGACGCCCGAGGCTACCGCGTAGGCGATGCCGATCGGCACGAGGAACGCCGCCAGCACCACGCCGGCGAGCACGTCGTGCCGCAGCCATGCCGCCTCGTAGCTGCGCAAGGTTTGCAGCCCCGGCAGCCAGCCCTGCCCGCGGTTACTTCCGATCATGCGCCAGGTTTGCCTCCCGTTCGTCGCGGACTTGGCCGGGCTTCGGTAGCAAGTCCATCGGTAACCTCACCCGTCCGGCCGTCGTCGGGTGGGCGATGCAGCGGCGCGCGGCTGCCGCGCAGGCCACTCGAGCAGCCCGCTTGTGCCATTGCGGGACGGCGGCCGATCGCTGCTGTTCGCATACCCGGAACCATTCTAGCGCGCGCCGGTTTGGGGCGAGAACGCGTTCGCGTATCCGCGTGAAACGGTAAGGCCTGGAAGGACCCGAGGAATGACCAAGCACTTCACGGCGCTCGCGTGCGCGGCTGCCGCCCTGACGCTTCCCTCGGCAGCCCAGGCCGCGGCGATTATCACCTTCGACGAGACGCCGTCGGCGGTCCCGGGCAACAACGATTTCGCCTCGCTGCTCAGCGCCCTCGGACTGACCCGCTACGTTTCGACCGGGGCCGGCATCGCGCTCGACGCCGATGCGCTGGTGACCTTCCATGTCCTCGGCACCGAGAGCGGATTCAGCGACACCTTCTCGACGATCTCGGGCTTCACTTACACCGAGCACACCAAGGTGCAGAACTCGTTCCTCGCCCCGATCCTGATCGGCACCGCCTCGTTCGGTGCGGGCAGCCTCGCCGGGCTGCTCAACTTCTCGAGTTCGGGCGGCGGCTCGGCCACGGTCGGGCAGGATGGCTTCGGCATCTTCCTCGGCCCCGACCAGCAGAGCGGCGCGGCCCTGACGACGTTCTACTTCGGCTACGACGACCAGATCACCGGCCGAGACGACGATTACGACGACCTGATCATCCGCGCGACGGTCGTTGCCCGCAACGCGGTGCCCGAGCCTGCCACCTGGGCGCTGCTGCTGGCGGGCTTCGGTCTCGCCGGCGCCGGCCTGCGCTCGCGGCGGCAGCATCACGACTTCCGGCGCCTGCGGGCCTGACCGCAGACCACTCGCGCCGCAGTCCCCGCTTCCCTGTCGTCGGCACGCTCCTGGCGGTGCTGAATTGACGGCGGCTACGCGGCCGATCGCATCGCGGCCGCCAGCCGCTTCCGTTCGCGCTGCGCCGCGCGCCTTGCCCCACGCGCTTTCGCCGCGTCGAGGTCGGCACGCGTCAGGTAGCCCCGTGCGGTGGACACGAACCAGCGGTATGGCCCCTGCAGTCCCACTGCGGTCAGCTCGCCCGAACGGTGTGCTCCGGTGTCCACGTTGATGCGGTTGGGAGCGACCTCGGCCTGCGCGGTCTCGCTGTGGCCGTGCACGACTACCGCGCCATGCGCGCGCTCGCTGCCCAGGAATTCGCGCCGGATCCACAGCAGGTCCTCGCGCCGCTGCTTCTTCAGCGGCACGCCCGGCCTGACGCCGGCATGGCAGAAGAAGTAGTCGCCCGACTGCCACGACAAGGGCCGCGCTTCGAGCCAGGTGATCGTCTCCTCGCCGATTGCCTCGCGCAGCACGCGTCCCCGGTCGGCCGGGGCGAGCGCGAGGAACTCCGCCGTCGCCAGCCGATAGCTGCGCAAGGTGGCCTCGCCCCCGGTGTGGAGCCACACGCGCTGGGCCGCGGCGTCACCGCGGGCGCTCGCCAGCAGCATGTCTTCGTGATTGCCGGCCAGGACAACCATCCGGTCAGGATCGCCTTGCTCGAGAGACCGAACGTGCTCGAGCACCTGGCGCGAATGTGGCCCGCGATCGACGAGATCGCCGAGAAGCACGATCCGCGCACGGTGGTCGTGGGCCCGGGCCCGCGCATCGGCCTCGAGCGTGCGCAGCAGACGGCGGAGCAGGTCGAGCCGCCCGTGCACGTCGCCGATCGCGTAGATGCGCTCGCCGCGAGCGGGTTCCGGCCGTCCCGAGGTCCGACGGAACAGCGCGCCAAGCCGGGCATCGAGATAGGCGCGCGGCGCCCAGCGCTCGGTCGTCGCCGCTCTCGATCTCCCGCTCGACATCGGACGTTGGCCTCCCTCGGCCGCACCGCATAGCGGAAATCGGTGGACCGAGGGTTAAGCGCGGGTCGCCGGGCCGGTTGCCGGTTGCAACGGGGCCGAGGCTGGTAGAAGACGGCCGCGGGCGGTCGGCAGGATCGCGCGGAAAGGGGTCGGCCCGATGAAGAAAGCTGTGGTGGCATGGGGATCGGCCCTGGTCCTGCTCGCCTCCACGCCCGCCTGGTCGCAAAACTCGTCTCAGGACGGCCAGCCGGGCATGGGCACCGTGCGCCAGGGATTCGAGCACTTGACCGAAAGCGAGCCACGCGCGCGGCCCGGCGAAGCGATCCGCCGCGACCGGTTCGACGAGGTCGTCGCCAACATGGTCGCCGCCGCCGACAGCAATCGTGACGAGGTCGTCACCCTCGCCGAGTTCCGCGAAGTCATCGGTGCGCGCCGGGATGCGGCGATCCGCGCCCGCTTCGCCGCCGTCGACACGAACCGCGATCGGTCGCTCAGTTATGCGGAATTCGATCAGTGGCAGCGGAGCTTGGGTTCGGTGGCGCTCGATGACGAAGGCGCGGCCGCGGCCAGCGCCGCGCTCGTCGCCGAGGACATTCGCCCCGAGCCCATTCGCGGGCCGGGCGGGCAGGTGGTCGCACGCCTGATCGAACCGCTCAACGCGACGATGCTGACCGCGGCCAACACCAACTACGACGCCGGCGCTTCGCTCGCGGAGATTCTCGCCTACCAAGGCAAGCGTTTCGAAGCCGCCGATGGCAACCAGGATGGCTGGGTGACCGATGACGAGCTGCGGCGGAGCGCACAAGGCGGCTGACCGGGGACGTTCCCGGTCTCGTGCCGACCGTCGAGGCTTCCCGGTCCACTAGAGCAATTACGTGAGCTGCTCGGCGGCAGTCCATCAGGCCGGACTTCTTCCCCGCCGGCCGCGGAACTGGCCGAAGCTTCCAGCCGGTGGCATCATCGCGGAGATGACCGATCGGCGCGAGGGATGAGGGGGGGCAGGAAGGATCCGGACAGTGCGCTGGTGACCGCCGCGATCGGCGGGGACCGCGACGCGTTCGGCGAGCTGCTGCGCCGGCATTACGATCGCATCCACGGGATCGCCTGGCAGATGACCGGCTCGCGCGCCGACGCCGACGACGTTGCACAGGACGTCTGCTGCGTGCTGGTGGAGAAGATCGGCAGTTTTCGCGGCGAGGCCAGGTTCTCGACCTGGCTGTGCGGGATCGTGGTCAACGCATGCCGCGAGCACCATCGCCGCCGCCGCTCGTTCATGGGCTTCGCGCAGCGGCTCGCGGTTCTCGCCTCGCTCTCGCGCGGGCCCGATGGGCGCGACCTGCACGACCAGATGTGGCTCGACAGCGCGATCGCCCGGCTCAAGCCGGCCTGGCGCGATACGGTCGTGCTGGTGGTCGGGCAGCAGCTCACCCATGGCGAGGCGGCCGAGATACTCGGCGTCAGCGAAGCCACCGTCTCGTGGCGCATGCACGAGGTGCGGAAGGTCTTGGCGCCGCGCCATTCGGACGACACCTGAGACCGGTTCGGAGAAAATCGTTCGCGCCGTCCCAAGGAAATTCTCCCCCGGTCCGTCTCAGGCACATGCGCGGCATCATCCGCGCGGTAGCCAGGGAGAGTTCCCATGACCGAGGTTCGATCCAAAGTTCCCGCGGCGATCGCCGCCCTCCTCCTTGCCTCGTGCGCCGGCGTCGACGATCGCCATGCCGGCCTTCAAGCGGAGAGGCCGCAGCCAGCGGCACACGATCGCCCTGCCGCGCCTCCGGCCGAGGCCGGGGTCGAGGTCGCGGACGCCGGCGGTCCCGTCGGCCCGCCGGCTTCGCTTCCGGCGTCGCATGCCGAAGAGAGCATCGTCGTCAGCGGAACTCGCCTCGCCCGGCAGGACTTCGAATCCCGTACGCCGGTTGTGACGGTCGACGCCGGCCTGATGCAGTCGCCCAGGTCGCCAACCGTCGGCTACGCCGTTGCCGAAGCCGACCGGCGCCTCGTGCCGCCACCCTTGCAGGGCCGCGACAAGTTCACGTCGGTCGACCAGAACCCGTTCAGGATCGTCGAGGAGGAGCCGGTCTCGACCTTTTCGATCGATGTCGACACCGCCTCGTACGCGTGGATGCGCGCCTCTCTCAACCGCAACGTCCTGCCGCAGCCCGACGCGGTGCGCGCCGAGGAGCTGATCAACTACTTCCCCTACGACTATGCCGCGCCGCGTTCGGCCGAGCAGCCGTTCAGCACGCACATCGACGTGTTTCCGAGCCCCTGGACCGAGGGCCGCAAGCTCGTGCGCGTCGGCATCCGCGGCTACGACCTCGAGCGGGCCACGCGTCCGCGAGCCAACCTGGTGTTCCTGATCGACACCTCCGGCTCGATGAGCGCGCCGAACAAGCTCGGGCTGGTCAAGCAGTCGCTGGCGATGCTCCTCGGCCAGCTCGATGCCGACGACACCGTCTCGATCGTCACTTACGCCGGGAACGCCGGCACCGCACTTGAGCCGACCCGGGCGAGCGAGCGGAGCCGCATCCTTTCGGTGATCGAGCGGCTCGGCGCGGGCGGGAGCACCGCAGGCGCCGAGGGTATCCGCCAGGCCTATGCGCTCGCCGAGCGCAACTTCGATCCCGCGGGCGTCAACCGCGTGGTCCTGGCTACCGATGGCGACTTCAACGTCGGCATCACCAGCCCAGAGGAGCTCAAGGGTTATGTCGAGCGCCAGCGGGCGAGAGGGGTGTTCCTCTCGGTGCTCGGTTTCGGCATGGGCAACTACAACGACGCGCTGATGCAGACGCTGGCGCAGAACGGCAACGGCAACGCGGCCTACATCGACACGCTCAGCGAGGCGCGCAAGACGCTGGTCGAGGAGTCGACGTCGACGCTGTTCCCGATCGCCAAGGACGTGAAGATCCAGGTCGAGTTCAATCCTGCCATCGTCGCCGAGTACCGCCTCGTCGGCTATGAAACGCGCATGCTCGCGCGCGAGGATTTCGACAACGACAAGGTCGATGCCGGCGATGTCGGTTCGGGGCAGACGGTCACCGCGCTCTACGAGATCGTCCCGGTCGGCGGACCGCGCGCGATCGGCGACTTGCGCTACTCGCGGCCCGCGCCGCGAACCGTGGCGGCGAGCAGCAGCGAGTACGGCTTCGTCAAGATCCGTTACAAACGGCCCAACTCGGACCGCAGCCAGCTGATCTCGACCCCGATCGACCGGTCTGCAGAGGTCGGCAGCTTCGCAGCAGCGCCGCAGGACGCGCGGTTCGCCGCGGGGGTGGCCGCGTTCGCCGAGTTGCTGCGCGGTGGGCGCTACTCGGGGTCGATGACCTACGACGACGTGCTGCGGATCGTCTCGGCTGCGCGCGGAGACGACGAGTTCGGGTACCGCGCGGAATTCGTCCAGCTGGTCCGCGCCGCGAGGACGGCCTCGGCGATCGCCCGGCTCGGCGAATGAGGCGACCGATCGGCATTCGACCCCGCCCCCCTTGGCGTGTAAGGCCGGTCCGTTAGACACCGATCCCTGCCCGAGCCCCGCCGCAAACGGGGTTCGGGTGGAGAGAAGTCCCGGCGAGCAGATGGCGCACGATAACGATCTCGCGGCTCTCATGCCC
>JAEZES010000052.1 GCA_023432995.1 Pseudomonadota bacterium
GCCGACCTCGTCCCGCTGGTGATGGTCGCCCCGCTGCAAACGCCGCCCGGCGACCCTGCGCTCGCCTCGCTGGCCGAGTTCTGCGCCGACGATATCCGCGTCGCGCTCAGCCGCCGCCGGGGCCTGCAGGTGCTCGGGCTCGCCGGGATCGCGGTGCCCGAAGTGCTGCGCCAGGGCGACGAGGCGCTCGGCATCTACCTGCTGTCGGGCAGCCTGCGCCGGTTCGGAGCCGAGTACCGCGCGAGCGTCCAGCTGGCCGACGCCGCGAGCCGGATCATCCTGTGGTCGGATTCGCTGCGGCTCGGCAACAGCGAAGAGGCCGCGCTCGAGGCGATCGTCGGCAAGGCCGCCGGCGCGGTCCTGCCGGCGATCGACCGCGATCTCGAGCACCGCCTGCGCCAGGTCGCCGCCGGGTTCGACGACGAGCGCACGCTGTTCACCCGGGCGCGCCTGCTGATCCGCAGCGAGGGGCACCTGCCGGCGGTGCGCGAGGGCGTGCGCCTGCTCGAGCGGCTGCTCGAGGGCAACCCGCGGCACCTCGGCGCCCACCTGCTGCTCGCGCGCATGTACGACACCGATTTCTGGCAGCAGCTCGCCGGGCACGAGGTGCAGCACTTCCGCGCGCTCGCCGAGCGCCACGTGCAGGCCGCCGCGGCGATCGAGCCGGGCCACTACGGGGTCCGCATCCGCCAGGCCTGGCGCCACGTCCGCAACGGCCAGACCGTCGCCGCCCGGCGCGAGTTCGAGGCGGTCCTCGCCCACCTGGCGCACGATGCCGACGCCACCAACCAGTGCGCGCTCGGGCTGTGCTTCGCCGGCCAGCTCGACCAGGCGCGCGAGATCATGCAGCGCGCCTTCTTCCTCAACCCGTTTCCCTCGAGCGACTATCACGCGGACTACGCGACGATGCTCGCGCTCGACGGCGAGCACGAGGCCGCCGAGGAGCACTTTGCCGTGTCCGGCGAGACCGGGCTGATGTACGCGGCGGTGCGCCTCGCCAACGCCACGCACCTGCCCGCCGGGGCCGAGCGGAGCGCCGAATGCCGGGCGCAGTTCGTCGCCGGGTTCCGCCAGGCGTGGCAGCCCGCGGACCCTCCGGCGCTCGACGATGTGCTCGACTGGGCCGGCTGGACGCTGCCGCTCAATCGGCCCGAGCACATGGCGTGGCTGAAAGAGGGCTTGCGGCAAATGCTGGCGCCGTCCTGGCCAGCAGCGCGCGATAGTCGTCGGTAAGCGGCGGCATCGGCCAGCGGGCCGCGGGAGCCTCACCCGCCGTCGCGCCTGACAAGCGCTCGATCACCTGTTGCGCATCGCTCCGCTTGAGCGAGGGCAGCGCCTCCATCGCCTCGAGCGGGAGCGGAAACGGTTGCCCGGTCCGCGCTTCGTATTCGGCGAGGCACCGCGGCCAGGTGCGCGTCTCGAACGGCGCCCGCCGCACGATCCGCTGCATCGCCCGCCGGGCCGGCGGCGGCACGTCGGCCAGCCACAGCGCGTACTCGGCATCCACCAGCGGCAGCGACAGCGGGGCGTAGCCGAGCTCGCCCGGCGCGTGGTCCAGCATCACCGCGTCGTCGCGCACCATCAATCCGCTGCGATACCCGTCGTAGATCGTGCCGACGCCTTCCATCCCGACCCGTGCGAGTTCGACCGCGCGCAGGGCCCCGAGGCTCGCGCCGCCGATCACGCGCACGCCGAGCGCGAGCAGGCTCATGATTTCCTTGTGCCACACGGTCGGCGCGAGCTTGAAGACGCCGTCGACCAGGGCGACCGCCGCGGGCGGCTGCTCGAGCAGCGCGGCGAGATCGCCGCAGCGGGCCGGCGGACGCAGGTCGATGTCGCCGGGCACGGCGAGCCCGGCGATGCTCGGCCCGGCGAACAGTACCTTGTGCGCGCGCCCGCGCGTACCCTTCGCGCGCGGGAGTTGGTCGGGTCGCGCGGGCGGCCGTTCGGTCCGCCGGCGCTCGGCGGCGAGCAGGCCGGGTGCGACGACATGCGCGAGGTGCAGCCCCGGGCACGGTGGCGGATGGTCGAACGCGATCGCCGGCAGCGAGGTCAGCTCGGCGACCCTGCCGAGCAGGAAGTCGAGGCACTGCGCGCTATCGCCGCAAGGGGCGGTGGGCACCTCGCTCCACGCGAGCGGCCCGTCGCCGAACGCCAGCGAGCGGAACACGATCTGCGCCTCGCGCCCGGCGCCGCCCTCGTAGTCGGCCGGCCGCAGGGCGTCGCGGGCGCCGGCGACGAGGCCGGCGCGCGTCTGGATCGCCTCGAGCAGCGCGCGGCGGAGCGCCACGCGCGCGTCCGCATGGCAGCCGCTGCCCCCGGACGGCGCGACCCCGTCGAGCGCCACGTCGCGCTGGAACAGCGTGCACAGCATGGCGGGGAAGCCCCATTCGTTGGCCATGCTCCACGCTTTGGCGCGGAATCCGGCGGCCTCGACCCGGCGCAGCATGTGCCGCAGCATCGGATCGTCGACCGTGGCGAGGTCGATCTGGCAGGCCAGCCGCTCCCGCGGCGTCGCCCGGTCGAACAGCACCAAGCAATGGTGCTCGAGCGCTTCGGCCAGTCCCGAGACGAGCGCTTCGGTCCGCGTGTTACCGCAGGCAAGGCCGACCGAGCTCGGCTGGCAGTCGAGCTTGCCTCGCGTGCAGTCGAGCGACAGCAGGTCCCACGGCACGCCGCGCGGGCGGCCGCTGGCAAGCTCGGTCCCGGGGAGCCAGGCGCGCGGGGCGGAGGGGTCGAGGTTGAGCGCAAGCGGGTCGTCGGCCGTGCACCAGACCGCCCGGTCCTCCTCGCCGAGCGAAGCCAGCGGCGTTCGCGCGTCCGGTTGCGGCAGGCGTTCGGCCGACCACAGCTCGACCGATTCGAGCAAGGCGCCGACGATCGCCGCGGTGGCGGTCAGCCCCTTGCCCTGGGTCACCGCGAGCGAGCGCGCTGTCGGGCGCGTTGCCTGGAACACCGGCACTCCGGGCACCGCGAAGGCGGTCACGTCGGACACTCGCGACACCCCGGCGCGGGTGGCCGCGGCGATCGCCAGCGCGAGCGTGTCGGGCAATCGGCGGCAGCGCAGCTCGCCGGTCACGGCCCCCTCGCCTGCGGTCAGCCTCCGGGGCGGGGCCCCGGCACCGCCTGGATCTTCGCCTGCAGGTACGCGACCCCGCGGTCCTCTTCGCTCGGCGGCGGGATCTCGCAGACGTCCACCCGCACCGCGTTGTCCCTGAACAGCGCGTCCACGGCGGTCTGCACGCTGGGTTCGAGGTCGCCGTCGACTTTCACGACCGACTGGCACACGACGTACGAGTCTCCGACCTTCATGAGGATGAACGCCGGCGGCGCGAACGGAGCTTTGTCGCAATCCATGAGGGGCCTCCCGCAAGACAAGACGGCGCGACCCGGCGATCGTTGTCCGGCCTGCGTAATCCATGCCGAACTAGGTGTAAATGCGGAGTGCGGCCGGCCTGCCGGTCAGTCGGCCCCGATCGGCCACGCGGTCGAGAACTTGCGTCGCCGCTTGACCAGCCGGGTCTCGTAACGCCGCACCACCGGATCGTCGGCCAGCACCTCGTCGGCGAAGGCGTTGAAGCCGTCCATGTCGCGCACGGCGATGACCAGCGCCAGGTCGACCTGCCCCGCCACTTCCATCACCATCTGCACCTCGGGGCGCACGCTCAGGCGATGGACCAGCCCGTCGACCTCGGCGAGGCCGTGCTTGGCGAGCTGGATGTCGACCAGCGCGGTCAGATAGGGGCCGATCGCCTTCTCGCTGACGACGGCGGATTCGGCCATGATCGTGCCCTCCTCGCGCATCCGCCTGACCCGCCGGGCGATCGCGGACGGCGACAGCGGCACGTCGAGCGCGAGCTGGTCGGCCGTGCGCAGCGCGTCTTCCTGCAGCAGCGCGAGGATGGCGCGGTCGTGACGGTCGAGAATGCGCGTTTCAGGCAAGACGGGCGGCTCCTTTGCCGATTTCTGGCGCATTGGCGCTTCACTTCGCCCGCCGCAGGCAGGAATAGCGGATATATCTCCGCCGACCACCCACGGAGTAACCGCATGCCCCGCTTCGCTCTTCTCGGACCGTTGGCCCTCGCTCTCGCCGCGCCGCTGTCCGTGGCCGCGCAGGCGCCCGGTCCGGCCCCCGCGCACGTCGATGCCCGCGAAGTAATCGTCGCCGCGCGAGCGCTGATTGCGGAGCGCTATGTCCTGCCCGAAACCGCCGAACGGCTCGACGCCGCGCTCGCCGAGGCTGAGCGGCGGGGCGAGTTCGCCGGCCTGTCCGGCCCGGCGCTGGCCGAGCGGATCGGCGCGGTGATGCGCGGCGTCACCGCCGACGGGCACCTCTACATCAACTACAGCCCCGCGCAGGCGGCGGCGATCGCCGCCGCCGGGCCGCCCGAGGACGAGGGTTCGGAACTCCCGGCCGATTACGTCCGCCAGATCGAGCGCGACAACGGCGGCGTCATGCGCCTCGAGGTGCTGCCGGGGAACATCCGCTACCTCGATTACCGCCAGTTCATGTGGGGCACGCCGGCGGCCGAGGCCTCGCTCGCCGCGGCGATGGAGTTCCTGCGCGGCGGCGAGGCGATGATCATCGACTTGCGCGCCAACGGCGGCGGCTCGCCCGACGCGGTCGCGGCGATGACCAGCTACTTCCTCCCCGCCGGGACCCCGCTCGCCCGGTTCGAGATGCGCGGGCTGCCGGGCGAGGCCAGCGAGACCGTGGCGACCCCGTTCTCGCTCGCCGGCAAGCCGCTCTACGTGCTGACCTCGCCGCGCAGTTTCTCGGCCGCCGAGGAGTTCGCCATGCACGTCTCGGCCTTCGGCTTCGGCACGCTGGTCGGGACCGCGACCGGCGGCGGCGGCTTCCGCAACGAGCTGTTCGCGCTGCCCGGCGGCTACGTCCTCTCGGTGTCGATCGGTCGGCCGGTCCACGCGCTGACCGGCGGCGAC
>JAEZES010000058.1 GCA_023432995.1 Pseudomonadota bacterium
TGTTCATCGAGCGCAGCCTCGATGTCGGGCTCGGCCGCGGCGACGCGTTCAAGCAGTGGTCGGGGCGTGACGCCGATGCGATCCGCAGCCAGTATCTCGCCTACCGCGAACTCCGCGCGCTGCGCGAGGCGATCCCGTGCGAGACCTCGCTCGACGGGGTACAGGAGTTCATGGGGCCGCTGATGCGGATCACCGCGCAGGACCTCGCGCAGGAGCAGCTCGCGAGCTTTTCGGCCTACCGCTTCCTCTACGAGCGTCTCCTCGGCGCCAAGGCGCGTCCGTGGCTGCCGGCAGCGTTCTGCGCCGCCGCGGCGCTGCCGCAGATTCGCCCGTTTCGCCGCAAGACCCTGCTGCAGTCACTCAGCGAAGCCGCCGCGACCGCGCCGGCCTGGTCCGAACGCGAGCCGTGCTTCTTCCCCGAGAAGGTCGAGGCCGAGCCGGCCTAAGCCCGGTACAGCGCATCGATCCGCTCGCCGTACCGCTCGCGGATCTTGTGCCGGCGGATCTTGAGGCTCGGGGTCATCTCCTCGTTCTCGATGCTGAAGGGCTCGTCGGCGAAGGCGAACTGCCGGACCTTCTCGATCACCGAGAGCTCGGCGTTCACCCGGTCGATCGCCGCGCGCATGGCGCTGCGAAACGCCGGGAGTTCCTGCAGGGCGGGCAGATCGAACTTCTCGTCGTTGGCGGTCGCCCACTGGAAGGCCCAGTCGGCGTCAGGCACGATCAGCGCCACGATGTAGGGCCGCTTGTCGCCCGAGACCATCGCCTGGGCGATCTCCGGCTGCAGCGTCAGAATCCCCTCGAGCTTCTGCGGGGCGATGTTGTCACCCTTGTCGTTGACGATGATGTCCTTCTTGCGGTCGGTGATCTTGATCCGGCCGGCCTCGTCGAGGTGGCCGATATCGCCGGTGTGAAGCCAGCCGTCGACGATCGTCTTGGCGGTCTCCTCTTCGTTGCGCCAGTAGCCGAGCATGACCAGTTCGCCGCGGACGAGGATCTCGCCGTCGTCGGCGATCCGGACCTCGACCCCCTTGAGCGGCGGACCGACCGTGTCGAGCTTGATCCCGGCGGACGGGTAGTTGACGCTGACCACCGGCGCGCTCTCGGTCTGGCCGTAGCCCTGCAGCATGACGAGGCCCATCGCCTCGAAGAACGCGCCGACTTCGGGGTTGAGCGGCGCTCCGCCCGAGACCAGCGCCTTGATCCGCCCGCCGAAACGTGCGCGGATCTTGGGCCTCAGCGTCACCTCGAGCAGCTTTTCGATCGGCCAGTCGCTGAGCCGGCGTATCCCCGCCGAGCGGCGTTCGGCGAGCGCGAGCGCTTGGTCGAGCAGGAAATTGGCCAGCCGGCCCTGCTTCTCGATCTGCTTGACGATTCGTCCGCGCAGCAGCTCGAACAGCCGCGGGACGACCACCATGAAGGTCGGCTTCGCTTCCTCGATGTTGCTGGCCAGCTTGTCGAGACCCTCGGCGAACCAGATCTCGGCGCCAAGGCCGATCGGCAGATGCAGGCCCGCGGTGTGCTCGAGCGCATGGCTGAGTGGGAGGAACGACAGGAACCGGTCGCCGCCCCAGCCGAAGTCCTTGGCCAGCACTTCGGCCGCTCCGTCGATGTTGCACAGGATCGCGCCGTGATGGAGCAGCACGCCGCGCGGCAGCCCGCTGGTGCCGCTGGTGTAGATGATGCACGCCGGATCGCCTCGGCCGATGCCGGCGATCCGCGCATCGACCGCCGTGCGCGCCGCCTCGGCGTCGCCTTCGAGCAAGTCGCTCCACAGGTGCACGGCGAAGCCGCCTTGCCCGGCGCGCAGCGGCTCGAGGCCGATGACGTGTTCGGCCAGCCCCGAGCGCACGATCGCCGGCAGCAGCGGCTGCGCGAGCTTGCGCGTCGAGACGATGACCGCCTTGGCTGCGGAATTCTCGAGCACGTGCTGGTGATCGCGCTCGGTGTTCGTCGTGTAGGCCGGCGTGGTGACGCAGCCGGCGGCCATGATCGCGAGATCGGCGATCGCCCATCCCGGACCGTTGTCGGCGACGAGCACGACGCGATCGCCGTCCTCGAGTCCGAGCGCGCGCAGCGCTTCGGCCAGCAGGCACACCTGGCGGGCGGTTTCCGCCCAGCTCAGCGCCTGCCATGCGCCGTCGACCTTCGCGCTCAGGAACGGCCGTTCCCCGAACTCGTCCGCGCGATCGAGGAACAGCTGCACGAGGTTGCTCGCGGATGCGAAATCCGTCAGCTGCACGGGCAGCGCCTCCATCCCATCTCGGCCGGTCCGCCGGCTCGCGTATTCCGTGGGCTTACGGTCCGAGCCGCCCGCGCTCAAGGGGGGCCGTGACCGACGGCGAAATCACTCGACGAGGGCGAGGCCCTCGCTGCGCGGATCGGCGGCCCCGACCCACCCATCGGCCGTGCGCTGCGCGCCGTTGGTCTTGAGCGGCAGGCCGCGCGCGGTGATCTGCGTATGCCCGAGCGCCTGGAGCTGCGGCACCAGGGTCTCGAGGGCGCTTCCCTGTTCGATGGTCACTGCGTCGCCGGGAGCGAACAGTACCGGCAGGGCGATCGCCTGATCGAGGGGCAGTCCGAAATCGATCACCCCGATCAGCACGCGGGCGACCTGCACGGGAATCGTGGCGCCCCCCGCCGCGCCCACCGCAAGGACCAGTTCGCCGTCCGGTGCGTAGACCAGCGTCGGCGCCATCGAGCTGCGTGGCCGCTTGCCGCCCTCGACGCGATTGGCCACCGGGCGCCCCGCGACCTCGGGCACGAAGCTGAAGTCGGTCAACTCGTTGTTGAGGTAGTAGCCGCCGACCATCAGCCCCGACCCGAACGAGCCTTCGATCGTCGAGGTGTAGCTCACGGCGTTGCCGGCACGATCGACCGCGACGAAATGCGAAGTGCCGTTCTCGGCCGGCTCGTCGCCGTCGGGGGGAGCCAAGGCAAGTCCGCGCGGGCTGCCTGGCGCGACCGACCCAAGCGTCGACGCCGGATCGATGAGCGCGCCGCGCGCGGCCAGATAGGCCGGGTCCATCAGGCCGGCGAGCGGCACCGTGACGAACTCCGGGTCGGCCAGGTAACGCTCGCGATCGGCGAACGCGAGCCGCTGCGATTCGGCGAACAAGTGCCAGAACGTCGACGACTGCGGACCCAGGGCCGCGAGATCGAACCGCTCGAGCTGCTTGAGAATCGCGTAGACCGCCGTCGCTCCCGATGAGGGAGGGCCCATCCCGCAGATGCGATAGCCGCGGTAATCGCCGCACACCGCGCTGCGCTCGGCCACGGCGTAGCCGCTGATGTCGGCCACCGTCATTCCTGCCGGGCGCGGCGTTTCCGCCGCAACGTGGGTGGCGATCGCGGTCGCATTGTTGCCGGCGTAGAACGCCTCGGGGCCCTCGCGTGCTATGCGGTCGAGCGTCGCGGCCAGCGCGGGGTTTCGAATCCGCGTGCCCGCCAGAAGCGGCTCGCCCAGCTCGTCGTAGAATAGCGCCTGGCCCTCGGCCTCGGCCGCGGCGCGGTTGCGTGCGCGTACGAGGAACTCGTGCAGTCGCTCGCTGAGCACGAAGCCGTCGCGGGCGAGGGCGATCGCGGGTTCGAACAGCTCGGCCCAGGCGAGCTTGCCGTGTCTTTCGTGAGCCTCCGCGGCCAGGCGGACGTTGCCGGGCACGCCAACGCTGAGGCCCGAGAGCACCGCTTCGGGGAACGGCCGCGGCCGGCCTTCCGCGTCGAGAAACCAGTCGGGCGTCGCGGCGGCCGGTGCGGTCTCGCGCCCGTCGAGCGTCTCGATCGTGCCGTCGGCCCCGCCGTGGAGCAGGAATCCGCCGCCGCCGATGCCCGAGCTCTGCGGCTCGACCACGGTCAGGGCCAGCATCGTCGCGATCGCCGCATCGGTCGCGCTGCCGCCCCGGCGCAACATCTCGGCGCCGGCCTCGGCCGCACGCGGATCGGCGGCGCTGACGACGCCGCGCGCAAACGCGGTCTCGGGCGCACGAACGTCCGCCGAGGGCGCTGCGGTCTGGGCGGTGGCGGTACAGGCGCCCAGCAACAGGGCGGCGGACGCGATCAGGGTGCGGTGCAGCATCGGGCCGGTGCTATTCGCTTCCCACCGCGTCCGCAACCGAGGCAAACCCGTCACGGCGCATCAGCGCCTCGAGCCCGCGCACGATCCGCCGCGCTATCCCGGGGCCCTCGTAGATCATCGCGCTGTACAACTGGACGAGGCTCGCGCCCGCGCGAATCCGCTGCCAGGCGTCCTCGGCCGAAGCGATACCGCCGACCCCGACCAGCGGCACCGCGCCTCCGGTGGCGCGCCGGAAATCGCGCAGGCGTTCGAGCGCCAACGGGGCGAGCGGCGCCCCGGACAGCCCGCCGCTTTCACTCGCGAGCGGTGAGCGAAGCGAAGGGCGGGACACCGTGGTGTTGGACACGATCAGCGCGCCGAGCCGTTTGTCGAGCGCGATGCGGGCAATGGCGTCGATGTCGGCGGGGGCAAGATCCGGCGCGACCTTGAGGAACACTGGCGGGCCCGAGGCACCGCGGGCTTCGAGGACCGCGTCGAGCAGCGCGGCGAGTGCGCTCTCGTCCTGCAGGGCGCGCAGCCCCGGGGTGTTGGGGCTCGAGACGTTGACCGCCAGGTACGAGGCCAGCGGCATCATCACCTGCGTCATCTGCACGTAGTCGGCGATACGGTCGGCCGAGTCCTTGTTGGCGCCTATGTTGACCCCGACCACCCCGCCGCGGGCGGCGCGCGCGGCGAGGCGGGCCGCTGCCGCGGGCGCCCCGCCGTTGTTGAAGCCCATCCGGTTGATCACCGCGCGGTCGTCGGGCAGCCGGAACAGCCGCGGCTTCGGGTTGCCGGGCTGCGCCTCCCCCGTGACCGTGCCGATCTCGACGTGGCCGAACCCGAGGGCACCGAGCCCGTCGATGCCGACCGCGAACTTGTCGAACCCGGCAGCCAGGCCGAGCACGTTGGGGAACGTGAGGCCCAGCGCCGACACCGGGTTCCCCGGCGTACGCCGGAGTCTCGTCACCGGACGCGCCGCCCGGATCGCCCGGAACGCCGCGTGGTGGGCCTGCTCGGGGTCGGTCCGGGTCAGGACGTGCTCGAACAGGGTTCGGTAGATCACCGGGCGGCCCAGTCCTGCAGCGACCGGACGCCGATCTCGCCGCGGCGGATCGCCTCGATGCCCTGCACGGCGGCGCCCAGCCCCTGCACGGTGGTGATGCACGGGATGTTCGCCATCACCGCGGCCGTGCGGATCTCGTAGCCGTCGGCGCGTGAGGACGAGCCGCTGGCCGAGCCGTTCGGGGTGTTGATGACCAGGTCGACGTCGCCGTCCAGGATCATCTGCACCGTCGTCCGCTCGCCTGCGGGGCCGGCACCCTCGTAGTGCTTGCGCACGATCGTGGTGTCCACGCCGTTGCGGCGCAGCACCTCGGCGGTGCCCTGGGTCGCGAGGATCTCGAAGCCGTGCTCGGCGAGCACCTTGATCGGGAAGATCATGTGCCGCTTGTCGCGGTTCGCCATGCTCACGAACACCTTGCCGGTGGTGGGCAGCGGACCGAACGCGCCGGCCTGCGCCTTGGCGAACGCCGTGCCGAAGTCGGCGTCGAAGCCCATCACCTCGCCGGTCGACTTCATCTCCGGCCCGAGCACCGTGTCGACCTGCTTGCCGTCCGGCGTGCGGAACCGGTTGAACGGCATCACGGCCTCCTTGACCGCGATCGGCTGGTCGGCCGGCAGGCTGCCGCCGTCGCCCGTCGCAGGCAGCAGGCCGCTGGCGCGCAGCGAGGCGATCGACTCGCCCAGCATCACCCGGGCCGCCGCCTTGGCGAGGGGGGTCGCGGTCGCCTTGGAGACGAACGGGACGGTCCGGCTGGCGCGCGGGTTGGCCTCGAGGACGTAGAGCACGTCGGAGCCCAGCGCGAACTGGATGTTGAGCAGGCCGCGCACACCCACGCCGCGGGCGATCGCCTCGGTGGCCGCCCGGATCCGGGCGATCTCGGCCGCGCCGAGGGTGATCG
>JAEZES010000070.1 GCA_023432995.1 Pseudomonadota bacterium
GCGCCGACTTGAGGTAGGCGAGCCACGCGGCCATCACCAGGTAGTCGGCGGCGATCTCCAGCCGCAGCGCCTCGGCGCGCTCGATGTAGGCGATGTACTGGTCGACCAGCGCCAGGATCGAGATCGCCTTGAGGTCGACCTTCTGCCGCCGCGCGAGGTCGAGCAGCAGGTCGAGCGGGCCTTCCCAGCCGTCGAGTTCGAGATAGAGCGCGGCGTCGCCGGTCGACGCGGCGCCCGGGCCGTCCCACGGGTCGGCGGGCGCGGCCTCGGGTTCGTACAGGGCGCCGTCCTCGGTCATGCGAGATCCGTCGCCAGCTCGAGCAGGTCGTCACGCTTGGCGATGAGCTGTGCACGGTCGCCCGCCGGTGCGCCGCCCGTGCCGGCCAGCGCGCGGTCGAGCCGCTCGGCCGTCTCCGGCGACATTGCCGGCAGCCGCTCGGCGATGCCGATCATGTCGTCCATTTTGGCCCAGCAGTTGAGCACCACGTCGCACCCGGCGGCGATCGCCCGCTCGGAGCGTTCGGGCACGGTGCCGTCGAGCGCCTCCATGTCGATATCGTCGGTCAGCAGCAGGCCGCCGAAGCCGATCCGCTTGCGGATGATCTCGTTGATGACGAACGGCGACAAGGTGCCCGGATTGTCCGCATCCCACGCGGTGTAGCGCACGTGCGCGGTCATCCCGATCGGCGCCTCGCGCAGCGCCCGGAACGGCTCGATGTCGGTCGCCAGCTCGTCCTCGGTAGCGTCGACCGTCGGCAGTTCCTTGTGACTGTCGGCGCAGGCGCGCCCATGCCCGGGCATGTGCTTGACACAGCCGGCCAGTCCGGCGCGGGCCATCCCGTCGAGCACCGCGCGCGCCAGCGCCGCGACCTGCACCGGCTCGCTGCCGAGCGCGCGATCGCCGATCACGTCGTGCGCGCCGGGCTGGCGCACGTCGAGCAGCGGGGTGTAGTCGACCGTAATCCCGACTTCGGCCAGGTCGAGCCCGATCGCCTCGGCGTTGGCGCGCGCCGCCTCGATCGCACTCGCCGGGGCGACCCGCCACAGCCGGGCAAAGGCCTCGCCGGGAGGAAACGCCTGCCACTCGGGGGGCTTCATCCGCGCCACGCGGCCGCCCTCCTGGTCGATCGACACCAGCAGCCGCTCGCGGCCGTGGATCGCCCGCAACTCGTCGGTCAGCGCCTTCAGCTGCGCCCGGTCGACCACGTTGCGGCCGAACAGGATGTAGCCGGCGGGGTCTGCATCGCGGAAGAAGGCGCGTTCGTCGACGGTCAGCGAGGGACCGGCAAGGCCGAAAATCGCGGGCGTCATGCGGCGAAAACTCGCAGGAAAGCGGGAGCGGGGCAAGGTCGCTCCGCTCAGGCGGTGTGGACAGTAACCAAGGGTCGCGGCCGCCGCACGGGCCCCGCTTTCGGAACTTAGCGGCGTGCCGCCGATTGGTTACGGCACGAACGTAAGCGCCGAGGCGTCGACCGGCGAAGCCGGGACGGAGGCGAGCACGAGCGTCCGATGCTGGCTGATGGCGCCGAGGAAGGTGATCCGACGACCATGTCACGCACTGGCCCCCGGGTAGGATCCTGCAGCGGCCCGCCGCACGCCGCGGAGCCGCCCCGCCTCGAGGACACGGCGTGAGTTCGGCGCCGCGCGAGAGGCCGAGCGCCCTCAGCCCGGCGGTCTGCCGCCTCGCCGCGCTGGCCCCGCTCGACGACGAGGCGATCCTGGCGCTCGAGCGGTCGATCGGCGCAGCCACCACCGACGCGGCGCGTTCGGAATTGATGACCCACGGCGGGCCGATTCCCGCCCCGCTGATCGTCGCCGAGGGTTGGGCGGCGCGTATTCGGGTCCTTCCCGACGGACGCCGGCAGGTGCTCTCGTTCCTGTTGCCGGGCGAGCTCCTCGGCCTGTGCTATCACCGGCGGCCGCTGGCCGTGTCGTCGGTCGTGGCCATTTCGCCGGTCAGGACCTGTCGCGCGCCCGATGCCGCGCAGCACCCGGCGCTGGCCCAGGCCTACGGGGTCAGTCGTGCGCTCGAGGAAGCATACCTGCTGGCCCAGATCACCCGGCTCGGGCGGTTGACGGCGATCGAGCGCCTCGGCGACGTGATCCTCGAACTGCGCGAGCGGCTTGCCATGGCCGGGCTGGTTCGCGACGGCGCGTTCGAAATGCCGGTGACGCAGGAGATGCTGGCCGACGTGCTCGGACTGACTCCGGTGCACGTCAATCGCATGGTCCAGCAAGCCCGCCGCCGCGGCTGGTTCGAATGGCAGGCCAGGCGGGTGAGGGTGAGTGATCCCGACGCGCTGGCGGTCGCGATCGGCCGGGTTCCGGTCAGCGTGCAGGCGGAGCTTCGGGTCGCCTGAGCGATGCCCGGCGCCTCAGCGCTTGACCTGGCAATCCCCTCCCGACGTCCTGATCTCGCGGCACAGCGTCTCCGCCTCGGCCACGGTGCCGGCGACCGCCTGCAGGCGATAGATCGGGCCGCTGTCGGCAACGCCCTCGAGCACGCGATGGCTCCGGCCTTGCAGGACCTCGAATCGTCCGGCAAGCTGGCTCCAGCCGGCTTCGGCCTGCGCCCTGCTCGAATAAGCGCCGACCTGTACGCCGATCCCGGCGGATCCCGCGGTGGACGAAGCCGACACGACCTTGCGGCCCGGAGCGGTGGCGGATGTCGCGGACCGGGCGTCCTCCGCCACGGCAGGCTTTCCGGGATCGATGCGCGCGTCGACCTGCTGCCCTTCGGCGACCGCGAAGCTCGTGTCGCCGGTGCCTTCGACCTGGCGACCACCCGGATCGTCGGGCCGGGTCCGGTAGGGTTCCTCGGGAGCCTCGATCGTGCTGCCGTCGGCCACCGCCACGTCCCCGCCGCCGTCGCGTGTGAAGATGTACAGCGTGCCCAGCAGCACCACGACGGCGAGCAGGCCCACGGCGGCAAATGCCACGATCCGCCCGGTGTCGACGCCGGGCTGTTCGTAGTCGTCGTCCGATTCCAGCCACGGCAGGCGCTCGTCGGCGTCGGCAAGGGTCAGCTGTTCTTCGGGCTCGCCCATCATGTCCTCATCCAGATCGACCGGCGCCCCCGTGAGCCCGTTGCCCGGCAAGGCCATCGCTAAAGCTCCTCGACGGCCTTCACGCCGAGGATGGCAAGGCCAGTGCGCAATACCTGCCCGATTTGCCCGGCGAGGAAAAGCCTCGCTCCGCTGAGCGCCGGATTCTGCGTCAGGACGATGCGCTTGCCCGGATCGTCGTTGCCCATGTTCCAGAACGCGTGGAACGCGGCGGCCAGGTCGTACAGGTAGAACGCGATCCGGTGCGGCTCGCGCGCCTTCGCCGCCGCCTCGACCTCGCGCGGGAACTGAGCGGCCAGCTTGACCAGCGCCAGCTCGTCGGGACCGAGCCGGTCGAGCGTTTCGTCGGACGCGCCGAGACCCTCGGCCGCCGCCTTGCGCAGCGTCGAGTGGATCCGCGCATGGGCGTACTGGACGTAGAACACCGGGTTGTCCTTCGACGCCTCGACCACCTTGGCGAAGTCGAAGTCCATCTGCGCCTCGGGCTTGCGCGTCAGCATGGTGAAGCGGACCACATCCTTGCCGACTTCGCCGACCACGTCGGCCAACGTGACGAATGTCCCCGCGCGCTTGGACATCTTGACCGGCTCGCCGCCGCGCAGCAGCTGGACCATCTGCACCAGCTTGACGTCGAACGGGATCGGCTTGCCCTGCCCTTCGGACAGCGCAGCGACGGCGGCCTTAATGCGCTTGACCGTGCCCGCGTGATCGGCGCCCCAGATGTCGATCAGCTCGTCGGCCGCGGCCGCCTTCTGCATGTGGTACGCGAGATCGGCGCCGAAGTAGGTCCACGAGCCGTCGCTCTTGCGGATCGGCCGGTCCTGGTCGTCACCGAACCGGGTCGAGCGGAACAGCGGCAGCTCGACCGGCTCCCAATCTTCCAGCGTCTTGCCCTTCGGCGCCTCGAGATGGCCGTCGTAGACGAGATCGTGCGCGCGCAGCCAGGCCTCGGCCTCGGCCGGCTTGCCGGCACGCTGCAGCTCGGCCTCGGACGCGAACACGTCGTGATGGATCCCGAGCTGCGCGAGATCGTCCTTGATCTGCTCCATCATCGCCGCGACCGCGCGCTTGCGGAACAGGCCGCGCCACTCGTCGGCCGGCGCCTCGAGGTATTTGTCGCCGAATTCGGCGGCGAGCGCCTCGCCGACCGGCTTCAGGTAGTCGCCCGGATAGAGGCCCGGCGGGATCTCGCCGATCTCGACGCCGAGCGCCTCGCAGTAGCGCAGGTACGCCGACTCGGCGAGCACGTCGACCTGACCGCCGGCGTCGTTGACGTAATACTCCCGGATCACCTCGTGACCGGCGAATTCGAGCAGCGAGGCGAGCGCGTCGCCGACGACCGCGCCGCGGCAGTGGCCCATGTGCATCGGGCCGGTCGGATTGGCCGAGACGTACTCGACGTTGACCCGGCGACCGGCGCCCATCGCCGAGCGGCCGTAGTCCGAACCGAGCGCTGCGATCGTCTTCAGCTCGGCGATCCACGCGCTGTCGGCGAGGCGCAGGTTGATGAACCCCGGCCCGGCGATCTCGGCGCTGGTGACCAGCGGATCGGCGGCCAGCTTGGCGGCGATCTGCTCGGCCAGCGCGCGCGGGTTGGCCCCGGCCGCCTTGGCCAGCACCATCGCCGCGTTGGTGGCCAGGTCGCCGTGCGCGGGATCGCGCGGCGGTTCGAGGCCGACCGCGCCGCGCGGAGCGCCCGCCGGCAGCACGCCGTCGGCTTCGAGCTCGGCGAGCGCGGCGTCGATCCGGCCGGTAAAGGCCGCGAACAGGGATTGGGTTCCGGTCATGGGCCGCGCCGTTAGCGCCTTTGGCCCCGGAGCGAAACTACCGTGTCGCGTTGTAGGCGAGCTGGTCCTCGGTCAGCTGGAAGCCGACCAGCAACTCGAAGCTCGCGCTCGCCAGCGCGGCGCGAACCTGGGGATCGTTCAGCGGGTCCACTGCGGCTTCCTGGTCGCCCGCGCGGCGGCGGGCCGTGATCCGCGCGCGCACGTCCTCGGGCAAGGTCGCCGCGGCGCGCGACACATAGG
>JAEZES010000105.1 GCA_023432995.1 Pseudomonadota bacterium
GCGGTGGCCCGCGCGCCGGGGCCCGACATCCGCCCGCAACTGGTGGCGATCCGCGACCGGCTGGCGGCGGCGCTGGCGGCCTGACGGGCGCCGAACCCCACCGACTCCGACAAGCGCACCCTCGTCATCCCGGCGGAGGCCGGGACCGCGTGCCACGAGTGCCGAGCTATCGCTGTGCGGCCCCGGCTTTCGCCGGGATGACGGACTTGCGCTAAATGGCGCGGGCGCGCCGGCTTTCCGCTGTAAGACATCTCGCGCCCGCTCGACTAACCTGCCGATGGGATCGGATCACGCATGACCGCCAAGGACCGGCAGGACGCCCTCTATCTCGCCGCCGCGCGCGTGCACGGGGCGATGATCGAGCGGCTGGCGCGCGGCTACGAGGCCGATGCGGAACTGCGCCGCGACCTGGTGCAGGAGATCCACGCGGCGCTCTGGCGCAGCTTCGTGATCTTCGAGGGGCAGTGCTCGGAGAAGAGCTGGGTCCACCGCATCGCGCACAACGTCGGCGTCACGCACATGATGACCGGTCGCCGGCGCCGGCGGATGCCGCTCGTCGGGCTCGAGCAGATCGCCGAGCTGCCCGATGGCGACGATCCCGAGCACACCGCGGGCGAACGCTCGCTGTCCAACCGGCTGCTCGCGGCGATCCACCGGCTGCAGCCGGCCGACCGCCAGGTCATGCTGCTCTATCTCGAGGACCTTACCGCCGCCGAGATCGGCGAAGTCACCGGGCTGTCGCCTTCCGCCGTCGCGGTCCGCATCCACCGCATCAAGGCGCTGCTCGCCGAGCCGTACCGCGCCGAGGAGAAACGCGCATGAACGATGATCGCGCGAAGCAGGCCTGGCAGGGCTCGGTAGAGATCGCCGGCGCGCCCCCGCTCGAGGAGGTGCGCAAGGGGGCGAACAAGTTCTATCGCTACGTCAAGTGGCGCAACCTGATCGAGTATGCGGCCTGCGTCGTCGTGGTGGCGGGCTTCACTAGCCACGTCTTCACGCTGCCGAACCCCCTGCAGAAGATCGGATCGGTGCTCATCGTGCTGGCGACTTTCTACGTCGCCTGGCAGCTTCACCGCCGGGCTTCGGCGGTCCCGCCCGAGGCGGCGGGGACGATGCCGCTGCTGCTGTTCGCCCGCGCGCAGATGGTCCGCCAGCGCGACGCGCTGCGCTCGATCTTTGGCTGGTACATCGCGCCGTTTCTCCCGGGGTTGGCGGTATTCATGAGCGGGACCATGCTCGAGAAGCGTGCGACCGTAGGGCTGGGGCCGATCGACGCGGCCGGCTCGGCCGTGATACTGGCCGTGTTCGCCGCGGTGTGGTGGCTCAATCAGCTCGGTGCGCAGCGGCTGCAGCGCCATATCAACGAGATCGACGCCTTGACGGGGGAAGACGCATGAGAGTTCTGGCAGCGATGATCGCAACCACCGGCATGGCGCTGTCGGCCCCGGCCCTGGCGCAGGACGCCGCCGGCGACTGGACCGGCGCGATCAAGCTGAGCGAGAGCGCGAGCCTCCCGCTCGTCGTGCATATCCGGCGCGACGATGCCGGGGCGCTGACCGGGACGATGGACAGCCCGAGCCAGGGGGCGATCGGCATCCCGCTGGCCGGGATCGAGGCGACCGCCGGGCGGCTGGTGTTCACCGTCCCCGCCGTCCAGGGCCGCTACGAAGGCGAGTGGGACGAGGCCGCGAGCCGCTGGAAGGGGCAATGGAGCCAGGGCGGCGGGAGCCTGCCGCTCGAGCTCGGCGTGCCGCCGCCGCCCCCGCCGCTGCCGCCGAACTGGAGCCCGCCCGACGACGCGGCGATCGCCGCGCTGATCGGCGAGCGCATCGCGCCGCGGGCCGGCCAGGGGCTCGTGGTCGGCGTGCTCGAGCGGCAGGGCCGGCGGGTCGTCGCGGGCGGGCCGCAGGGCGGCGAGGCGTTCGACGACGACACGCTGTTCGAGATCGGCTCGATCTCCAAGGTGTTCACCGCGCTGGTCCTCGCCGACATGGCGGGCAAGGGCGAAGTCTCGCTCGACGATCCGGCCGAGAAGTACCTGCCCGAGGGCGCGACGATGCCCGAGCGCGGGCGCAAGATTACGCTGCGCGACCTGTCGATGCACGTCTCGGGCCTGCCGCGGCTGCCCGACAACATGCCCTACGCGGACCTCGAGGATCCCTACGCCGACTACACCGAGGCGATGATGCTCGAGTTCCTCGCCGGATACGAGCTGCCGCGCGATGTGGGCCAGCGGTGGGAATACTCGAACCTCGGCGTCGGCCTGCTCGGCTACCTGCTCGGCCGCGCGGCCGGGTCGGACTACGCGACGCTGCTGCGCGAGCGGGTCACCGGGCCGCTCGGGATGGACGACACGGTCATCGCCCTGTCGCCCGACCAGCAGGCGCGGTTCGCGCCTGGCTACGACACTTACATGCGCCCGGCGAAGCCGTGGCGGCTGCCGGCGCTCGCCGGGGCCGGGGCGATCCGCTCGACCGCCGACGACATGCTCAGGTTCGCCTCGGCCGTGCTCGATCCGGATTCGCCGATCGGGCCGGCGATGCGGACCGCGCTGGCGGAACGGACCGAAAGCGGCAACCCGCGGGCCGAGCAGGCGCTCGGCTGGCTGGTCATGCATCCCGAGCCCGGGCGCGAGGTGCTGATGCACAATGGCGGCACCGGCGGCTATCGCTCGGCGCTAGCGCTCGAGCGGGCCAGGGGCACGGCGGTGGTGGCGTTGGCCAATTCCGCCGCCGAGCCCTCGGCGACCGATCTCGCGCTGCACGTGCTGGTG
>JAEZES010000150.1 GCA_023432995.1 Pseudomonadota bacterium
GCGCAAGGATCAGGCGGTCGCGGGGGTGAGCGCCGCCCGCGAGCGCCGCCGGGCCTGGCGGGCGCGCCACCAGATGATGATGCCGGTCACCGACAGCAGCGCCGGGATGATCCCGCCGGCGAAGATCACCACCTGCCAGACGATGCCCATGTCGGTCCCGTCGTGCCAGCGGCGCATCTTGCGGGCGAGCGTCTCCGGACGCGGCGGCTCGGGCGGGCTGGCGGCGGCATCGGCGTCGGCCACCTTGACCTCGACCGGTGGGCCCTGGGTCTCGAACTGGATCGTCCATTCGGCCGCGCGCTCGGTCGGCCAGCCGACGCTGAGCAGTGCGCCCGGGGCGTAAGGAGTCGCCGCGGCGAGGGCGGCGTCGATCGGGGTCTGGGTCTCGAGCATGGGCTGCGCCGGGCCCCCTCGCCCGCCGCCGGGCCCGCCCGGTCCGCGCGCGGAAGACGCTTCGAACACGCTGAAGACGCTGGGGAAGCTGATCCAGGCGCCGGTTGCCGATAGCATTGCCAGCGGCACCAGGATCCAGAACCCGGTCAGGTAGTGCAGGTTGGCGTTGACGGTGTTGCGCCGCTTCCAGCGAAGCCCCGACCTGAAGCCCCCGCTGAGCGGCCACCAAAGCCACAGGCCGGTCAGACAGGAGATCAGCATGAACACGCCGACCCAGCCGACGATCGGCCGGCCCCACCCGCCGGGGATCATCATCGAGCCGTGCAGCACGTGCAGCACCCGGACTACCCCGGCGTTGGCCGAGGCCTGGTCGATCAGCGACGCATCGCGCGGGTCGAGCCAGTAGTTGGTCCGCTCGGGCCGCGGGCCTTGCGACGGCTTCTGGGCCACGGCCACGACCGGCTTGCCCTCGCCGTTGAAGCGCAAGGTCGCCAGCCGCTCGCCCGGCGCCAGCGCCGCGGCGGCGGCGTCGGCGTAGGCTGAGGGCGGCAACGCCGCCGGGCCAAGCACCTGGTGCCGCTGCGGCTCGAGCTGCGCGTCGAGCCAGTCGTGCCAGACGAGCGCCGAGCCGGTCAGGCTGATCGGGATGATCAGCACCGCGAGGAGCAGCCCGATCCATTTGTGGACCTGGAGCCAGAGCGCGCGAATCTGCTTTTTCGTGGTCTTCGGCACGAGGCCCCCTGTCGGCGATGTCTGCTGGCGCAATGTCTAACCAGAAATTTTCCGGTTGCAAGCTTGTTGCGAATGATTATCAGCCGCGCTGCAACTGACAATGATTCGCAATAACAGGGGTAATCATGAGTGATCGTCTCGCTTCACGGACGGGTATCCGCGCCTATCGCCGGACCGCGCTGGCCCTTGCCGGCTCGACGCTGCTGATCGGCAGCGGAGCTCAGGCGCAGCAGGACGGACCTGCCGAGGGTGCACCGAACGAGGACTGGGAGGCGCTGGCCGACGACGAGCCGATCGTGGTGACCGGCGAACGCGAGCGGATCAACACACTCAACAGCCGCCTGGGAGATGTCCAGGACGCGCCGCAGTCGATCAGCATCGTCTCGAGCGAAGTGATCGAGCAGCAGTCAGCCTCGACCCTGCGCGACGTCCTGCGCAACGTCTCGGGCATCTCGATGGCGGCCGGCGAAGGCGGCGGCGGGCCGGGCGGCGACAACCTGACGCTGCGCGGGTTCGGCGCGCGCAACGACATCTTCATCGACGGCATCCGCGATACCGCGAGCTACACCCGCGACACCTTCAACATCCAGCAGGTCGAGGTGGTCAAAGGCCCGGCCCCGGCCCAGACCGGGCGCGGATCGACCGGCGGCTACATCAACATGTTCACCAAGCAGCCCGAGCTGATGACTTCGGTTTCGGCCACCGGCTCGCTCGGCCTGCCGCTCCATGGCCGCGCGACCGTCGACGTCAACCTCGGCGAGGACGACCTCGGGATCGGCGGCGGGACCGCGTTGCGAGTCAACGCCATGTACCACAACGCCGAGGCCCCGGGCCGCGACTACGTTGAAAGCGAGCGGATCGGGTTTGCCCCGTCGATCGCCACCGGCCTCGGCTCGGCGACCCGGGCGATCCTGTCGTATTACTACCTGCGCCAGAACAACCAGCCGGACTACGGCATCCCGTTCGTGCCGGCGACCAACACCGTGCTGCCGGCGTACGCCGACCAGCCGGCGCCGGTCGATTTCGACAACTACTATGGGCTGACCGAGCGCGACTACGAGAAGACCCGCACCCACCTCGCGACCTTCGCGATCGAGCACGACCTGACCGACACGGTGCGCCTCGCCAACGCGACCCGCTACAGCTACGCGGTCAGGGATTCGATCTATTCGGCACCGCGTTTCGCCGGCACCGGCACGACGCTGATCAACCCCCAGACGCAGTCGCGCGATACGGTCGACGAGGCCTGGTTCAACCAGACCAATCTCTATGCCGAGTTCGCCACAGGCTCGCTGCGGCACGACCTCATCGCCGGGTTCGAGATCGGCGACGAGAACAGCCGCAACCAGCCGCGCACGATTACCGCGGGCACGCCGACCGACCTGTTCAACCCCGACCCCGAGCGGCCGTGGGCGGGCACGATCGCCGACACGCCGGGCGGCCCCGTCAGGGCCACGGCCGACACGGTCGCCGCCTACATGTTCGACACGATCCACCTGACCGACCAGCTGCTGCTGACCGGCGGCTTGCGCTGGGAACGCTACAAGGCGACCTTCACGCCGGTGGCACCGGCCGCCCCGCTCGCCCGGACCGACAAGGAAGTGACCTGGCGCGCGGGCCTGACCTGGAAGCCGGTCGAAAGACTGAGCCTTTACGTGGGCGCGGGGACGTCGGTGAATCCGTCGATCGAGAACATGACCCAGACCAACGTCTCGGAGGCGCTCGCCGCGCTCGAGCCGGAGAAGAGCGAGACCTACGAGATCGGCGCCAAGTGGGAGGGCTTCGGCGGCCGCCTGCTGCTCAACGCGGCGGTGTTCCGCACCGACAAGGTCAACGCGCGGACCGACGGCCTGCCGGGCGAGCCCGATATCGTGCTCGCCGGCAAGCAGCGCGTCGAGGGGTTCGAGATCGGCGCGACCGGGAAGCTGACCGAAAACTGGTCGATCATCGCCAGCTACAGCTACCTCGACACCGAGATTCGCGAATCGAACGATCCGCTCGAGGTGGGCCATCACCTGCGCAACGTGCCCGATCACAGCGGCAGCCTGTGGTCGGTCTACGAGCTGCCCGGCGGGTTCGAGATCGGGGGCGGCGTCCGCTACGTCGGCGAGCGCTACACCAACGAGACCAACACCCGGCGGATCGAACCCTACTGGGTCGCCGACGCCACGGTTGCCTACGAGTTCACGTCGGGCACCACCTTGCGGCTCAACGTCTACAACCTGTTCGACGAGCGCTTCATCGACCAGGTCGGCGGCGGGCACTTCGTGCCCGGCCCGGGACGCAGCGCGGTGGCCACGGTGGCTTTCAAGCTCTAAGCGTTCCGCGCCATGCTGCTCGCGATTCCATCGCTGCTGACCGCCGACCAGGTCGCCGAAGTCCGGCGCCTGATCGACGGCGGGCGCTGGGTCGACGGCAAGGTCACCGCCGGCGTCCAGTCGGGCCTGGCCAAGCACAACCTGCAACTCGCCGCCGACTGCGAGCGCGGGCGGCAGGCACGCGAGATCATCACCGCGGCGCTGTCGGCGAACGGCCTGTTCGTCTCCGCGGCCCTGCCGAAGGCGATCGTCCCGCCGCTGTTCAACCGTTACGACGCCAGCGACGGGCACGCGTTCGGCAACCATGTCGACAACGCCATCCGTTTCATCGGCGACGGCAAGAGCGTGCGGACCGATCTCTCGATCACCGTGTTCCTGTCGGCTCCCGAGGACTACGACGGCGGCGAGCTGGTGATCGAGGACAGCTACGGCGCGCACGAGGTCAAGCTCGCCGCGGGCGACGCGGTGCTCTACCCGAGCAGCTCGCTCCACCGCGTCGAGCGGGTGACCCGCGGGAGCCGCGTGGCCTCGTTCTTCTGGATCGAATCGCGCGTCCGCGACGACGGCGAGCGGGCGATCCTGCTCGACATGGACGCGGCCATCCGCAGCCTGGCGCAAGCGCTCGGTGACGAGCGCGCCGAGGTGGTCGCGCTGACCGGCTGCTACCACAACCTGCTCCGCCGCTGGGCCAACGGCTGAGGGCAGGCATTGCAGGCGGCGGCGAAGCCCATTAAGGGCCGCCACCAGTGCCGCAGTAGCTCAGTTGGTAGAGCACGACATTCGTAATGTTGGGGTCGGGGGTTCGAGTCCCTTCTGCGGCACCATTTCCCGTCTGCCACTCCGCAAAGCCGGGTCCGGACGTGCCGCGGGGACCGGCAACGCGAAACCACCTTCCCCTGCCGGCATGATAGCGTTACCATCGGCGCCGCTTGCCGCCCGCTAGAGGCTGACTTGGGGGAAGATCGATGCGTTTTCGTTACCAACTCGCGGCCGCCGCCCTCGCCTTCGCCGCGAGCGCCGCGGCGCAGCCGGCCGAGGCCCCGGCCGAGCCGGGCGTCGCGCATCCGGAAATCTGGCCCCAGTACGACTATCCGGTTCCCGAATCCGCCCCGGCCGAGGCCCGCATCGCCCAACTGATCGGTCGCATGACGCTCGAGGAAAAGATCGGCCAGCTCGTGCAGGGCGACCTGTGCTGCATCACCGCGGACGACGTGCGCCGCTACAATCTTGGCTCGGTGCTCAACGGCGGCAACAGCGGGCCCGGCGGCGACGACCTCGCTCCGGCCGAAAAGTGGCTCGAGGCGGCCGACGCGTTCTACGAAGCCTCGGTCGACACGAGCGACGGCGGCGTCGGCATCCCGGTAATCTGGGGGACCGACGCGGTTCACGGCCATTCGAACATCATCGGCGCGACGCTGTTTCCCCACAACATCGGCCTCGGGGCGGCGCACGACCCGGAGCTTATCGAGCGGATCGGCGCGGCCACCGCGACCGAGATCCGCGTGACCGGGCAGGAATGGACCTTCGCTCCGACCGTGACCGTGCCGCAGGATTTCCGCTGGGGCCGTGCCTACGAGGGCTATTCGTCGGATCCGGCGCTGGTCTCGTCGTATGTCGGCGCGATGGTGCGCGGGCTGCAGGGCCCGCCCGACGGCGGCGACATCCTCGCCCGCGGCAAGGTGATCGCCTCGACCAAGCACTTCCTCGCCGATGGCGGCACCGACCGCGGGGTCGACCAGGGCGACGCGAAGATCGGTGAGGAGGAGTTGCGCGACATCCACGGCGCACCCTACGGGCCGGCGATCGAGGAAGGCGTGGCGACCGTGATGGCCAGCTTCTCGAGCTGGCAGGGCGTCAAGATGACCGGCAACCACAGCCTGCTCACCGGCGTGCTCAAGGAGCGGATGGACTTCGGCGGATTCGTCGTCTCCGACTGGAACGCCCATGGCCAGGTCGAGGGCTGCACCAACGAGTCCTGCCCGCAGGCGCTGCTGGCCGGGATCGACATGTACATGGCGCCCGACACCTGGAAGCCGATCTACGAAGACCTGCTCAAGCGTGCGCGGGCCGGCGAGATCCCGGTGGTGCGGATCGACGAGGCCGTCGCGCGAATTCTCAGGGTCAAGATGCGGCTCGGCCTGTTCGAAGCGGGCAAACCCTCGACGCGCCCGCTGGCCGGCCAGTGGGACCTGCTCGGCTCGGCCGAGCACCGCGCCCTCGCGCGCGAGGCGGTTCGCAAGTCGCTCGTCCTGCTCAAGAACCAGGGTGTGCTTCCGCTGCGGCCCGGCGGCAGGCTGCTGGTGGCAGGCGACGGCGCCGACGACATCGCCCGCCAGTCGGGCGGATGGACGCTGACCTGGCAGGGCACCGGCGTCGACAACAGCCACTTCCCGGGCGCGACGTCCTTGTGGGAAGGCTTGCGGCAGGCGGTGAGCGCCGGCGGCGGGACGGCCGAGCTGTCCCCCGACGGCAGCTTCACGCGACGCCCCGACGCCGCGGTAGTGATCTTCGGCGAGAAACCTTACGCGGAATTCCAGGGCGACCGCGCTTCGCTGCAGCTCGATCCCGAACTGACGGCGCCGTACGAGACCATGCGCCGCCTGAAGGCGCAGGGCATCCCGGTCGTGGCGGTGATGATCACCGGGCGCCCGCTGTTCGTGAACCCGGCGCTCAACGCTGCCGACGCGTTCGTCGTCGCGTGGCTGCCGGGCTCCGAAGGGGCCGGGCTTGCCGACGTCCTGATCGCCGGCGCCGACGGCCAGCCCAACTTCGACTTCATGGGCAAGCTTCCGGCGGCCTGGCCGCGCACCGCGGACATGGCCGATGGGGAGCTGTTCCCGTTTGGCTACGGGCTGACCTACCAGTCCCCCGCCCCTGCCTGGACGGCGCTGCCCGAAGACGCCGGCGCGAGCGCGGCCGGCGATAGCCGCACGTTCCTCGCCGCCGGCGTGCCTGCCTCGAGCTGGTCGCTGCACATTGCCGATCCGAGCCAGCCTGGCAGCCAGACCCGGCTGACGACCTTCCCCGCCGAAGCGCTCGCCGGCCGGGCGCGGATCACGGTCGAGGACGGCGCGGTCCAGGAGGGAGCCCGCAGGTTCCGCATTTCCGGCGGCGAGTCGGCCGTCAGCCTGGGCACGTTTGAACCGGTCGACATCAGCCGCGAGGCCAACGGCGACGTCATGCTGCTCGTGACGCTTAAGGTGAACCAGGCGCCCGGACGGGCCGGCCTCGCGATGCGCGACGCCAGCGACACGCTGCGGGTGAGTGCCGTGGAGCTGGCAGAGAGCGGCGAATACGTCCGCTATGGCCTTTCGCTGAAGTGCTTGCGTGACAAAGGCGTTGACGTGACGAAGGTATCGATGCCCTTCGTGCTGGCCACCGAGGGCGCGGCCGACTTCGCGCTGGCCGACGTGCGGCTGGGCACCGACGCCCAGGTGGTGCTGCCCTGCCGCTAGCGGCTTGACCTGCGGCCCACGAGACCGCAGTGCCGGGCCGCAGGAGGGGGAGGTTCAAATTTCTTGCACTTCGACAGCCAAATTCGTATGGTAGCGCTATCAACGTGAGCGCACGGAAAAGCGCCGCCGACGGCGGTTCCGCAACGGGGACCGCGTCGCCAGAATGCCGCGCCGGAATGACGCCGCATAGGGGAGAGTGAGCCGCGTGGCGGAGGGGGTCTTGCAGCCGTTTGTCAATGCGGCGGTCTATCCGAGCCTTGCCGGCCGGAAGGTGATCGTCAGCGGCGGCGCGTCGGGGATCGGCGAAGGCATCGTCGAGGCGTTCGCGCGCCAGGGTTGCGCCGTCGCCTTTGTCGACGTCCTGCAGGCCGAGGCTGAGGCGCTCATCGGCCGCCTGGCCGATGCGCCGATCGCACCCGTGTTCGTGCGCTGCGACGTGACCGACTGCGCCGACTATTCGAGCAGGATCGGCGAGCTGATCGAGCGCCTCGGCGGCTGCGACGTGCTGGTCAACAACGCCGGCAACGACGACCGACACAAGCTCGAAGAGGTGACACCGGCGTATTGGGACGAGCGGATAGCGGTCAACCTCAAGCACCAGTTCTTCGCCGCCAAGGCAGTGGCTCCGGCGATGCGCACGGCCGGCCGCGGCTCGATCATCAATCTCGGTTCGGTGAGCTGGCATCTCGGGCTGGCGGATCTCGCCATCTACCAGGTCGCCAAGGCGGCGATCGAAGGGCTGACCCGCAGCCTCGCACGCGAGCTCGGCCGCGACGGTATCCGGGTCAACACGATCGTGCCGGGTAACGTGCAGACCCCACGGCAGTTGCAGTGGTACAATCCCGAGGGCGAGGCGGAAATCGTTGCCGCGCAGTGCCTCGACGGGCGCATCCAGCCGTTCGACGTCGCCGCGATGGCCTTGTTCCTGGCCTCGGATGACGCTCGCTTCTGCACGGCCCACAACTACTGGGTCGACGCCGGGTGGAGATAGCGGCCCGACGCTGAGGCCGCGCAGCATGGGGAAGGTCGCATGATCCGCACAACGCTCGCAGCCCTACTGCTTGGCGCTGCATCCTCGGCGGCTGTCGCGGCGCCGCAACTGGCGCCCGCCTGGAGCGACCACGCCGTGATCCAGCGCGACGCGCCGATCCGCGTCGAAGGCACGGCGGGGGCCAACGAGCGGATCTCGGGCACGCTCGGCGGGGCGACGGCGACCGCGCAGGCCGACCGCCTCGGGCGCTTCACGCTGGAGTTTCCGGCACGGGCGGCCAGCAGCGATCCGCTGACGCTGACCGTCACCGGAGCCGACGGCAGCACCGCCACGGCATCGGACCTGCTGGTCGGCGACGTGTGGCTCTGCTCGGGCCAGTCGAACATGGAGTTTCCGGTGGTCCGCGGGCTCAACGGCGACGCCGTGGCGCAGAGTGCGGCCGACTCCGCGCTGCGATTGATGATGGTGCCCAAGGCGACGTCGCCCGCGCCGCAGACCGCCTTTGCCCGCCCGGTCGCGTGGGAGCCGGCGTCGCCGCAGACCGTGCCGCAGTTCTCGGCCGCGTGCTACTTCATGGCCCGCAAGCTCCGCGCGGATCTCGGCGTACCGATCGGGGCCATCCACTCGAACTGGGGCGGTTCGCAGATTCGGGCGTGGTTAACCCCGGAGGCGGGCCGGGCGATCTACGGCGAGGAGCAAATGGCCCTGCTCGAGCGCGTCGCCCACGACCCGCTCGGCGCCGTCACCGCGTTCGCGCCGACATGGGAGGCGTGGTGGCGCGGGGCCACCGGAGGGCAGGAGCCGTGGCGCGATCCCGACTCGCTGGCGTGGCAGCCCGTGCCGTCGATTTCGCCGTGGCCCGGTTGGGCCGGCACGCCGCTGGCGAGCGACCCGATCGGCAACGTCTGGCTGCGGCGGACGATCACGTTGACGCCCGAGCAGGCCGCCGCGGGCGGCACGCTGGCGCTCGGGGTGCTCGACGATCTCGACGCGACCTGGGTCAACGGCCGCCCCGTGGGCATAACCCATGGGTGGGACTACGAACGCCAGTATCCGGTGCCGGCGTCGTACCTCAGGCCGGGAGCCAACGAGGTTGTCGTCGCGGTCAGCAACAGCTGGGGCGCCGGCGGCTTCACCAGTTCCGCCGACAGGCTCGCCTTCACCGTGACGAACGGCGCGCGCATCCCGCTCGGCGACGGCTGGCAATACTCGATCGGCGCCACCGATCAGGCGCCGCCGCGTGCGCCGTGGGACGCCAACGCCGGGATCGGCGTGATGCACAACTGGATGGTTGCGCCGCTCGGCCGCATCGGACTCCGGGGGGCGGCGTGGTACCAGGGCGAAAGCGACGTGGGGATTGCCGGCTATGAACAGCGGATGCGCGAGCTCTTCGCCGGCTGGCGGCGCCAGTTCGGGCCGCAAATGCAGATGTTGGTGGTGCAGTTGGCCAATTTCGGCCCGATCGCGGAACAGCCGGGTGAATCCGGCTGGGCGGAAACGCGCGACATTCAGCGGCGGGCGGTCGAGGCGGACGACAACGCCGCGCTGATCGGCGCGCTCGACATCGGCGAACGGACCGACATTCACCCGGCCAACAAGACGCTGCTTGGCGACCGTCTAGGGCGCGCCGCGCTCGGTGAAGCGATGCCGATGCCGCAGTCGGCACGGCTCGAGGGCGGCGCGGTGACCGTGCGCTTCACCGGGGTCGAAGGCGGACTGCATGTGTGGAGCGGGCCTCATCCGCTCGGAGTCGAGCTGTGCGGCCCGTCCCCGGGCAGCTGCCGGTACGCGCTGGCGGCCGTTGATGGCGACCAGTTGCGGATTCCCGCTGACGGGCAACCGGCCACCCGGGTGCGCTATGCCTGGGCGGACAGCCCGGTCGTCAACCTGTTCGACGGCCGCAGCCTGCCGGTACCCGGCTTCGAGCTGGAGATAGCGCAGTGAAGTTCGACCGGCGTTCGGCGCTCGCGGGGCTGGCCGGCGGGGTTGTCCTTCTGGGAACCGCGGGCTGCTCCGCCGGCGCGGCGACGACCGGCGGTTTCGTGCGGCGCGAAGGGACCCGGCTGCTGCTCGGCGACAGCCTCTATCGCGTCGTCGGGGCGAACATGTGGTACGCCGCCTGGCTGGGCGCCGACGCGCCGTTCGGCGATCGCGCCCGGCTCGGCCGCGAGCTGGACCGCCTGAAGGCGCTCGGCCTCAACAACCTCAGGATCATGGCCGCGGCCGAGGAAGGACCGCTGAAGAACTCGATCAAGCCGGGATTCTCGAAGCCCGACGGCACGCTCGATGCCGCGCTGCTGGGTGGGCTCGACTACGCGATGGCGGAGATTGCCATGCGGGGAATGACCGCCGTGGTGTGCCTCGGCAACTTCTGGGAGTGGTCGGGCGGTTTCGGCACCTGGCTCTATCGGGTGACCGGGTCATACATGGACATGAACGACCCGGCGCACCCGTGGCCCGCCTATCCCGACGCGACGAGCGCGTTCTACGCCAATGAGGAGGCCGTCGCGCTCTACCGAGCGCACGTCCGGGCGATCGTCGGGCGCACCAACTCGGTGACCGGCACGCGCTATGCCGACGATCCGGCGATCATGAGCTGGCAACTGGCCAACGAACCCCGCCCCGGCGGCAGCGACGCGGTGGTCGCGCGCACTCGCGAGCCCTACTACGCGTGGATCGACGGAACCGCCGAGCTGATCCGCTCGCTCGACGACAACCATCTCGTTTCGCTCGGCCACGAAGGCACCCAAGGCGCCCACGGCAGCGAGGACATCGTTCGCCGGGCGCACGCCAACATCGATTACCTGACCGCACACATCTGGCCGCTCAACTGGGGCTGGGTCGACGGCAAGGACCTGCCCGGTACGTGGGAGGCCGGAAGCGCCAAGGTGCGCGATTACCTCGCCACCCACGAGCGGCTCGCGACCGAGCTCGGCAAGCCGTTGACGTTCGAGGAGTTCGGCTTCCCGCGCGACGGCGAAAGCTACGCGCCGGAAGCGACCACCGAGTACCGAGAGCGGTACTATCGCACCATCTACGAGACGGTCGAAGCCTCGTGGAGCGGCGGCGGCCCGCTGGTGGGCAGCAACTTCTGGGCCTGGAACGGCGAGGCGCGCGCGGCCCACGCCGATGCGCGTTTCGTCGACGGCGATCGCGCCTACATGGGCGATCCGCCGCACGAGCCGCAGGGCTGGTATGGCCTGTTCGACAGCGACGCACGCATGCTCGAGCTGGTTCGCGCGCACGCCGCGCGACGCTGCGAGGACGCCGCGCAGCCATGCCTGGCCGCGTGATCCATCCGACCCGGCGCGAGGCGCTGGCCGGCCTTGCCGCGCTGTCGCTGGCCGGCTGCGGCGGCGGAAGCTCGGGACCGGTGGCTTCCGCCCCGAGCCCTGCGCCACCTCCGCCTCCGCCACCCAGCCCCCCGACGCCGCCTTCGCCCAGTCTCAACGCGCTGGCGGCGCGAACCGGCCGCCGCTGGGGCAGCGCGATCAACTGGAACATCGGCAACTCCGGGGGCTCGATCCAGAACCCCGACTACAGCGGCATCGTTCGCGCCGAATGCGGGGTGGTCGTGCCCGAGAACGAGATGAAGTGGCGCTGGACCCGGCCGGGACCGAGTACCTTCGACTTCACGCGTCTCGACGAGATCGTCGGCTGGGCCCAGTCGGCCGGACTGGCGATCAGGGGGCACACATTGCTGTGGCATCGCCCGCGCTGGTTCCCCGACTGGCTCAATGTCTACGACTTCGGCGCCAACCCCGTAGCCGAGGCCGAGCGACTGCTGACGACCCACATCCGCACCGTGACCTCGCGATACCGCGGCACCATCACCAGCTACGATGTCGTCAACGAGGCGATCGACCACGACACGAACGGGCTGGTCGAGACCAGCCTTTCGCGCGCGATGGGCAGTGCCGAGGCGGTGCTCGACCTCGCCTTCCACACGGCGCGCGACGAACTCCCGACGGCCGACCTCGTCTACAACGACTACATGAGCTGGGAGCCGCCGCACGCGGCGCATCGCGCCGACGTGCTCCGCCTGCTCGAAGGCTTCCGCCGCCGCAACGTTCCGGTCGACACGCGCGGCATCCAGTCCCACATCGAGATGTACTCGCTCGACCCGGCGACCGGGCTCGGCCCCTACCAGGAACGCGAATGGCGGCAGTTCCTCGATGAGGCGGTCGCGATGGGCTACAAGCTGCTGATCAGCGAATTCGACGTCAAGGACAAGGCGCTCCCGGCCGACATCGCCGTGCGCGACGCGCGCGTCGCCGATTACGCCCGGCGCTATTTCGACGTCATGCTCGACTATCCGCAGCTCGGTGACGTGCTCGCCTGGGGAATGGTCGACCGGTTCAACTGGCTGCAGGGTTTCGCTCCGCGCGACGACGGGCTCGAGGTCCGCGGGACGCCGTACGATTCGAACTACGCGCCCAAGCCGCTGCGCACCGCGATTGCGGAGAGCTTCGCGACCGCCTGATCGCGCGAAGCACGGCCCCAAGGATGCCGGCGCCGCCCCGCGTCGAAGAGAAACGTTTGCGACAGAATGGCGGCCTGGCCGCCCGGTCGGCTTCCGCAACAAGGCTCGCGCCAAGCGGCCAAGAAAAGAGGCGCCGCCGCTAGGGAGTAGCGACGGCGCCAGCCAATGACCCGCTCAGGTCAGAAGTTGCCGCGGAGAATGATCGAATAGCGCCGATCGTTCATGAAGTAGGACCGCGGCGCCAAGTCTCCGGGGTCGCCGGTGTAGGACTGGGTCGTCTCGGTCACTTCGTTGAGCAGGTTCACGCCCTGCACGCCGATGCGCAGACCTTCCGTGATCGTGAAGAACAGCGACGCGTCGAGCTGGCCCGTCGGTTCGTTGAAGATCGTGTAGTACGGGAAGATCACGTCCGACGCGGTGAGCAGGAACCGCGACCGCCAGTTGTACGCCGCCCTCAGCGAGATCGGCCCCTTCTCGTAGAAGGCGACGAAGTTCGCGTTGTGCTTCGACAGCTGCTCGAGTGGCAGGTTGCCCGGCGGAACGGTCGAGTTGTTCGGCACGTTGCCGCCATTGAGGAACGTGTTCGGCAAGCCCGAACTGTCGATGTAGGTGTAGTTCGCCTGGATGCCGAGACCGTCGAACGGCGCCGGCAGGAAGTCGTAGGTCTGCTGGTAAGCGACCTCGAAGCCCTTGATCTTGCCCGATTCATCGAAGTTGGCCGGACCTCGGACGAGCACGTTCTGCGTGATCCCATTGCTGGTGATCTCGCGCTCGGTGACGGCTTGATAGAAGAAGTTGTCGATCGACTTGTAGAAGCCGTTGAGCGTGATCGAGCCGACTCGCGCGAAATACCATTCGAAGCTGGCATCGAACTGCCACGCCGTTGCCGGCAGCAGGAACGGGTTGCCCGCGGTGGACGTCAGCTCGCCGCTTTGCCCCAGACCGGTGGTCAGGAAGTTGCGGATGTAAGCGTTGTCCGGCCGCGTCAGGACCTTGGAGGCCGCGAAGCGCAGGACGATGTCGTCGGTCACCCCGAACCGCAAGTTGAGGCTCGGCAGCCAGTAGTCGTAGCTGTGCTTGGCGACGTCGGTCAGAGTCGCACCGGCGCCCGCCCAGGTTGCCAGGTTGTTGTAGGCCTGTTCGCCGAGCTCGCAGACGCCGCCAGGCGTGCTCGGCGGCGTGCCGGGAGGGGCTCCCGGCGGCGGCGGCACCGGTGCGCATTCGACCGCGAAGTCGCCGTCGACGTTGAGCGCCTGCGCGCTGGGCACGCCGATCGAGCCGGTCGAGCGAATGCGGGTGTCCACGTAGCGGACGCCGATGTTGCCGGCGAAGCGAACGTCGCCGAACAGCTCGTCCGAACCGAAGTTCAGCATCACGTAGGCGGCCGTATCCTTCTGCGACACCGGCTGGATGTCGGCGGGCAGGTAGTGCGTGCCGTTGATCGTGCCGGCGCGTTCAGCCAGCGGATTCCAGCTCGGGCTGGCCCCGTAGAGTCGGGCCATGCTCTGGATCGACTGGAAGAAGTCGATCGAGCCCTGGTAATCGTTGATCAGGTCGCCCGTGTAGTACCAGCCCCCCGGCGGTCCGGGGACCTGGCCGCGGAAGAAGTTCGGGAACTCGTGACGATCCGAGGAGCTGCTCGGCGTGTCGTCGAAGTTTATCGGCCGCGAGCCCGACCAGGTCTCGCTCAGCATGCCCCAGTTGTAGGTGGTGTAGCGGACGGTCTGGTCGCGGTCCTGGTAGCGCGCGCCGATGGCCGCCCGACGGATGAACGAGTCATCGTCGAACTCGTAGGCGAGGTCACCGCGGATCGCGTACTGCTCGCCCTCGCTGTCCTCGATGTGGTCCATCGCGGCCCGCCAGAACTGGAACCGCGGATCCGTGAAGTACTCCGCCTCGGTGGCATTGCCCAGCACGGGGCTCGGCGCCGACCAGGTGTAGCCGAGGAACTGCGGCTTGTGCGGGATGACGATCGGGTACTGGCCGGAAATGTCCAGTTCCTGGTCGGCGAAGATCGAGCCGAACACGCTGACGTCGAGGTTCTTCTTGCGCGACTTTGCGTATTGCCCGTCGAGCTCGAGGGTCAGGCGGTCGGTCAGCTCGGACACGAAGTTGATGCCGTAGTCCTGGTTGAGGACCTCGTCATGCACCTGGCGCCGGGCGAGCGATTGCTGCAGGCCGCCGATCGCCACGTAGGGCGAACCGCCGCCGATGCCCGGGTCGTAGTTGTTGACGCCGCCGCGCCAGCCGTTGCTCGCGTTGACGATATAGCCCGACTGGAACAGGTTGTTCTCGTCGTAGACGTAGTCGGTGAACCCGCCCACGGGGCACTGCGCACGGGCCGTCGGGTCACCGTTCGTGCCGTCCGTGAGAATGATGTTCGGCCCATTGGCGTTTTGCAGGCAACCGATCGGATAGGTCGAGTACTCGGCCAGGTCCGGAGCCGTCTCGTAGGTCCATTCGCCCCAGGCGTTGGTCGAGTGCGAACGGATGAACTCCGCGGTCAGCTGCGTGCCGCCGTCGAGGCTTTCCCACTGCATGGCGGCCGCGAAACCATCACGCTTGCGGTTGAATTCCTGCGTGCGGAACTGCCCGCCGACCGGCGCCACGCGATAGCTCGCGTAGTCGGCAAAGCCGTCCGCCCCGGCCGCACCGAAATTGCCGCAGAGCGAGCCGCCCGGCGGCAGCGTCTGCGTGTCGGTGTTCGAAGGCAGCGGGTTCCGGCACACCTGGTTGCCGCCGGTGTTAGCGGCAGTGACCAGCACACCGTCGCGGTTCTGGTAGTTCGCGATCTGCAGACCGTCCGCGCGGCTCTTGATCTGCGAGAACGAACCGCTGAACAGCAGGCCGAAGCGGCCGTAGTCGGTATCCCAGGTGTTGCTCAGCAGGCCCGAGATCGTCGGCGTCCACTCTTCGCGGAAGTCGCCATAGTTGGCCTCGGCGCTGAACGCGACGTGGAAGCCGTCGTTGTCGAACGGCTTGCGGGTGTTGAGGTTGACCGTGCCGGCGAGGCCACCTTCGATCATGTCGGCGGTGGCGTTCTTGCTGATGATGACGGAACCGAGCAGTTCCGAAGGCACGTCGGCGAAATTGAGCGCCTGCCCGCCCACGCCCGCGGCGAACGCGGTACGGCCGTTGAATTCCGAACGGACGAAGTTGAGGCCGCGCACGACCACACCCGAACCTTCGACCGAGAAGTGGTCGGGGTCGTTCGAACCCGCGAAGCGGTTGATCGCGACGCCCGGAACGCGCTGGAGCGCCTCGGTGACCGAACGGTCGGGCAGCGCACCGATGTCTTCCGCGGTAATCGCGTCGACGACCGTCTCAGAGTCGCGCTTGATGGTCTGCGAGTTGGCCAGGCTCTGGCGAATGCCGGTGACGACAATGGCATTTTCGTCCTCGGCCGCGGCGGCCGCGCCGGCGGCCGCCGGGTCGTCCTGCGCGTAAGCCGAAGCGGACGCCAGGAGGCAGCCGATGGCGAACAACGAACCGCCCGCCCTCAGCGAGTGGCGCATTGCGGTGAAGAGCTGCTGCGAGTTGCTACCGGTCGATTGCTCGGCCACGCCAAATCCTCCCCTGAACCCAATGTTAGCGCTACCATTATTAGTTGCCGGCGCGCTTGAGGAACTTCAGTAGCGACCTCGGCCGCTATTGGCAAGAGGGCACAAAGGCGGCAAGAGCACGAGGACAGCGGAAAACTCGCCGGGGGAGGATGATTGCAGCGTGGCCGATGATAGCGTTAGCGCAAGGGCGGGCGGCACGGACATCAACCGGGTCGTGATCGTTGGCGGCGGCACCGCCGGATGGATGGCTGCGGCAGCGCTCTCGCGGTTCCTCGACAACGGCCGGCGCAAGATCGAGCTGGTCGAATCGGACGCGATCGGAACCGTCGGCGTCGGCGAAGCGACGATTCCGCCGATCGTCAATTTCAACGCGATGCTCGAGCTCAACGAGAACGAGTTCCTGCGCGAGACCCAGGGGACCATCAAGCTCGGCATCGAGTTCGTTGACTGGAGCCGCCTCGGCGACCGCTACATCCACCCGTTCGGCTTCTACGGCCACGACCTGCACGGTATCCCGTTCCACCAGCTCTGGCTGCGCGAGAACGGGCGCGGCGATCCGGGCTACATCTCCGACTACTGCATGAGCGCGGTCGCCGCAGCGAGCGGCAAGTTCGCCCGGCCGTCGCAACAGGCCAGACCGCCGATCTCGGAGATGCTCTACGCGTTCCATTTCGACGCCGGGCTCTACGCCCGCTTCCTGCGGCGGCGGGCAGAGAAGCAGGGCGTGACCCGCCACGAGGGCCGCATCGTCAAGGTCCAGCGCGACGGCGAGAGCGGCGACGTCGCCGCGGTCGAGCTCGAGGACGGCCGGCGAATCGCCGGCGACCTGTTCATCGACTGCTCGGGCTTCCGCGCGCTGCTGATCGGCGACACGCTCGGTGTCGGCTACGAGGACTGGAGCCACTGGCTGCCGGTCGATCGCGCGATCCCGATCCCGACGCCGAACGTGGCTTCGCCCGATCCGTTCACGCGCTCGACCGCGCATACGGCCGGCTGGCAGTGGCGGATCCCGCTGCAGCACCGGACCGGCAACGGCCACGTCTACTGCAGCGCGTTCATGGCCGACGACGAAGCCGAGCGGATCCTCCTGGCCAACCTCGAGGCCGAGCCGTTCGCCGATCCGCGAGTGATCCGCTTCACCACCGGGCGCCGGCAGAAATCGTGGAGCCACAACGTCGTCTGCATGGGCCTGTCGTCGGGATTCCTCGAGCCGCTCGAATCGACCTCGATCCACCTGGTCCAGAACGGCATCCAGCGGCTGCTCGCGCTGTTCCCCGGGCGCCCGATAAGCCCGCTCGAGCGCGACGAGTACAACCGCGGGATGCAGGACCTCTACGAGGACATCCGCGACTTCATCATCCTCCACTACAAGGCCACGCAGCGCGACGACACGCCGTTCTGGCGCCACGTGCGCGACATGGCGATCCCCGAGACGCTGCAGCGCAAGATCGACCTGTGGAAGCTCCACGGCCGGGTGTTCCGCGAGGGCAAGGAGCTGTTCGGCACGACCAGCTGGGTCGCCGTCATGCTCGGGCAGAACATCTGGCCCGACCATCACGACCCGATCGCCGACACGCTCGACGAGCACAAGGTCGCGCGCGCGATGGCTGACATGCGCGAATGCTACCGGGCGGCCGCCGCCGCGCTGCCGACCCAGGAGGACTTCCTCCGCGCGGCCGGAGCCTGGGCGGCCACCGACGTCCGTCCCCAGCCGGTCGCCGCGCAGTGAGGGACGACCGGATCACCAAGGTCGTGATCGTCGGCGGCGGCACCGCCGGGTGGATGACCGCGGCCGCGCTGGCCAAGATCATCGGCGCGCTACCGGACCTGTCGATCGAGCTGGTCGAGAGCGAGGCGATCGGCACGGTTGGCGTCGGCGAGGCGACCATCCCGCAGATCGTGCTGTTCAACGGTATGCTCGGGCTCGACGAGATGGAGTTCATGCGCGAGACGCATGCGACCTACAAACTCGGCATCGAGTTCGTCGACTGGACCCGGATCGGCCACCGCTACATCCATCCGTTCGGCTCGCACGGGCTCGACATGATGGGCATCGAATTCCGCCATCACTGGCTCAAGGGGCGCCAGATCGGCGACACCAGCGAGCTCGACGAATACTCGATCTCAGCCATGGCGGCGCGCGCGAACCGGTTCCTCCACCCGACGCCCGAGCAGCCGAGGTCGCCGCTGGCCAAGCTCGGCTACGCGTTCCAGTTCGATGCCGGTCTCTACGCGCGCTTCCTGCGCCGTTTCGCCGAGCAGCGCGGCGTCAGGCGCACCGAGGGCCGCATCGTCGAAGTCGAGCAGGATCCGGAAAGCGGGTTCGTCACCGCGCTCCGGCTCGAGAACGACAGGCGCGTCGAAGGTCAGCTGTTCATCGACTGCTCGGGTTTCCGCTCGCTGCTGCTCGGGCAGACGCTCGGCGTGCCGTTCGTCGACTGGAGCCGATGGCTGCCCAACGACCGGGCAGTCGCGATCCCGTGCACGCTCGGGCCGGACCGCAAGCCGATCACCCGGGCGACCGCACGCAGCTGCGGCTGGCAGTGGAACATCCCGCTGCAGCACCGCGTCGGCAACGGCCACGTCTACTGCTCGGCGCATATCTCCGACGACGAGGCGACCGAGGTGCTGCTCGCCAACCTCGAGGGCGAGCCGCTGGCGTCCCCCAACCAGCTGCGTTTTCAAGCCGGTCATCGGGCCCGTGCCTGGGAGAAGAACGTGCTCGCGCTCGGTCTGGCGGGCGGGTTCCTCGAACCGCTCGAATCGACTTCGATCCATCTCGTCCAGTCGGGCATCGCGCGGCTGATGGCGCTGTTCCCGACGCGCGAGTTCAGATCCTACGAGATAGAGCGCTACAACCGCGAGACGGTCGAGGAATACGTCGACATCCGCGACTTCCTGGTGCTGCACTATTCGGCGACCGAGCGCGACGACAGCGAGTACTGGAACTACTGCCGCAACATCGAGCCGCCCGAGGGCCTTGCCGACAAGCTCGCCATGTTCCGCTCGTCCGGCCGGGTATTCCGCGAGCACAACGAGCTGTTCACCGAAACCAGCTGGGAGGCCGTGCTGGTCGGCCAGGGGATCGCGCCCGGCGGCTATCACCCGATCGCCGATCTCCTGCCCGACGACGAGACCCTGCGCCGCCTGGCCTCGATCCGCGGCACGATCGCGCAGACGGTGGCGCAGATGCCGACGCAGGAAGAGTTCCTCACGGCCAACGGCGGCGCGATCGATCCGGCCACGCGGAAATTCGCGTGACCACGCTGTCCCCGCCGCGGCCGATCCGCGAGGTCGGGCCGCTCGACCACGCGCAATTGCACGCCGAGATCCGCCCAGCGCGTGAACCCGTGGTGATGCGCGGACTGGCCTCCGGCTGGCCGGGCGTGGCCGCGGCCCGCCGAGGCGACCGGGAGATCGCCCAATACCTGCTCGGCTTCGGGCCGACCCGGCCGGTGCGCGGAATCGTCCTGCCGCCTGAGGCCGGCGGGCGCTTTTTCTACGATCCCGAGCTCAGGGGCCTCAACTTCACCAGCCACGAGGACCGGCTGAGCGCGTTCCTGGGCGAGCTGCTGCACCTTGCCGGCGAGCCGCAGCCGCGAGGCGTGGCCGTGCAGTCCGAGAAAATTCCCGAGCTCCTGCCCGGCTTCGTCGAGGCCAACGCGATGCCGTTGCTGCCCGGCGTCGTGCCGCGCATCTGGATCGGCAACCGCATCCGGGTCGCGCCGCACTACGACCTGATGGAGAACGTCGGCGTATGTCTCGCCGGGAGGCGGCGGTTCACGGTATTCCCGCCCGACCAACTGGCCAACATGTACCCGGGCCCGTTCGAGCTGACCCCTGCGGGCACGCCAGTGTCGATGGTCGACCCGGCGGCACCCGACCTAGAACGCTACCCGCGCTACGCCGACGCCTGGGGGCAGGCGCAGCAGACGACGCTCGAACCGGGCGATGCGCTCTACTTGCCGTACGGCTGGTGGCACGGAGTCGATGCGCTCGAACCGCTGTCGATCCTCGTCAACTACTGGTGGAACGAAGCGCCCGAGGGCAGCGGCGGCGGCTACGACGCCTTGCTCCACGCGATGTTCTCGTATCGCCACCTGCCGGCCGACGAGCGTGCCGTGTGGCGCATCATGTTCGAGCACTACGTGTTCGGGGACGAGGATCCGGCAGCGCATCTGCCGCCGCACGCCAAAGGCATCATGAGCCCGCCGAGCCCGCGACTGTTCGCCCAGATGCGGGCGATTCTGAAGGGAATCTTCAGCTAGTCCCGGGCCCGATCAGGCCTGGAGCATCCGCTGCAGCCATTCGCGATACGGCGGTACCGAGCGCAGCGCCGCGGCGGCGTTGGCCTCGAAGCGCCGGCGCTCGGCCTCGCCCTCGCGCGGATCGGCGCTGAGCGACAGCGCGCCGACGCCCGGCGCATGGCCGAGGGCCTCGAGCAGGGCGGAGAATTCCTGCACCGCAAACGGCATTTCCTCGAAGAACGGCAGGCGTCCGCGGCGATGATACTGGTCGAGCGCGAGCTCGAGCTCGGCCGACCGCTCGAGCGGGCCGGCCAGCTGGGCGAGATGCGCAGCGCCGGGTGCCGCGTAGTGCGCTCCGAGCACGTCGCGGGCCCGGTCCGCCATCAGGCCGGCCCGGCGGTTGAACTCGGCCCGCTCACGCGGGTCGGGGTCGCGACCGGGCAGCAACTCGAGGAGCAGCGCCAACTGCCGGTGGGCGAGGTCGAGATTGAGCCACGCCAGCGGCTCGAGCGTCGCCGCCGCATCGCCGAGCGCGACGACGTTGCCGATCCAGGGGGCTTCGGCTCGACCGGGGTCGAACGGAACCAGGTCCGCGAACTCGGCGCCGAGCGCGTCGCGCGCGGCTTGCTCGCCGGTGCCGTCGACCATCGCCAGCAGCGTGTGCACGCCGTCGCGGCCGCCGATCGCCGCGCGCCACCCGACGGGGGTGATCGCGATCTCGTCGGCAAGACCGAGCACCGGCGCGCCCGGAAGGCCGAACTGGACCCCGCTGATCGGCAGGTGCCGCTGCCAGGAGAGCCGACGGGCTTCGGGAAGCTGCGCCAGCAGCCCGGCCTGCGGCCCGGTGCAGTCGACGAAGAGATCGGCCGGGATCGGTCCGCCACCCGCCACGCCGATAGCGGCGAGACCGCCGTCGCCGCGCGGCTCGACAGCGGTGATCGCGCCCGGCACGTGCTGCACGCCAAGGCGCTGCGCTTCGCTCACCAGCAGGTCGCGATAGGCAGCGGGATTCCAGCGCAGCGCGTAGTCGAGTGCGGCCAGCGGGGACTCGGGCCCGACGGCCGGCGGCTGGAAGTGCCCCGCCGCGGCCAGCACCTCGCCAAGCGAGCCCGGCGGAGCGCCGGTCGAGGCGTTGCGCGGGCCGCCGCCCCAGTCGCGGGCGAAGCGGGTCTTGAGCCGCGGGTCGATCGCCGCGCCGTAGGGCGCGACGCCTTCGTGTCCCGCTCCGCCCCAGCCACGGTAGCGGACCACCAGGCGGTGACTTGCGCCGGCCTGGCGAACGAGCCGCTCTTCGGAAATCCCGAGCCGGTCGTGCAGGCGGTTGGTGAACGGCAGCGCCGTCGGCGCGCGATCGGCGAA
>JAEZES010000181.1 GCA_023432995.1 Pseudomonadota bacterium
GCCCCAGCGGACCGGCCGCCCTCGAGCGTTGCGCACGCGGCTTAGTGTCCCAACACGGACACACGCCAGCGTCCCGGACGATCGGTGGGGCTCAGTCGGGGCCGGTTATCGCTCTGACTGTGACGCAGGACTGATCTGCTCGCCCGCCTTCATTCCCCCGGGCGGGAGCCTGCCGGCGGCGCGTTCGGCCGCCACATGATCGATGAGCGGAGCCATGGCGCCAATCAGCAAGGCCGAACGCCGTTCGCCGCACCAATCGTCGACCGCCCGCGCGATCAGCGAGCCGTCGTCTGCCCCCACCGCATCCCCGGTCGGCTCGGAACTTCATCCGAGCCGCGGTGCCCCGTCTCGGCTGTCGCCGGGCCTTACCGGCTGACCGCGATGCTGGCCTGAAAGTCCAGGGGACGAACCGGCATGACCGGAGGTTCGGTCACGACCAGCTTGACCCACAGCGCATCCGCGCCCCTGAAATACGAGGTCTCGTTCGCCGCGCGCAACGCCTCGAGGCTACCCAGTTCGGTTCCGGAGGCCGCGTTGGCGAAACCGGGGAGTTCGAAGACCACCCATGACCCCTGGTCCATTTCGGCCACGCTGAGACCGATTTCCGGCCTTTCCGTCACCACCTGGATTTCGGTGCCGGCGCGCACATTGCTGGCGCTGCCGGCGACCTTGAACTCCGTGCCGTTGCGGATCAGCGTGATGGGTGGCTGAGGCGGCGGCGGGTTGCCGATATTGGCCAGGAGGGATGGCGCGCCGGGAGGGCGCGTGCCGGGACGTCCGAGCGTGAAGCTCGGGCGCTGCGGCGAGAAGGACAAGCGCCCGACATCGCCCGTGCAGACCGAAGCGTTCCAGTCCGGCTTGATCACGCAGGTGTCGTCAGTGACGACGCTGTTGTTCTCGCCATCATGGAGATTGATGTGAGACATCGGGACGCCGGATGTCGTGCCGTCGAGGTCAAGGATCGACAGGGTTCTCCACGAATTGCCACCCCGGTTGTCGTTGTCGAACCTCGGCTCGATCTCCGGGAAATAGACCGGCTTGGCGTTGATGTATGTCGCGGTCTTGATGGTGCTTGCGGTGGTCACGCCCGAACTGTTGAACATGAGCCAGGACAGGGCGCCTGTCTTGCGCAGATCGTTGTCCTGGTAGTTGACGAATGTCGTGTCCTGCACCTCGTTGCGATAATCGTAATATTCGTAGGCGCGGATCGGATAGTCCGGAATCAGAGGCTTCGGCAGGCTGCGGCCGTAAGCGACCTCTTCCGGCGTCCGCGGATTGCCGACATTATCGGTCTCGCCCACGAACAGAGAGTCGGTCACCAGCGAGGTATATGTCTCGGTGCCGAACGACCCCGACGATATCGTCATGCCGATCGCATTGTCGGCCGACTTGTAGTTTTGGAACGTCAGAAGTTCGCCGCGGCCCCACAGACCTTGATTCCGGTTCTTGTAGGCGGTCAGGTCCACGAGGTTCGTTACCAGCGCCTCGCTGAGCGGGTCGGTCGGATCTACCAGTGGGAGGTATGTGTTTCCGGCCAGCGCGTAGGTGTTGTCGTCGGCGATGTTCCGGTCGAACATGAAGCCGTCGTAGTTCGAGTGCGCCGTGTTGCCGCGGAATTCACGCATCAGTGTCCGGCGCGGCCATGTCTGGGCGCTGATTTCCGTGCCCAGGAACTGGCCGTTGGGATGTTCCGGCAGAGATAGCCAGAAACCGATCTGGTCGGATCCGGCGGCCACATTGTCGATGTAGATATTGTCGGGATTGGTGATCCAGAAGCTCGAGACCGTGTTGTCCGACGGCAGGAGAGTGTTCCCGCTGTGGAAGCTGGCCTGGAGGAGGGCCGGGCGATTCTCAAACTTCAGGGCCTCGCCATTGGGGCCAATGTTGAAGGGGACGCAATCCAGGGTCGGATGGCACTTGGTCTGGATCGCCAGGTTGCGGACGAACGCGTTGCCGGTCTCGATCCCGTCCTCGATGAAGAAGCAGTGGCCGACGGTGTTGTAGGTGACGTTGTTCTCGATCCGGAGGTTGTGGGTGCCGTGCACGGTGACGCAGCGGCTGTAGGTGTCGTGGATCGCGGCGTTGCGGATGTACTGGCCGGCGCCTTCGCCGATCAGGTGCCAGTGGATCGGGTAGCGGGCGAGGGTCAGGTGCTGGCCCATGCGGGAAAGCTCGATGCCCGAGACCTGCATCTTCGAGCCGACCATCGCCATGATGTGGCCGCCGAAGTAGTTGCTGTCGGCGTCCTCCGACGCCTGGATGCGGATGTTGCGCGTCAGCAGCCCGACTTCGCCGCGCTCGTCGACGCCGTAGGTGATCTCGCCGAAGTGCATGTACTCGAGCGGCCGGTCGAGCGTCAGGCTATTGCCGTCGATCGCGGCGATCGTGCGCCGCTCGGCCTGGCGCGGGTCGAAATCGGTCGAGGCGAGCACGATCTCGTCGCCCTGGCGCCAGCCGCGCGCGTCGAGCACCTCGATGCGGGTGCTGCCCTTCTGCGCGGTCTTCGCCAGCTTGCTCCAGGTATGCTCGCGGTCGCCGTGCAGGCTCAGCGTGCCGCGCATCAGCATGATGCCGCGGTCGCCCATCGTGTTGATGTCCTCGCCGGGCACCTTGTCGGTGAGGGTGATCGTCGCGCGGCGGGTATGCGGCCGGGCCTCGCTGCCGATCCGGAGCTCGCCGCCGCGCAGGTAGATCCAGTCGGTCTCGAGCTCGAGGTCGCGCGCGTCGGAGAAGGTCAGCCTGCCGTCGATGGTCAGGCTGCGCAGCGCCGGGGGCGACACGTCGAGCACCATGTCGAGGTCGCGCGCAATGGTCACCGCGTCGCCCGCCGCGGGCACGCGCCCGTCCGGCCAGGCCGAGGGATCGGACCAGCGGACCTGGCGCATCGCCGCCGGCGCCTGCCCCGCGGTGTCCGCCGCCGGGCCGCCGTGGGCGTGATCCTGCGCGGCGGCGCTGCCGCCGGCGGCCATGAGCAGCGGCAAGGACAGCAGGCCGGAACAGAGCCAGGACTGGCGCATGTGTGTGATTCCCTCTCGCGAACCAATGCCCGCAGCATTGGCGTTGCCGGCAGTCTGCCTCGGCGGCCCGGCTTTTCCAAGTGCCTCAGAGGCCGCTGCGCGTGGCGACGCTGCAAATATTTGTATCGGGGAAGCCACGCTGGTGCGGGAACGGCGCGGGCAACGGATGGCGTGCGATTGGCCGGGCGACCCGGCGCGATGTCGCGCGTCAGGCTCCGAGCGGCTTGCGTCTCGCCCGTCGCCGGCGATGCCAGGCCGAGACGAGGATGTCGCCGGATGCGACGAATCGCAAATGGCTCTTCCGAACGCCGCGCGGCGAAAGCCGCCGGGGCGCTTCTCCAGCCCGAAAGATGTAGTTACGTTGCTACTTTGTGGCCTGCAGGCAACAATTTCGGGCTCGGTCGGAGAAATGTGAGCGCTAACGCGGCCGCCGGGGCAATTCGGCGGGCAGCGGCGCGGCGCTTCGCGCTATGGCCGGGGCGGGAGATTCGCCGGGGGAACGGTGCAGGACGTCGAGAGCAAGCTGGCGCGGATCGTGCCTCCGGTGCTGCTGATCGCGCTGCTGATCGCGGTCTGGTGGATCGTCGTCGCCCGGAGCGACAGCCCGATCTTCCCGACCCCGGCGCAAGTCGCCAGCGGGGCCTGGGCGCTGGCGCAGGACGGCACCCTGTGGGACCACATCGAGGCCTCGCTGTTCCGGGTCGAGATCGGCTTCGGGCTGGCGTTCCTGGTAGCGGTCCCGCTCGGGCTGTGGATGGGCTGGGTCTCGGCCGCGTTCGACACGCTCAACCCGCTGTTCCAGATGCTGCGGCCGATCTCGCCGATCGCGTGGATCCCGGTGGCGATCCTGTGGTTCGGCGTCGGCGACTTCTCGCCGATCTTCCTGATCTTCATCTCCTCGGTCTTCCCGATGATGGTGCAGACGACCGTCGGCGTGCGCACGATCGACCGGCGCTACCTGCGCGCGGCGGCCAACTTCGGGGTGTCGAAATGGGTGCTGTTTCGCCGGGTGGTGATCCCGGCAGTGCTGCCCGAGATCATCGTCGGCGTGCGCATCGGGCTCGGGGTGGCCTGGCTGGTGGTGGTGGCGGCGGAGATGATCGCGCTCAACACCGGGCTCGGCTACCTGATCATGGACTCGCGCAACGCCGGCAACCGCTACGACCTGGTCATCGCCAGCATGATCATCATCGGCGTGATCGGGCTGCTGCTCGACGGCGCGACTCGCCTGCTCGAGCAGCTCGACAGCGTGAAGTGGCGCTATGTCCGCTAGCAAGATCGTCGTCGACGGCGTCAGCAAGGGGTTCGGCGACCTGGCAGTGGTCGACGACGTCAGCTTCGCGGTCGCCGACGGCGAGTTCGTGGCTATCGTCGGGCCCTCGGGCTGCGGCAAGTCGACCCTGCTCAACATCATCGCCGGGTTCGAGAAGGCCGACCGCGGGGCGATCCTGATCGACGGGGCCCGGCGCAACGGGCCGAACCGCAACGGGATCATGATCTCGCAGCACGGCTCGGTGTTCCCGTGGATGACCGTGCTGCAGAACCTGATGTTCGCGCTCAGCGCCACGCAGCACAGCGACCACGTCGCGCGCGCCCATCGCTACATCGAGATGGTCGGGCTGGCCGGGTTCGAGCAGGCCTATCCGCACGAGCTGTCGGGCGGCATGCTCAAGCGGGTCGAGATCGCCCGCGCGCTCGTGGTCAAGCCCGAGATCCTCTACATGGACGAGCCGTTCTCCGCGCTCGACGCGCTGATGAGCCTGAAGATGCAGACCGAGCTCAGGCGCATCCTCGACGAGGAGCGGCACACGGTGCTGCTGATCACCCACGA
>JAEZES010000193.1 GCA_023432995.1 Pseudomonadota bacterium
CGGCCAGGCAGGCCGCCGCGGCCAGCCAGCGCGCGTCGGCGCTAGCGCTCAACCGGCGCCCGGCTCGCTTGCGGCGCCGCCTGTTCGGTCGCCCGCTCGCGCTCGATCTCGGCTTCCATCTGGGCGACGTCGAGCCCGGTAGCGCGCCCGAGCGCCTTGTACGCTTCCTTGCGCCGCTCGGCGCGCGCCGCCGCCTCGGCCGCCAGCCGTTCCTTGCGCTTCTGGTTCTCGATGTTCGAGGCGACGATCTCCTCGTCGGTCCGGCCCTCGGCGAAAGTGGTGATCCACGTCACCTCGGGCGGCTGCGGCCGGATGCGCTCGCTTTCGGGCAGCAGCAGCATCATCAGCGCGAAAGTCGCCGCGACCGACACCCCGAGCACGCGCCAGCGGTAGGGATTCGGCTGCCGCCACTCGTGGGCGAAATCGGCGACCGCACGGCGCGGCGAAATCTGGCGCCAGAAGCTCATGCCCGGAGAGATAGGCCGTCGGCGGGGCAATCGCCAGCCCCGGCGCGGCTCGATCAGAAATAGTCGACCCGGATGCGGATGCGGCCGCGGAAGTCGCCGCCGCGCGCGCCATGGCTCGTGAGCCGCGCGCCGAAGGCGAATTCGAGCTCCCCGTTCTCGTCGAGCGTCGCCACTGGCGGCAGGTCGGTCACAAAGTCGCTGAGCCGCGCTTCGGCTCCGTCGGCGCTGCGCAGCAGCACGGTCGACGGCAGTTCGATGCGCACCGGCCGCAGCGGCTCGCCGGTCACTCGCGCGCGACCCTGGAAAGTGGCGCCGCCGAGGCCGATCAGGTTGCCCTCGACACGGCTCTGCCCGGTCTGCGGGTCGAGGCGTGCGGCGCCTTCGCCGTGCCCGCGCAGCGCCAACCGGCCGAACCGCAGCCCGCTCTCGATCTCGATGTTGAGCGGCCGCTCCTGGCGCTCGAAGACCCCGCCGGCCGCTTGGGCGGCCGTGCATGTCTCGCACGCGGACTCGGCCGCTGCCGCGGCGGCAGCGGTGACCAGCGCGATGGCCGCGGCAAGGACCGGGCGGAGGCCGAACATGGCCCGGCTGTGCCACGATCAGGGTTAATTCCGTGTTAGTGGCTAGCCGAAAGCGGCGTAGAGCCCGCGACCCTCGAGCCTCAACCAGCGGTCGGCGGCGGCGAGGTCGCCCTCGAACAGTGCGGCGAGCAGGGCCCGGAACGCCGGCGAATGGTCGAAGTGGACGAGATGCGCCCCCTCGTGCGCGACCACCGAGCGGCGCACCTCATCGGGCGCCTGGACCAGCCGCCAGTTGAGCCGGATGCACTGCACGCCGTCGCGCGGCCCCGAGCAGCTTCCCCAGCGCCGCTGCGCGCGCGACAATCGCAGCTGGGGAACCGGCCGCTCGGCCCGGGCGCAATAGTGCGCCAGGTCGTCGCTCATCAGCCGCTGGGCTTCGGCCTCGAGCCAGCGCCTGAGGCGCGCGGGCAGCGTTTCGGCCGGTCCGCCGAGACGCAGCGCCCCGTCGGCAAGCGCCGGGCGCCGCGGCAGGCTCGCGTCCCACGCGATCGCCAGCCGCTCGCCGCGATAGAGCAGCGAGCCTCCCGGCGCAGGAGGCGCCGCGGCTGGCACTGCCGCCAGCTGGTTTTCGAGCCACTCGGTGCGGTTCCGGACGAACACCAGCGCGTCGGCCGTGCGGCCCCAGCGCGGCAGCGTGATGCGCACTTCGCTGCCGTCGGGCGCGAGCCGCATCGTCAGCCGCGTGGCGCGCGGGTGGCGGCGGATCGCCAGCGGCAAGTCGCGCCCGCCGACCATGACGACGGGCTCACCCTCGTCGCGTCGGCGGCGCAGCCAGTCGATCATGAACCCTGCCACTCCACGATGTGGTGCTCGAGCGGCCCGGCGTCGGTTTCGCTGACGACCCGCCCGGCGACGCACGCCCCGGCGCGGACCATTGCCTCGGGCCCGCCGGTCAGCAGCGGATGCCAGGCCGGCAGCGGCTTGCCCTCGGCACGGCGGCGGTAGGCGCAGGTCGCGGGCAGCCACGGCACCTCGGCGACCAGCTTCGGCGTCAGCCGCAGACAGTCCGGCACGAACGCCTTGCGGTGGCGGTAGTCGGTGCAACGGGCGGTCCGGTGGTCGAGCAGGCGGCAGGCGACGTTGGTCTCGACGATCTCGCCGGTGTCGGCGTCCTCGATCTTGTGCAGGCAGCAGCGGCCGCACCCGTCGCACAGCGCTTCCCACTCCTCGCGGTCGAGCGCCTCGAGCGGCAGCTCCCAGAACCGATCCCTCAACTGACCCACCTGGCGAGCTCTGCCGCGACCGCTTCCGCGCTCTGCTCGACCGGCAGCGTGGTGATCGGCTGGCCGTCGCGGCCCATCAGGAAGGCCGCGCGACTATGGTCCATCAGGTAGCTGTCCCCCGAGCCTTCGCCCTTCTGGTAGTACACCGCGAAGGCCTTGGCGGCCCGGTCGACCTGCTCCGCGGTCCCGGTCAGGCCGAGCAGGTCGTTGGAAAACGCGCGCGTGAACTCGCCGACCACGGCGGGCGTGTCCCGCGCCGGATCGATCGTCACGAAGATCGGCTGGACTTGCGCGGCCAGGTCCGGCTCGGCTTCCTTGAACCGGGCGAACCCCTGCATCATCCGCTGCACGTCGAGCGGGCAGACGTCGGGGCAATAAGCGTAGCCGAAATAGATCACCCGATACTTGCCGTCGAAGTCGCTCCAGCGCACCGTCCGGCCCTCGCTGTCGACGAGTTCGAACGGCCCGCCGATCGCCGCGCCGGCGAGCGGCGGCTCGGCCGCCGGCGCCTCGGCGCGGTCGCATCCGGAAAGCAGGGGCAGGGCAAGCAAGGCAGCCAGCGAAACGGCACGCAGCGTGAACATGGCGCCCCGGTTCATGCTCTGCTAACGCTCCAGCGGCAAGGCCCGAGTCCTCCGGCGGACCGGCCTGTCCGCCGATTTGTCGCGAAAGGAGCAGGGGTGATCGGGCGTATGCGTGGCGTTCTCGCGAGCGGGACCTTGGCACTCTGGCTGGCAATCGGAGCGCCGGCCCAGGCGCAGGTTTACTCGGACGGTTACAAGTTCCTCGAAGCCGTCGACGACAAGGACATCGCCGAAGTCGAGAAGCTGCTCGGCAAACCCGGTTCGACCCTGATCAACTCGCGCGACGTCACCAACGGCCGCACCGCGCTGCACATCGCGGCCGCGCGGCGCGACATCGTCTGGCTGGTCTTTCTCGCCAACAAGGGCGCCAATCCCAACATCGCCGACAACCGGGGCGTGACCCCGCTGATGCTGGCGAGCCAGCTCGGTTTCTTCGAAGGGGTCGACGCGCTGATCAAGGCCGGCGCGCGGGTCGATACTGCCAACGAGGCGGGCGAGACGCCGCTGATTTCCGCCGTCCACCGGCGCGACACGCAGATGATGCGCGTGCTGCTGCAGGCCGGGGCCGACCCCGACCGCTCGGACAATTCGGGCCGCAGCGCGCGCGACTACGCCCAGCTCGAGGGCGCCGGCAGCCGCACGCTCGCCGAGATCGAGCGCAGCGCGCGCGAAGGCGCCGGAGGCCGCGACCGCGGCGACGTCTACGGGCCGAGCTTCTGACATGAGCGCCGAGACCGCAGCCGACGACCGCACGCTCGACGAGCTGCGATTGGCGCTGGCCCCGGAAATCGCGCGCGCGGCGGTGTTCGACGGGTGGACCGATCTTGCCCTGAACCAGGCCGCGGCCCTCGCCGGCGTCGATCCGGCGGTCGCCCGGCTGGCGTTCCCCGGCGGGGCGATGGACATGATCGAAGCCTGGATCGAAGGCACCGATGCCCGGATGCAGGGTGCGTTCGGTGACGGCGCGCTCGCCCCGCTCAAGATCCGCGACCGCATCCGCGCGCTGCTGCAGTTCCGGCTCGACGCGCTGGCCGGGCAGGAAGAGGCCTTGCGGCGGGCGCTGGCGATCCAGGCGATGCCGCAGAATCTCCCCCGGACCCTGCGAATCGGCTGGACCAGCGCCGATCGCATGTGGCGCCTCGCCGGCGACACCGCGACCGACTACAATCACTACACCAAGCGCGCGATCCTGATGGGGATCTACAGCGCGACGCTGGCGGTGTTCGTCGAAGACCGCAGCCCCGACAAGGCCGAGACCCGCGCCTTTCTCGACCGGCGGATCGAGGGGGTGATGAAGTTCGAGAAGGCCAAGGCGCGGGTCCTGCAGAAGCGCGAGGGCTTCGATGTCGCGCGCTTTCTGGGGCGGCTGCGGTATCCGGCGAGGTAGGGGCTAGAGGCAGCAGGCAGCAGGCAGAAGGCGGCAGGGAAGAACCCACCACCCTGTTGCCTGTCGCTGACGCCCGCTGCCAGATGCCCCTGCCTGATGCCTTCCTAATGCGAACCAGTTGCAATTAGCTCGCCCTTCCGGCACAGCGCCCCGGCCATGTCCGCCACCACCCTCGACCTCCTGCCTCCGCGTCGTCGCGCCGAGATCGTCGCCGTCGATTGGGGCTCGCTCGCGCCCGAAGAGGCCAAGCGCCTGCGCGCGCTCGGGATCGAGGAAGGCGCGCGCGTCGCCGTCGAGCATCGCGGCATCTTCGCCGGGCGCGACCCGCTCGCGCTCCGAATCGGGCGCATGACCGTGGCCATTCGTCGCAGCCACGCCCGCGCGATGACGGTCGAGCCCGCATGAGCCGGCTGCGCACCGCCGCGCTGGTCGGCAATCCGAATTCGGGCAAGAGCGCGCTGTTCAACGCGCTCACCGGCGCGCGCCAGAAGATCGCCAACTACCCCGGCGTGACCGTCGAGCGAAAGGCCGGGCGCATGACCTTGCCCTCGGGCGAGCCGGTCGAGCTGGTCGACCTGCCCGGCTCCTACGCCCTCGATGCGGCCAGTCCGGACGAGGAAGTGACGCGCAAGGTCGTGCTCGGCGAGTTTCCGGGCGAGGCGCAGCCCGAAGTGCTGATCATCGTGATCGATGCGGCCAATCTCGAGCAGCACCTGGTCTTCGCGCAGGAGCTGATCGAACTCGGCCGGCCGGTGGTCGTCGCGCTCAACATGGTCGACCTTGCCGAGCGCGACGGACTCGTGCTCGATCCCAAGGCGCTGGAGCAGGCCCTCGGCGTGCCGGTCATTCCGACCGTCGCGGTTCGCAAGCGCGGGCTCGAGGCGCTGACGCAGGCGATCGCCAGCGCCGAGACGCAGGCCGAGCGCGATCCCAAGGCTCATCCGCGCCAGCACCTGACGCTGCCCGAGCGCCGCCTCGCGGCGCACCACATGGCGCAGGGCGCGATCCTCAGCGAGACCGCGGTCCATCGGCTGCACGCGCGGCTCGACCGGGTGCTGCTGCATCCCTGGCTCGGCCCGCCGATCCTGTTCGCGCTGCTGTTCGTGATCTTCCAGGCAGTGTTCGCCTGGGCGACGCCATTCGCCGACGCGCTCGAGGGCGGCGTGATGGCGCTGATCGATCTGGCCAACGCCAACCTGCCGGCCGGCGTCGGCCGCGACCTGCTGACCCAGGGGGTCCTGTCCGGCGTCGGCTCGGTGGTCGTGTTCCTGCCGCAGATCGTGATCCTGTTCGCCTTCATCCTGGTGATGGAACAGTCGGGCTACATGGCCCGCGCCGCGTTCATCATGGACCGGATGATGGCCTACGTCGGGTTGTCCGGCCGCAGCTTCATCCCGCTGCTGTCGAGCTTCGCCTGCGCGATCCCCGGGATCATGGCCACGCGCGCCATCGCCGATCCGAAGGACCGGCTGACGACGATCCTGATCGCGCCGCTGATGACCTGCTCGGCAAGGCTCCCGGTCTACGCGGTGATCATCGGCGCGTTCATCCCGGCGACGACCGTCGGCTGGGGCATCGGGCTGCAGGGCCTGGTGCTGTTCGCGCTCTATCTGGCCGGCATCGCCGGGGCGATGGTCGCGGCGCTGGTGCTGCGGCGCACGGTCACCCGCGGCAGCGCCTCGGGCTTCATCATGGAGCTGCCGAAGTACCAGTGGCCGCCGCTGCGCGACCTCGTCATCGGCCTGTGGCAGCGCGCGTGGATCTTCCTGCGCCGCGCCGGCACGATCATCTTCACCGTCACGGTGGTCCTGTGGGCCCTGCTCAGCTTCCCCCAGGCCGGCCCCGGCGAGAGCCAGTCGGAAGCGAGCATCGCCGGGCATATCGCCAGCGGGCTCGAGGTCGTGGTCCGGCCGATCGGCTTCAATCACGAGATCGCGCTGGCGCTGATCCCGGCGATGGCCGCGCGCGAAGTGGCGGTGTCCTCGCTCGCCACGACTTACGCGATCGACGCCGAGGACGAGGACGCGGCGGCCGAGGGGCTGATCCCCAAGCTGCGCGCCGGGTGGACGCTGCCGACGGCGCTGGCGTTCCTCGCCTGGTTCGTGTTCGCGCCGCAGTGCCTGTCGACCATCGCCGTTGCGCGGCGCGAGACGAACGGATGGAAATGGCCCTTGTTCATGATGGCCTACCTGTTCGCGCTGGCCTACATTTTCGCCGGGCTGACCTACTGGCTGGCGGTGGCTGCCGGGCTATAGCTCCACTTCGGGGAAAACCGGGCTTTACCGTTGCGGGAGGGGCCGGCAGGGGCCTACATCCGATGCGGAATCACCGGCCGGCTCGTGCCGCCGGCCCTATAGCCGCGCGAGAGGACAACGAATGGCGGGCAGCCTCAACAAAGTCATGCTGATCGGCAACCTCGGTGCCGACCCCGAAGTCCGTTCGTTCCAGAACGGCGGCAAGGTCGCCAACCTGAGGATCGCCACGTCGGAAACCTGGAAGGATCGCAACACCGGCGAGCGCCAGGAGCGCACCGAGTGGCACAACGTCGCGATCTTCTCCGAGGGCCTGGTCGGCGTGGTCGAGCGCTATCTGCGCAAGGGGTCCAAGGTCTACGTCGAGGGCCAGCTGCAGACCCGCAAGTGGCAGGACCAGTCGGGCAACGACCGCTACACGACCGAGGTCGTGATCCGCGGCATGAACGGCACGCTGACGATGCTCGACGGCCCGCAGGGCGGCAGCGGCGGGGGGCAGCGGGGCGGGGGCGACTGGGTCCAGGGCGGCGGTGGTCGCGGTGGCTCGTCGGGCGGCGGCTCGAACTGGAACCAGGGTGGCGGTTCGTCGGGCGGCGGCATGGCCGACGATCTCGACGACGACATCCCGTTCTAGGGGCAGCCTGTCGCACACGTAAAAAGGTTTTGACATTTCCCGATCGAATGTTCAGATGTTTTTACATCTGACGGGAGATTCGGGAAATGGCTGTGAACACCTATCGCAATAAGATGCGCCTCGCTCTCGCGCTTGCCCTGGCGGCGGCAGTGGCGGCGGGGCTCGTGGGAGGCAGGCTGGTCCGGGCCGGTGAGCCGGGGGAGCACTTCTGGATCGTTTACCCGGCTCTGCTGGCGATCTGCGCGCTGGCATTCGCCGCGGCCGTGCCGTGGTGGCGAAAGGCCGACGAGATGCAGAAGAGCGCGCAACTCGTCAGCTGGTACTGGGGCGGTATGGCCGGTGCGCTGGCGGTGATGCTGGGGTTCGTCGCGGCCACGGGCGTCCGCAGCGATCTCAGTCTCGGCTCGCTCTACACGGTGCTCGGCCAGGCCGCTGGCTTCGTCGTGGTCTACGCGGGCTGGCGTCTGCGTCACCGTGGGCCCGCCGCGTGAAAAATCGCCTGCGCGACCTGCGCCGCGCGCGCGGCCTCGGCCAGGCCGAACTGGCCGAGGCGATCGAGGTTTCGCGGCAGACGATCATCGCGCTCGAGGCGGACAAGTACGATCCGTCGCTGCCGATGGCCTACCGGCTCGCGGCGTTCTTCGGCGTGCCGGTGGAAGACCTGTTCTTCAACCCGTGGCGCGAAGCGCACTAATCCTTCTTGAGCGCCGCCAGTGCCGCGAACGGCCCGGCCGCGCCCTCGTCGAGCAGGCCGGCCTCCTTGCGCGCCTGCTCGGCGCCGGGTCCGACCGCGTAGGGATCGATCGCCAGCGCCAGGCTTTGCGCCACCGCCTCGCCCAGCTCGATGACCGACCCGTCGTAGGGGATTTCGTCGAGATCGCCTTCCGCCAGTTCGAGCTCCTCGTCCGTCACCTCGGCCTCGGGCACGAACCGCAGCGCCAGCGGCTCGTCGATCTCGACGGCGAGGTCCTCGCCCGAAACCGCACAGCTCTGGACGATCGCCGCGCGCAGCCGGCCGGTCGCCTTGACGGCCTCGCCGTCGGGCTCCAGCGCGACTTCGGCTTCGAGCCGATCGACCCGCACCAGCGCGAACCGCTTGGCGAGCGCGGCGCACTCCTCCGCCGTGGCCACCATTCGAACCGGGCGATCGGTGATCTGCCGCAGGTCGAGCGGGCGTGCGAACTCCGTCGAACTCACGGCGACAGCGCTCCCGCCAGCAGGCTGCGGCTGTCGAGCCCCGACACATGATCGTCGATCCGCTGCACGCGGGCGGCGAGCGCCTCGGGGCCGCGGCCCTCGAGCATCGTGACGTTGCGCGCGAGCACGGCTTCCAGCGCCGAGCGCTCGCAGCTCGTCCGGGCCTCGCGCAGCGCGCCGAGACGGCCGCCGAGCACCGACACCAGCTGGCCGACCCGCTTGCCCACGACCACGTCGCCCACGCCGCTTTCGCGCAGCTGGCCGTCCATATCTTCGACGAACAGCTCGGTCAGCAGTGCGGCCTCGTGCGCATGCACGCGGTCGCGTTCGAACCGCAGCAGCACCAGCGCCAGGATCACGGTGATCATGTCGAAGCGTCCGGCGACGGTGTCGGCGACCCCGTCGTCGCGGTAGAACGGCGGGTCGCGCGACAGCTCGACGATCCGGTGCCACAGCGGCCGAAGCGATTCGCGCGGGTCGGATTGGGCCGTCGGCCGGGCACGGAACAGGCGGGCTAGCATCGACATCGGCTTGGGCGGGTCCCATTCAGCGGCTATTCAATCCGCGCCACCCAAGCGCCATTGCGTGGCGGCGCGCCAGCCCTTAAGGCTCGCCGCCGATATAGGCGCGCGGGCGAGGTTGGCAAATTGCCGCCGCGCTCCAGGCGGGAAGGTTGCGAATGACGGGTTGGATGCGGATCGGCACGGTGCTCGGCGCGGCGATGCTGGCGTCCGGCTGCGTCGAGATCCAGGGTCACCGCGGATACCTCGCCGACGAGATCCTGCTGCAGTCGGTTCAGCCCGGGGTCGACAACCGCCAGTCGGTCGAACGCACGCTCGGGCGGCCGAGCTTCGTTGCCCAGTTCGGCGACCCGGTGTGGTACTACGTCTCGAGCACGACACGGCAGAGGCCGTTCCGCGAGCCCCGCATCACCCAGCACACCGTCCTCGCGGTGCACTTCGACGCGGCCGACAACGTGGTCGGGGTCGAGCGAAGCGGGATGGACCAGATCGCGCGGATCGATCCGGTAAACGACGAGACGCCGACGCTCGGCCGCGAGCGCAGCTTCCTCGAGGACCTGTTCGGAAATATCGGCCAGGTCGGCGCTGGCGTGCCGGCTGGCGGCGGAGGCCGCTGAGCGCTCGCGGATCGGGCTCGCGCGTTGCCCGGCGAAGTCCGCACTCCCCGTTTGCCGAAGGATTGAAGCGTCGCCCGCGCTGGCCCATATCGCGGCCATGGACGAACTGACGGCCCGCCACGGCCTCACCCAGTGGCACGGCACCACGATCATCGGCGTGAAGAAGGGCGGCAAGACCGTCATTGCCGGCGACGGCCAGGTCTCGATGGGCAACACCGTGATGAAGCCCAACGCGCGCAAGGTCCGCCGGCTCGGCGAGGACGGCCACGTGATCGCCGGGTTCGCCGGCGCCACGGCAGACGCCTTCACGCTGTTCGAGCGGCTCGAACGCAAGCTCGAGCAGTACCGGGGCCAGCTGATGCGCGCCGCGGTCGAGCTGGCCAAGGACTGGCGCACCGACAAGTATCTGCGCAACCTCGAGGCGCTGATGATCGTCGCCGACAAGGACGCGCTGCTGGTGCTGACCGGCAACGGGGACGTGCTCGAGCCGGAGGGCGGCATCGCCGCGATCGGCTCGGGCGGCAACTATGCGCTGTCCGCCGCCAAGGCGCTCGACGACTACGAGGACGACCCCGAAAAGATCGCCCGTCGCGCGATGCAGGTGGCGGCCGACGTCTGCGTGTTCACCAACGACCGGGTGACGGTCGAAGTGATCTAACCCACCTCGTCATCCCGGCGTAAGCCGGACCTCATGCCACTGGCGCCACGCTCGATGCACGAGGTCCCGGCTTACGCCGGGATGACGGACAAGATGGAAACCGACTTGAACGACAACCTCACTCCCAAAGCCATCGTCAAGGCGCTCGACGAGCACATCATCGGCCAGGCCGAGGCCAAGCGCGCGGTCGCCGTGGCGCTGCGCAACCGCTGGCGCCGCCAGCGCCTGTCGCCCGAGCTGCGCGACGAGGTCACGCCCAAGAACATCTTGATGATCGGCCCGACCGGTTGCGGCAAGACCGAGATCAGCCGGCGGCTGGCGAAGCTGGCCGACGCGCCGTTCGTCAAGGTCGAAGCGACCAAGTTTACCGAAGTCGGCTACGTCGGCCGCGATGTCGAACAAATCGCCCGCGATCTCGCCGAAGAGGCAATTCGTCTCGAGAAAGACCGCCGCCGCGAGGCGGTTCGAGAGGCGGCGTCGAAGGCTGCGATGGAGCGCCTGCTCAAGGCCCTCGTCGGCGAAAATGCGAGCGAGGCGACCCGCGAGAGCTTCCGCCAGCGGATCGTCGAGAACGCGATGAACGACGTCGAGGTCGAGATCGAAGTCGAGGATTCGCCGTCGATGCCGTTCGACATCCCCGGCGGCAACGTCGGCATGATCAACCTCAGCGAGATGATGTCGAAGGCGATGGGCCGGCAGAACCTCAAGCGCCGCAAGCTCAAGGTCCCCGACGCGTGGGACAAGCTGGTCGACGAGGAAGCCGAGAAGCGCATGGACCAGGACGACGTCGCCCGCGTCGCGCTGGCCAACGCCGAGGCCAACGGCATCGTGTTCCTCGACGAGATCGACAAGATCGCCGTCAGCGACGTGCGCGGCGGCTCGGTCAGCCGCGAGGGCGTGCAGCGCGACCTGCTGCCGCTGATCGAGGGCACCACGGTCGCGACCAAGTACGGCCCGATGAAGACCGATCACGTGCTGTTCATCGGGTCGGGCGCGTTCCACGTGGCCAAGCCGAGCGACATGCTGCCCGAGCTGCAGGGCCGGCTGCCGATCCGCGTCGAACTGAAGGCGCTAACCGAGGAGGATTTCGTCGCCATCCTCAGCGACACGCGGGCCAACCTGATCGAGCAATACCGGGCGCTGCTCGGGACCGAGAAGGTCACGCTCGAGGTTACGCCGGAGGCGATCCGCGAGATCGCCCGCATCGCCGCGCAGGTCAACGAGAGCGTCGAGAACATCGGCGCTCGCCGGCTGCAGACCGTGCTCGAGAAGCTGCTCGAGGAGCTCAGCTTCGAGGCCGAAGACCGCCAGGGCGATACGGTGACGATCGACGCCGATTACGTTCGCCAGCGGCTCGCCGGCCTCGCGCAGGACGCGGATCTGAGCAAGTACGTGCTCTAACCGATCTGCGGAGCGAGCTCGACGCGCGCCGCGGCGGACGTCGCTGGCTCATGCCCGTTAGCCTGCCCCGCGCCGCGGGAAACGGGGCAGCGCATCCGCTCGCGACATGCGGAAGCCTTCAAAGCATTTTGAAGTTAACCATATATTCCTGTGGATAAACGCAAAGAATCGCTCTAGGTACTAATGCGTAAGTCAGGCCGCGCCTAACGAATCGTCGCCGGCTGAGCTGTCAGCAAGACCTTATGACAAATAAATAAGTCTATCGGATAGCAATAAGCCGTCATCTGTAGACAGGGATGTATTATTCATGAGTCGCGGCCTTAAGAGAAATGCGATAGTCGATCCGAATCCGGCCGGGGCTACTCGTACGTTCGTTCCACTGCGGACAGTCCGCATTCCCGGATACCTTCGCAAGGCATCGGCAAGCGAAGGCAATGCTGGCGCCTGGGTCCTGAGGCTCGGTAACCCTGATCTTTCAGACTGAGCCGCTGACTGTCGACCACCGCCCCGTCGGCTTGCGCACAGCGGCCGTCGGCGCGTTCGTCGTGCGGGCCCCGATCGGCTAAACCAAATGTTATCTGCCGGATGGTTAATCCGCGCGGATGAACGAGGTCCCGGCCCGATCCGCAGGTGCCCCCGAGTGGCGATGAACGTGCGTGTCTGCGGCGCGGCGCGACTGCGTGGCGTCCACCACGCGGCGCGATGACCGCTTCGCTCGCCTTGGAGGTGCGTACGGCGGTAATCTGGCGCTCGGGCAGCCAGGTCGCGGCGCAGCTCATTGCCTGGGGCTCGACGCTGGCAGTCGTGCGGATTCTCGACCCGTCCGACTATGGCCTGTTCGCGCTGACCCAGGTGGTGCTGGCGTTTCTGAGCATCCTCAACGGCTACGGCTTCGCCAGCTCGCTGGTTCGCGACCGCGGAACCGACGCGCTGCGCGTCCGTCAGGCCTTCGGCCTACTGCTGCTGGTCAACGCCGGGATCGCGCTGGTCCAGCTGGCGATCGCCCCGCTGGCGGCCGCCTGGTACCGCCAGCCTCTGGTCGCGGACCTGTTGCAGGTGCAGGCGCTGATCTATCTGGCGACGCCGTTCATCGCCCTGCCCGAAGTGCTGCTGGCGCGCGAGCTCGACTTCCGCCGCCAGGGCCTGGTCAACCTTGCGGCCGCCGTCGTTGCCGCCGCCGTCGCGCTGTCCTGCGCGCTCGCGGGGTTGGGCGTGTGGACGCTGGTCTATGCCCCGATCGCGCTGTTCTGGACGCGCGCGATCGGCCTGACGCTCGCCGCGCGCTTCTTTGTGCTGCCGAGCTTCCGCTTTGCCGGCTCGGCGCCGATGGTCCGCTTCGGCGTCGCCATGCTCTGCGGCCAGCTGTTCTGGACGATCCTCGCCCAGTCCGACGTGTTCATCGCCTCGCGCTCGCTCGATCCGCACGCGCTTGGCCTCTATGCCGAGGCGCTGTTCCTGACGACGATCGTGGCCAGCAAGTTCGTGCCGGCGCTGAACGAGGTCGCCTTCCCGGCCTATGCCCGGCTGCAGCACGACCAGCCGTCGCTCAGCGCTTCCTTCCTCAAGGCGGTGCGGCTGATCATGCTGGCGACCTGCCCGCTCTACCTCGGCTTGGCGGCCGTGGCCTCCGATGCGGTGACGGTGGTGCTGGGCCCGAAGTGGACCGCGATGGCGCCGCTGGTTTCGCTGCTCTCGCTGGCCATGCCCGCCCTGACCCTGCACATCCTGTTCGCGCCCGCGCTGGCCGCGGTCGGCCGGCCGCAGGTGTCGATGCAGGCCTCGCTGTTCGGTGCCCTGGTCATGCCGTTCGCCTTCCTCCTTGCCGTCCGCTGGGGCGCGGCGGGGCTGGCCTGGGCCTGGCTGCTCGCGTTTCCGCTGGTGCCGCTCTACGCCTTCTTCCGTGCGCGCGGGCCGCTCGCGATCACCGCGCGGCAGCTTGGCGCCGCGCTGGCTCCCGGGCTCGCCGCCGCCGTCGTCATGGCGTTCGCCGTCCTCGCGCTCGGCACGCTGCTCGCCGGCTGGGACAGCCTGGTCCGCCTGCCCCTGCTCGTCGCTGCCGGCGGCCTCATCTACGCCGGCCTGCTTTACGGTGTCTCGCGCTCGACCCTGCTCGAGCTGTTGGCGCTCGTCGCACCTCGCGCAAGGCCGTTCCGGACGGTCAGCTGAGGCCTGGGCGCGCCGACTTGGTGTCCGCAGGTAGGCATGATACTATTCACGCCAGCCGCTCCTGTGAGCGGCGATCGGGAGAGCGATGAGCTGGCAACTGCTCGCAGCCGTGGCCACCCTGGCCACGCAGATGGTCACCGCCGCGGCGCCGGCGGAGCCGACCGCCGCTCCGGCACCTCAAGCGGTTCCCGACGTCGAGATCATCGAACTCGAAGCCGAGCGCTATCGCCGGATGACCGTGCCGGTGACGATCGGCGGCGAAGGCCCATTCCGCTTCATGCTCGACACCGGGGCCCAGGCGACCGTGGTCTCGCGCGATCTCGCCGACCGGCTCATGCTCAACGACCGCTCGCCGGCGATCCTCGTCGGCATGGCCAGCCGCAGGGAGGTCGAGACGACCGCGATCGATGACGTCGGTCTCGGCAGCCGCTCGTTCTACATCCGCAGCGCGCCGGTGGTCGAAGGCGCGCACATCGGCGGCGCCGACGGCATCCTCGGGCTCGACAGCCTGCAGGACCAGCGCGTGCTGCTCGACTTCGTGCGCCAGGAAATCGCCATCGCCGACGCCGACGAGCTCGGCGGCAACCGCGGCTACGAGATCGTCGTCAAGGCCCGCGCCCGGCTCGGCCAGCTGATCATCACCGAGGCACGGCTCGACGGGATTCGCGTCGCCGTGGTGGTCGACAGCGGGGCCCAGGGCAGCATCGGCAATCTCGCCCTGCAGGAGCGCTTCCGGCGCACCCGGCAGATGGGCCAGACCGAAGTCACCGACATCAACGGCGTGGTGATGAGCGGCGCGGTCAAACTGGCCGATGACCTGCGGATCGGCCGCGCGCGGCTGCAGAACATCCCGATCATGTTCGCCGATTCGCCGACGTTCCACGCGCTCGGCCTCGCCGACCAGCCGGCGCTGATGCTCGGCATGCAGGAGCTCAAGCTGTTCCGCCGGGTGGCGATCGACTTCAAGACCCGCCGGGTGCTGTTCGACCTGCCGCCGCAGGCGACGTTCGCCGGGCGCGGGCCGACCTCGATCTTTGACCGCTGACACCAAATTTGCGTTGCCGGACCGTGCCGGGCGTCCCACCTGAAGGGCGATGGCGGACGGCGAACAGGCAGCACTGAGAGACAAGGACTGGGCCGGCTGGCCGACGGTGCGGCGGTTCCTGCCGTACCTGTGGCCCAAGGAGCAGCCCGAGCTGCGCTGGCGCATCGCCTGGGCGGTGCTGTTCGTGATCCTCGCCAAGGGCGTCGTGCTGACCCTGCCGTTCGCCTACGCCGGCGCGGTCGACGCGATGTCGCAGCGCGGCGACGAGGCGCTGTGGGTCGCGCTCGGGCTGGTCATCGCCTATGCCGCTGGGCGCTTCGCCACGGTGCTGTTCGACAACGTGCGCAACATCGTGTTCGAGCGGGTCGGGCAGGACGCGGTGCGCGCGCTGACCGAAGACGTGTTCGCCCGGCTGCACCGGCTGTCGCTGCGCTTCCACCTGTCGCGCCGCACAGGCGAGGTCACCAAGGTGGTCGAGCGCGGCTCGAAGTCGATCAACTCGATGATCTACTTCCTGCTGTTCAACGTCGCCCCGACGGTGGTCGAGATGATCATCGTCGCGGCGATCTTCTACACCAAGTTCGGCTGGGAGATGGTCGTGGCGACCGCGGCGACGGTCGGCGCCTACATCTGGCTCACGCGGACGATCACCGAATGGCGCACCCAGCTGCGCGCAAGGATGAACGACCTCGACGGGCTCGCGCTGGCGCGCGCAGTGGATTCGCTGCTCAACTACGAGACGGTCAAGTATTTCGGTGCCGAGAAGCGCGAACAGGCGCGTTACGGCCAGGCCATGCGCGCCTATGCCGAGGCGGCGATCAAGAGCGAAAACTCGCTCGGTCTGCTGAACATCGCCCAGGCCACGATCATGAACCTGATGATGGGCGGAGCGATGGCCTTCACCGTCTGGGGCTGGAGCAAGGGCGAGCTGTCGGTTGGCGACCTGGTGCTGATCAACACCTTCCTGATGCAGCTGTTCCGCCCGCTCGACATGCTCGGCTGGGTCTACCGCACGATCCGCCAGGGCCTGGTCGACATGGCGGCGATGTTCCGCCTGATCGACACCGAGGTCGAGGTGCAGGATGCACCCGGCGCGCCCGCGCTGGTCGTGCACCGGCCGACCGTGGCGTTCGAGGACGTGGTGTTCGGCTATGACCGCGAGCGCGAGATCCTCCACGGACTCAGCTTCGAGGTCCCGGCCGGAGCGCACGTCGCGATCGTCGGCCCGTCCGGCGCCGGCAAGTCGACGATCGGGCGACTGCTGTTCCGCTTCTACGACCCGTGGTCCGGGCGCATCCTGATCGACGGGCAGGACATCCGTGACGTGACGCAGGAGAGCCTGCGCGCGCAGATCGGCATCGTCCCGCAGGACTCGGTGCTGTTCAACGACACCATCGGCTACAACATCGCCTACGGCCGCGACGGGGCCTCGCCCGAGGAGGTGGCCGCCGCCGCGCGCGACGCCGCGATCCTGCCGTTCATCGAATTGTTGCCGCAGGGCTTCGAGACCGAAGTCGGCGAGCGCGGGCTCAAGCTCTCGGGCGGCGAGAAGCAGCGCGTGGCGATCGCCCGCACGCTGCTCAAGAACCCGCCGATCCTGCTGCTCGACGAGGCGACCAGCGCGCTCGACACGCGCACCGAACAGGACATCCTGCAGACTCTGCGGCGGGTCTCCGAGCACCGCACGAGCCTCGCCATCGCGCACCGGCTGTCGACGGTCGCCGATGCCGACACGATCCTCGTGCTCGAGCAGGGCCGCCTCGCCGAGAGCGGCAGCCACGCCGCGCTGCTGCGCCGCGACGGGCTCTACGCCGACATGTGGAACCGGCAGCTGGCCGAGCGCGAGCAGGCGCTGGACGAAGCGGCCGAGTAGGCGCACAAGCCGCGTGGCCGCTTGAGCGCGATCAAGGCGGCCTCCGTCGGGTCAGTTACAAGAGGTTCGCATGATCAGGCCCTCCGCGCTCATCGCCCTCGGCGCCGCTGGCGTGTTCGCCGCCGGGGCGCTGGCCCAGCCCGCCGCGCCGCTCGACGTGCGCGCGGCGATGCAGCAGCGGGTCAATCCGGCGATGCTGGCGATCTGGGAGGTCAGCAACAACGCGCTCGACGACAACGGCGCCATCGACCCCGCGCAGATGGACGACGGCAAGTGGGCCGCGATCGCCGACGCCGCCGGACAGCTTGCCGAGGCGAGCCGCGACATGGCCGCGGCCGCGACGTTTGTCGCGGCTGCGCCGGACAATGCCGAAGTCGCCGAGGGCGGGATCGCGATGGCGGCCGTGCAGCAGCACCTCGACCGCGACCCGGCGGGTTTCCGGCAGATGGCTGCGGCCATGGCCGAGCACGCCGACCACATCGCCCTGGCCGCTCACGCCAAGGACGCGCAGGCCGCGGGCGACCTGATCGGCGGGACCGACGCGATGTGCGAAAGCTGCCACTCGGTGTTCTGGTATCCCGAGTAGCGCCTGCCGGTGCCCCTCGGGACATTACGAATGGGCGGCGCGCATTCGTCTGTTAGCTTGCGGCCGATGAACAAGAGCTCAGTCCTCGCCATCGCCGCCTTCGGGCTGTTCGCCGCCACGGCCTTGGCCCAGACGGCCGGGACCGTGCACACGCGCCAGGCGATGGTCGACGGCGTCAACCCCGCTGCGGTGGCGATCTGGGACGTGACGAACGCGGCGATGGACGACGAGGGCGGCTACGACGCTGCGCTGATCGACGCGGACGGCTGGAGCAAGCTCGCCGAAGCCGCGCAGCTGCTCGAGATCTACGGCAAGCGCATGGCCGAGGCGCAGACGATCGTTGCCGGCGGCCCCGACCTTGTGTCAGGCGAACTGCCGCCGGGCGTCGCCTCCCAGGCGGAGATCCAGGCGATGATCGACGCCGATCCCGACGGCTTCCGCGCCGTCTCCGCCGACATGGCGCAGCAGGCCGGGGCGCTCCGCGCAGCGGCCAAGGCGCGCGACGCGGCCGCCGCGGGCGACATCGCCGCGGGCATCGACGGCGCCTGCCAGGCCTGCCACACGCGCTACTGGTTCCTGCAGGATCCCGCGGGGAGCTGATCGCCCGCGCCAAAGCATGACTCGTCAAACGCTGCCCGGCCATGGCATGAGGCTGGCGGGGGATGATCGACGCTCTAGCCTGGATCGAGCAGACGCGCCTTTCCGTGTTCGTGCGGGAGGATTTCTACGCCTATTTCGTGCTGCTGGTGTTCCACGCCTGGGGGATGGCGTTCCTCGTCGGCGGCGGAATCGCCATCGCCCTGCGCGCGCTCGGCGTGGCATCCGGCGCGCGGTTCGAGCGGTTCCGGATGTTTCTGCCGGTCATGGGTTTCGGCGCGGCGTTGGCGGTCGTCTCCGGGCTCGGCTTGCTCGCCGGCTATCCCGCCAAGGCGCTGACCAACTGGATCTTCGCGCTCAAGTTCGTCTGCCTGCTGGGTGCCGTCTGGCTCGTACGGCACATCGCTCGCACCGCGTTTCCCGCTTCGGCACGAGGTGAACCGCTGCCGCGCAGCGTGCGCTGGGCGGCGGCAGGCTCGCTCGTCCTGTGGCTCGGGGGCATCGCCAGCGGCAAGCTGCTGCTCTACACCAACACCCTGCTGCTGACGACGGACCTCGAGGGGTGAGCGGCCTGCCCAACGATCCGCTGTTCGATCCGGTCGGCATCGTCGTCTGGGCGATCGACACCGGGCTTTACGACCTGATGTACTCGGCGTGGGGCTGGCCGATCGCGGAGATCGTCCACTTCACCGGGCTGTGCCTGCTGATCGGCGCGGTCGGGATGTTCGATCTCAGGATGCTCGGCTTCGGGCGCGGCCTGTCGCTGCCGGCGCTGCACAAGCTGGTGCCGTTCGGCGTGCTCGGCTTCGCCCTGAGCGCGGCGAGCGGCTTCCTGTTCGTCGTCACGTCGCCCGACCAGTACCTCTACAATCCCGCCTGGCAGGTGAAGATGGGGCTGCTCGCGCTGGCCGGTCTCAACATGGCGCTGTTCTACCTGACCGCCTCGCGCCGGGTCCGGACCCTCGGGCCCGACGACGCCCCGCCGCTCGCCCTGCGGCTGTTCGCCGGCGTCTCGCTGGCTTGCTGGATCGGGGTCATCGCCGCTGGCCGCGTGATCACCGCCTATCGTCCGCCGAGCTGGTTCTGGTGCGCCTGGTGCAGCTAGCCGCGGGATAGAGTCCGCGTCGGATCGGGCGCGGGCGGGACGAGAATTCATCGCCGCCCCCGCCGCCCGAACTGGCGCTTGGCCGGCACCCATGGCACTATGGGCCATGGACGCCGACTTGCCCCCGATCTCGCGCCGGAGTCCGCATTCGGCTTTCGCCCTCTCCGCCTGGGCGATGCTGCTCGTAGTGCTGCTGTCCGCAGTCCCGGCCGGGGCCCAGACGGGGATTCGCCTCGTCGGCTCGGCGTTCGATCCGACCACACTCTCGGTCGCGCTGAGCCCCAAGCAGCCGAAGGCCAAGGCGACGGCGCGGTCCGCCGAGCGGCGCGGGCTCCCCGATCGGGGTTCCGGCGATCATTCCGCGCATCTCGCACGGGCCGCGCCCATCGTCTGGGATGTCGCGCCGCAGCCGGCCGAGGCGCGCCCGTCCGTCGCGCCATCGCCACCGGCGACACCGCGCGCGCTCGCGCGCGCCCATCGGCCGAGAGCTCCTCCGGCCTCCTAGTCTTCGTCCAGACGTAGCCCGTTCTTGCCGCGGACACGCCCTGGCAAGGGGCGTCGCCGCGAGCTCATGGAGGTCATCATGAAACAAAGTCGGCGGAAGCCGCCTCGGTGGTTCGTGCCTGCCGTCTTGCTCGGATCGGTCGCCGCCGGTGGGCTGATGGCCGCAGTGGTCGGCCTGACCCTGCAATGACGTGAAGCGCTCCCGGGGTCGCCGGCCCCGGGAGCCTGGAGAATTCATGCCGCACCATACTCCCCTTATCGCCACGATCATCGCCGGCCTGGTCGTCGCTTTCCTCATGGGCGCCATCGCCCACCGGCTGCGCGTCTCTCCGGTCGCGGGGTACCTGTTCGCCGGGGTGATCGTCGGGCCGTTCACGCCCGGCTTCGTGGCCGACCTGGCGTTGGCCAACGAACTGGCCGAGCTCGGCGTGATCCTGCTGATGTTCGGCGTCGGCCTGCACTTCTCATTGCGCGACCTGTTGTCGGTCAAGAATATCGCCGTGCCCGGGGCGCTGGTGCAGATCGCCGTGGCGACGCTGCTCGGGCTGGGCCTCGCCTTGGGGCTCGGGTGGTCGGTTGCTGCCGGCCTGGTGTTCGGGCTGGCGCTGTCGGTGGCGAGTACGGTCGTGCTGCTGCGGGCCATGCAGGCGCGCGACCTGATCAACACAGAACGCGGCCGGATCGCGGTCGGCTGGCTGGTGGTCGAGGACCTGGCGATGGTCGTCGCGCTGGTCCTGTTGCCGCCGGTGGCGCAGCTGCTCGACGGCCAGGCGGTCGGCGGCAGCGGCATCGCCCTCGCGTTCGGCCTGACGCTGCTCAAGGTCTGCGGGTTCATTGCCTTCATGCTGCTGGTCGGGCGGCGGATCATTCCCGCTGCGCTGCATTGGACCGCTCACACCGGCTCGCGCGAGCTGTTCCGGCTCGCCGTGCTGTCGATCGCACTCGGCGTGGCGTCCGGCCCGGCTCCTCAGCATCGGTGCAGGGCACGGGCGGCAGGATCGGGTCCATGCAGGGCTGCACGTCCCGGTACTGGCGCTGGTCGGTCAGGAACAGGTCGGCGAGCGCGCCGACGCGGTAGGAGCCGTAGATCTGGTTCGCGTCGCTCCGCATCCGGATGCGCGGTGTCGCCTCGAAGTACGAGCGGTAGCCGTTCTTGCGGCGCTTCAGGAACGGGATGCGCCGCGGCGTGCCGTCGTTCTCCTTGTTCGGATCCGGCTCGGCGGAGTCCTGGTGCTTGCCGGCGTAGTTGTCCTCGACCTCGTGGTCGTCCCAGACGGAGACGATCGGGTAGCGGGCGTGGAGCGCCTGCAGGTCCGGGTCGGACTGGACGAGACGGTACTTCTGCCGGTACTCGTCCAGGGTCTGAACGTTGCCGTCCTTGTTCACGCCCGTCCTGTCGACGCGCTCGGGCGGCCCGTCGAAGAAATGGCGCTCGTAGATGTAATCCCCGAGCATCACGAGGAAGTCGAGATCGTCCTCCTTGGCGAGGCCCGCCTGCGCGTTGTAGAAGCCGGCCTCGTAGCTCTGGCAGGACCAGAAGCCGATCTTCAGC
>JAEZES010000200.1 GCA_023432995.1 Pseudomonadota bacterium
GCGGATCCCAGGAGAAGAGCACGTTGCCGACATCGAAGATGACGGCGCGCGGCTTCTCCATGCGATTCAGCCCTGGCGGGCCTTGAACCGACGGTTGGTCTTGTTGATCACGTAGATCCGGCCGCGGCGGCGGATCACGCGGTTGTCGCGGTGGCGGCCCTTGAGCGACTTGAGGCTGTTGACGATCTTCATGACGCAGCTTCCAAAAAAGTTCGGCACCGGAGACGCCCCGGTGCCGGATTTCGTGGCCGCGCCCTATGCGCGCCGGCCGGCCAAGTCAAGAATGGATGCAGCCGGCCTTGCCTCACTCGTCGCCGCGCAACGCCCCGAGCTTGCGCTCCCAGGCGAGCGCGTGGGCGACGATCTCGTCGAGCGAGTCGTGCGCAGGCCGCCACGGCAGGGTCGCCTTGAGCAGCGCGGGGTCGGACACCAGCGCGCCGGGATCCCCGGCGCGGCGCCCGGCAAGGACGCGCTCGATCGTGCGGTTGGTGGCGCGATCGACCGCGTCGAGCACTTCGAGCACGGAAAACCCGCGGCCATAGCCGCAATTCATCGTCAGCGACCGCTCGGGGCTCTCGATCAGCGCCTCGAGCGCCAGCACGTGCGCCGCGGCGAGGTCGCTGACGTGGATGTAGTCGCGCACGCCGGTGCCGTCGGGCGTGTCGTAGTCGGTGCCGAACACCGTGACCGAGTCGCGCTTGCCGAGCGCGGCTTCCACGGCGACCTTGATCAGGTGGGTTGCCCCGGCCGTCGACTGCCCGCTGCGGCCCTGCGGATCGGCACCGGCGACGTTGAAGTAGCGCAGCGCGCAATAGTTGAGCGGGTGCGCCGCGGCGGTGTCGGCGAGCATCCGTTCGGTCATCAGCTTCGACCAGCCGTAAGGATTGATCGGCTGCTGCGGCGTATCTTCGGTGACCGCCGCGACGTCGGGCATCCCGTAGGTCGCCGCGGTGCTGGAGAAGATGAAATGCGGCACCCCGGCGCGCACCGCCGCCTCGATCAGCGAGCGACTCTTGGCGGTGTTGTTGTGGTAGTACTTGAGCGGGTTCTCGACCGATTCCGGCACCACGATCGAGCCCGCGAAGTGCATCACCGCGCGAGTCCCCTGCTCGGCGAAAATGCGCGCGAGCAGTGCCGTATCCTCGATGTCGCCTTCGTAAAGCGGCACGCCCTCGGGCACCGCAAAGCGGAAGCCCGTGGTCAGGTTGTCGACCACCGCGACGGGCCAGCCGCGATCGAGCAGGGCGAGCACCGCATGGCTGCCGATGTAGCCGGCGCCGCCGGTGACCAGGACGGGTACGGGATCAGTCATCCGGGCGGTGCTAGGCAGGCCGATTCCGCGGTGCAACAGCTAATGCGCCGGCCGCTTGCACCGTGTATGCAACCGCGAGCCCCATCAAGCGTTCGAGATACGATGCACAGACTGCTCCGCCTGACTGCGATCGCCTCCGCCGTGCTGCTCGCCGGCTGCGTGTCGACATACGTTTCGCCGGTCGAGGTCACCCGCTTCACGGGCGACCAGCCGCAAGCGCTCGGTTCGGGGCCGATCGCGGTGCGCGCGGCGCCGGGTACGCCGGCCGATTCGCTCGAGCTCGGCCTGTTCCGCGAGGCCGTCGCGCGCGAGCTCGAAGAGCAGGGCTATGCCATCGTCGACGGCGAGGCGCCGCAAGTGGCCGAGGTCTCGATCGGCCTGGTGGTCGACCAACCCGGGCGCCGCAACTCGCCGGTCAGCGTCGGCGGCGGCGTCGCCGGGGGCTCGTACGGCTCGAGCGCGGGCGTCGGCGTCGGCATCGACCTGTCCCCGCGCCCGTCGGAACGGCTGCACCGCGAGCTCCGGGTGATGATCAAGCCGGCCCGCGGCGGCACCGCGCTGTGGGAGGGCCGCGCGCGCTTCACCGCGACGGCCAACAGCGAGTTCGCCGAAGCCCGCGCCGCCGCGGCCCGGCTGGCCGATGCGCTGTTCGGTGGGTTCCCCGGGCAATCGGGAGAGACTATCGAAGTCCGATGAGCGACATTGTCATCGACGCCGCGTTCGACAGCGGCAATATCGAAGTGGTTTCCATCGACGGCGCCTCCGCCAGGCTGACAATCCCGAGGGACAACCAGTCCGAATTCTACCAGTGGTTCCATTTCCGCGTCGCCGGGGCGGCGGGGCGCGAACTCGAACTGAAGATCGGCGAGCTCAACGGCTCGGCCTATCCCGACGGCTGGCCTGGCTATCGCGCCTGCGTGTCGGAAGATCGCAGCTACTGGGGCCGCGCCGAGACGGAATTCGACAAGGACGAGGACGGCGGCACGCTGACGATCCGCCACGCGCCGGCGGGCGATCTTGCCTGGTTCGCCTATTTCGCCCCTTACTCGCTCGAGCGCCATCACGACCTGGTCGCCGAGGCCGCCGCCAGCGACGGGGTCTCGTACCGCTGCCTCGGACACAGTCTCGACGGGCGTCCGATCGACTGCCTGGTGCTCGGCGAGGGCGACGTTCCGATATGGCTGATCGCCCGCCAGCATCCGGGCGAGAGTATGGCCGAATGGTGGATGGAGGGCGCGCTCGAGGCGCTGTGCGATCCGGCCGATCCGGTCGCGCGCGTCCTGCGCCGCGCTTGCCGGCTGCACCTGGTCCCCAACTGCAACCCCGACGGCTCGATCCGCGGGCACCTGCGGACCAACGCCGCCGGGGTCAATCTGAACCGCGAGTGGCACGAACCGAGCGCCGAGCGCTCGCCCGAGGTCCTCGCGATCCGTTCCGCGATGGACGAGACCGGCGTGCGCTTCGCGATGGACGTGCACGGCGACGAGGCGATCGCCGCAAATTTCCTCGCCGGGTTCGAGGGCATTCCCTCATGGCGCGACGAGCTCGGCGCGGAATTCCAGCGCTACCGCGCGATCCTCGAGCGCCGCAGTCCGGATTTCCAGACCGCCAAGGGTTATGCCGTGGCGGCGCCGGGCAAGGCCAACCTGTCGATGAGCACGAACCAGATCGCCGAGCGCTATGGCGCCTGCGCGATGACGCTCGAGATGCCGTTCAAGGACAACGACGACTTGCCCGACCCCGACCAGGGCTGGAGCCCGGAGCGGAGCAAGCTTCTCGCGCGGGACTGCCTGGCCTCGCTGGCCGAGTGGCTCGAAGGCTAGCTGCCGCGGGTCCCGGTAACCGGGATCGTGCCGAACTGGCCGGTATCGACCTGGGCGCTCAGCTTGTCGCCCTCGACGCTGCCCGTGTACGACAGGGTCATGTCGCCGCCCGGCGTGGTCAGCTGGCGCTTGAAGGAGAAGTTCGCGCCATCGACGACCACGTCGCTGATCGTGCCCGCCGGCCCGGGCGGCCCGGCGGGCGCGCCTTCAGGCGGGATGTCCTGGAAGTCGATCGTGTAACCGTCGGCCGCCTCCGTCACGGTCATCGTCGCCTTGAAGGTTCCGAAGTCGGTCACGGCCTCGGTGTTCCAGACACCGACGACCGGCGAATCCGCGGCGATCGCCGGCGCCGCCATCAGCGAGGCCGCTGCGCTGAGCGCGGCGAGACGTACTGCCTTCAACATGCCTGTTCCCTCCCAAAGGACGGCGGCCCGCAGCGACCGCGCCTCGCGGGAAGTCTATCCCACTCGCGGCAGGCGGACAACGCGACTCTTGAGCCGCTTTCCGCGCAGCGCATTTGACTGGCGGGCAAATCGCGTCAATCGGGGCCCCGAGAAGGAGAACCCGATGCCCGCCCTGCGCCCCGACGTCGATCCCGATGGCCTGCTCGAATACTCGGTCGTGTTCACCGACCGCTCGCTCAACCACATGAGCCAGGCGTTCCAGCAGGTCATGCGCGAGATTCACGCGACGCTGTGCGAGGCCTATGGCGCGCACCGCGCGGTGATCGTGCCCGGCGGCGGGACCTACGCGATGGAATCGGTCGCGCGGCAGCTGGTCAGCGGGCGCAAGGCGCTGGTGATCCGCAACGGCTTCTTCTCCTATCGCTGGAGCCAGATCTTCGAGGCCGGCGCGATCCCGGCGGGCGAAGTCGTGCTCAAGGCGCAGCGCCAGGGCGCCGGCGCGCAGGCGCCGTTCGCGCCGCCGCCGATCGAGATGGTCGTCGCCTCGATCCACGCCGATCGGCCCGACGTCGTGTTCGCCCCGCATGTCGAGACCGCGTCGGGTATCATCCTGCCCGACGCCTACGTGCGCGCGGTGGCCGAGGCCGCGCACGACGTCGGCGCATTGTTCGTGCTCGACTGCATCGCCTCGGGCGCGATCTGGGTCGACATGCGCGAGGCCGGCGTCGACGTCCTGATCTCGGCCCCGCAGAAGGGCTGGTCGGCGCCGCCCTCGTCGGGGCTGGTGATGCTGACCGAGGAAGCGCTCGACCGCTGCAAGGCCGCGCAGTCGACCAGCTTCGCGATGGACCTCCTGAAGTGGAACGGCATCATGGAGGCCTATCTCGGCGGGGGCCACGCGTACCACGCGACGATGCCGACCGACGCGCTGCGCGCGTTTGACAAGTCGATGCAGGAGACGCGGGAGATCGGCTTCGACACGCTCAAGGCCGCGCAATGGGAACAGGGCAACGCCGTGCGGCGGATGCTCGCCGAACGCGGCGTCGCCTCTGTCGCCGCCGAAGGCTTCGGCGCGCCCGGCGTGGTGGTCAGCTATACCGACGATCCAGCGATCCAGAACGGCAGCAAGTTCGCCGCCCACGGGTTGCAGATCGCCGCGGGCGTGCCCCTGCAGTGCGACGAAGGGCCCGACTACCGCAGCTTCCGTCTCGGACTGTTCGGCCTCGACAAGCTGAAGGACGTGCCGGCGAGCCTGGCCCGCCTCGAGGCGGCGTTCGACGCGGTGCTCTAGCACCTGGGGCGCGGAACCAACGGGGCGAGAGCGGCTTTTGTCATCAGACATTCGGCGGCGGCTGCCGCTTTGGACGGGCTGACAGGAGGCCAGACATGCCCCATCGTCCTGCGCGCCGCCTGAGGTGGCTCGTGCTTGCCGGCGTTGCCGCCGGAACCCTCGTGGCCTGTGCCACCGTGCCGGGCGCCAGCGTGCCCGCCGGGGCGCCGATCACCCAGGCCGAAGCGCAGCAAGGTGCGCAGTATCATGAGCAGTTCCTGGCCGAGTTCGGCGGCGCGTACAGCGGACCGCAGACCGGCTACGTCGAACAGGTCGGCCAGAACATCGCCGCGCAATCGGGCCTCGGCTCGCAGTCGTCGTTCGAGGTCACGCTGCTCAACAGCTCGCTCGACAACGCCTTCGCGGTGCCGGGCGGCTACGTCTACATAACGCGCCAGCTGGTTTCGCTGATGAACAACGAGGCCGAGCTCGCCGGCGTGCTCGGGCACGAAGTCGGCCATGTCGCCGCGCGCCACTCGGCGCGCCGTCAGGAGACCGCGCAGCGCAACCAGGTCCTCGGCGTGCTCGGGTCGATCCTGTCGGGCGTGCTGCTCGGCAACAGCCAGCTCGGCCAGCTCGGCCAGCAGCTCGCGTCGACCGCGCCCCAACTGGCCACGCTCAGCTATTCGCGCAGCCAGGAGACCGAGGCCGACCAGCTCGGCATTCGCTACCTGGGCAGCGCCGGTTACGATCCGCGGGCGATGGCCACCGTGCTGCAGAGCCTGGCGATGCAGAACGCGCTCGACGCGCAGCTCCAGGGCCGCGACGCGACGATCCCCGAATGGGCCTCGACCCACCCCGATCCGGCCGGCCGCGTGCAGAACGCGCTGCGCCTCGCCGGCAACGGCACCGGCGTCACCAACCGCGACACGTTCCTGACCCGCATCGACGGCCTCCTCTACGGCGACGATCCGCGGCAGGGGGTGATCGAGGGCCGCACCTTCATCCACCCGGACATGCGGCTGACGTTCTCGGTGCCGAGCGGGTTCTACATGGTCAACGGCACGCGCGCGGTCTCGATCAACGGGCAGAGCGGTCGCGCCCAGCTGACGGCCGCCGCCTATAACGGCAACCTCGAGACTTACGTGCGGCAGGCGTTCCAGGCGATCGGCGGGAGCCAGACGCAACTCGCTCCGCAGAGCCTGCAGCGCACCACGGTGAACGGGATTCCCGCGGCCTATGGCACCGCCCGGGTCAACAACAGCCAGGGCAGCCTCGACGTGGTCGTGTTCGCCTATCAGCTGGCCAACGACCAGGCGGTGCATTTCGCGACGATCACCCCGGCGGGCGGCGCGTCGGTGTTCAACCCGATGTTCGAATCGCTGCGGCGGATCAGCCAGGCCGAAGCGGCGCAGGTCATCCCGCGCAGGATCGACGTCGTCACGGCAGGCGCCAACGACACCGTGCAAAGCCTCGCCGCCCGGATGGTCTACACCGACGCCCAGGTAGAGCGCTTCCGGGTGCTCAACGGCCTGACCGCGAACGATCGGGTCGTCTCCGGACAGAAGTACAAGGTCGTCGTGCGCGGCAGCTGACGGCCGATGGCATCGCCGTGCCCGAAGCCGCTCGCGCGAGCGGGGAAACCGCGGGCGCTGCGCTGGCGGGGATGATGCAGGGCGCCTAGTCTGGCGCGATGGTCCTCGACGCCCAGCTGATCGTCATCTGCGCCCTCACCGCAGGCATCAACCTGATCGGCACGCTGGCCTACGCGGCGCGCATCGCCGGAGTGCGCACCCGGCGGATCGCGATGAGCTTCGCGCTGTTCAACATCCTGGTGCTGATCTCGCGCTTGTCGAACAGCCTGCTCGCACCGTTCCTCGCCAAGCGGATCGAGCTGCGCCTGGCGGACGACGGCGGCGAGGCCCTGCTCGGCGACTTCCGGCTGGTGCTGCTGTCGGCCGCCGTGGCGGTCTTCGTCGGCATCCTGCTCGTGCCGACCGCGCAGCGCCTGTTCGTCAGCGCGATCGGCTACTTCCAGGAGCATCGCTCGACCACGCGCATGCTGTTGGCGAGCGCCACCCCCTCGGGTCTGCGAACGATCCGCGATTCGCTCGCCCTGCCGAGCACCGCGCAGCTGCGAGACCTCGCCCGCCCGCGCGGCGTCGGCTGGGGCGTGCTGCTGGCCAACTGCCTGGCGCAGGCGCTGCTGACCGTCGGCGTGCTGGCCTCGCTCTACGCCGGCTACCTCAACCCCGAGTTCCGCGTGACCGCCTCGCAGCTCTCGGCGGTGGTCAACGGCTTCGCGACGATCCTGCTGTTCGCGCTGATCGACCCCCAGCTTTCGGTGATGACCGACGACGTGGTCGAAGGCCGCGTGAGCGAGCCGCTGTTCCGGCGAACGATCGTGTGGATCTCGTTCAGCCGCCTCGCCGGCACGCTGCTGGCCCAGGCGCTGTTCCTGCCCGCGGCGATCGCGATCGCCTGGGTGGCGAACTATGTCTGACCGCTAGCGGCGGATCTTGCGGAACCGGCCGAGCTTGTCGCGCCGGTAGGTCAGCCGGCGCGGCCCGCCGGTGAACCACCCCCTGATGTGGAACCACACCGCCGCCGAATGCGACAAACCGCGCGGACCGAGTCTCTCGCTCAATTGGTCATCGTCGAGCACTTCCCACGAGGTCGCCAGCCAGCGCGCGGCGGCCCACAGCGCAGCCCCGGTTCCGATCGCGACGAGCGCGACAATGATGATCCATCCGGCGGACATAGACGAGCACCGGGATACTGGCGCAAGGCCGGCCCCGCTGGCAAGCGCCTGGGGCCGTCGATCGCCGGATTCGGGAAGCTATTCCGCGGCTTCGCGCAGGTCGAAGGGGTCGATCTGCCGCCAGTCGGCCTCGCGCGGGAAGGCGAAGCTGACCGCGCGGATGCTGCTGTAGTCGATCGCGTCGTCGACGAACGACAGCTCGCCCGTGTCGCGGTGCCGTTTCACCGCGTCAAGCAGCAGCTGGCGGGCGCGATAGATCACGCGGTCGCAGGTCCCGAGATATTCCTGGCTGCGATCGACGATCGGACCCATCGATTCCTGCACCGCGAAATCCTCATAGGCGTTGCCGCGGCCGGTGATGCCGCTCCAGTGGCCGTCCTTCATCGCCTGGCGGTCCTGGTGCCACAGGTTTTCGGGCCCGCCCATGTCGGAGTTGAAGTGGTCGGGATCGCCGGACCACATCCCGAACGCGCCGAACAGGTCGGGCCGCAGCGGCTCGTCGGTATCGTAGGCGATGTACCACTGCGCGGTCGTGACGTCGTCGATCGGAATCGAGCAGCAGACGATCCGCGGCCCCCTCGGGGCCGAAGGGATGAACGAGAAGAACGGCAACGAGACCTCGCGCACGCGCGCATAGGAGCGGGCCTCGCCCTCTTCGCGGATGGCGCCTTCGCGGAAGCCGTAGGGGCGCTCGTCGAACTCGAACACCGGCGCGCCGTCGTTGAGCATGTAATCGCTCTCGGCCTTGAAGTAGCTGCGCCCGCGCTCCGAGTTGAGATTGGCCGAGTGCAGGAAAGTGACGTGCGCCGAATCGAGCAGCGCCTCCAGTCCCTGCAGCCAATTGGTCCGGATGATGCCGCGATAGGGCTGGACCTGGCTTTCGGGCAGCGTGGTAAACTCGTAGTCGGGGAAGCGCGGCGGCGTCGCCTGCGCACCCATGTAGACCCACACCAGTCCGCCCGCTTCGTGGGTCGGGTGGCTGCGCACCGGCACCGAGCGGGCGAAGCGCTCGCGCTGCTCGCGCGGCTCGGTCGGCGCGTCGACGCAGCGCCCGTCGACGCTGAACTTCCAGCCGTGGAACACGCACCTCAGCCCGTTGGCCTCGTTGCGCGCGAGCGCCAGGCTGGCGCAGCGGTGTGGGCAGGCTTCCTGCATGAAGCCGACGCGGCCGTCGGTCGCGCGGAAGACGACGAAGTTCTCGCCGAACAGGCGGACCCGTTCGGGCGCGCCGTCGGCCTCGAGCTTCGCCGAGCGGCACGCCGGCACCCAGTATTCGCGCAGCATCGCGCCCATCGGCGTCCCGGGGCCGACGCGGGTCAGCAACTCGTTGTCGGCCCGGTTCATCATCGGCGGGGTTCCTCTCCCGGAGCCGGCGCGACGATCAGGTCTTGTCGCTCTCGCTCGTTGGCGCGGGGCTCGCCTCGGGCGTCGGCGTCGGAGCGGCGGCCGGCGGAGGAATCTGCGCCGCCGGCTTGGCCGCGTCGTCGCCTTCGGCCAGCCCCTTCTTGAAGCTCGACACGCCCTTGCCGAAATCGCCCATCATCTCGCTGATCTTGCCGCGGCCGAACAGCACGAGGATCACCAGCGCGACGATCACCCAATGCCAGATGCTCAATCCACCCATCGTCGAATAACCTCCGTTTGTGCCGACGATAGCACCGAACGCGGCGGGATTGAAATGATCAGCCCAGGCTGCCCGGCCCAAACGCGGCGGGGAGGAGCTCGGACAGTCGCGTTTCGCGCACGTCCGACGGACCGCAGCAGTAGACCACCGGGTCGGTCCCGCCGAGGTCGGCGAGCTCGAACAGCACCTGCCGGCAGCGGCCACAGGGGGTAACCAGCCCGTCGCCGCTCGCGGTGACGGCGACCGCCTCGAGCCCGCCGCGGCGGCCTTCGGCGAAAGCCTTGGCGACCGCGACGGTCTCGGCGCACAGCGACAGACCGTAGCTCGCGTTCTCGACGTTGCCGCCGGTCACCGTCGTTCCGTCGGCGAAGCGGAGCGCGGCGCCGACGCGAAAATCCGAGTAGGGCGCGTAGGCATCGGCCTGCGCCGCGCGGGCGGCGGCGATCAGCGCGTCGCGCGTTTGCCCGGCATGGCTCACGGCTGCAGCACGACCCAGCGCAGCGGCCGGTCGCTCGCGGCGGTGCGCAGGTGCGAATTGGCGGTCCACAAGGTCCACGGTCTCCCGGCATAGGCAGGCTGGAGCCAGTCGCGCTCCAGCCACAGGTTGCGCTCGATCCGCGCCGCGACGTGATAGCGCTCCTCGAACGCCGGCGCGAGCTTGAGCACCGCCGGCTTGCCGGCGTGGCCCTCGATCTGGTTGAGGAACGTGGTCAGCTCGCTCTCGACCGCGGCCTCGCTGACCGGGTCGGCGCATTCGGCAGCCAGCCGCTCGAGCTCGATCGCGGGCGGCAACAGCCGCTCGTCTCGCGGGACGATCGTGACGAAGTTGCCGGCCTGCCGCTCCGCCGCGATGCACGGGTCGTAGGCATGGACCACGCCGAACGGCAGCCCGCTCTCGCGCACCCGCGCGAGGTTGCCGGCGAAGGCGCCGTCGCGCGCCGTCGCGCCGCCGCTCGCCTCGAGATAGACGAAGTCGGCGCCGATCGCCTTCAAGGCCTTGAAGTCGGCCTGGCCGTCGTCGGCTCCGATCAGCACGCCCTGCTGGGGAAACTCGCTGCGCGGCGGCGCCCAGTGCCGGCCCTGCCACCACAGCCACCCGCCGGCACCGGCGAGGACCAGCGCGAGCAGCGCGACGATGCGCGTGCGCCACGAAATTGCGCGCTTGCGACCCATGAATGTACGCCCGTCCCCCGCTCCGTCAGACCTTGATATGGAGCACGCAGATCAGCGTAAAGAGTCGCCGCGCGGTCGCGAAGTCGGTTTCGACCTTTCCCTCGAGGCCCTCGAGCAGTTGCCGCGTGGCGCGGTCGTGGATCGCGCGGCGGGCCATGTCGAGCGTCTCGATCTCCTGCGCCGAGGCCTTGCGCAGCGCCTTGTGGTAGGAATCGCAGATCGCGAAGTACTCGCGCACGACGCGGCGGAACCGCGCCAGCCCCAGGCCGATTGTGCCGGCATCGGTCCCGTCACGGTCGCGGATGGCCATCGCCAGCCGGCCGTCGGCTACCGACAGCTCGATCGACCACGGCCCCTGGTGGCCACGCTCGGCCGCACGCAACGGGTGGAAGGCGTTGTCGGCCTCGAGGTCGCGCAGCGCCACCTCGCGCTCCTGCTCGACCGCATCGCTGCGCCGCAGCACGGTCGCTTCGTCGAGCGTGACACGGGCAATGCGGTGGTCGGCCATGATCGCTCTTCGCAGATGCAGCGCGGCAAGCCAATCCTCGCCTTTGCAGCGTCTCATCCACGCTATCCACAAGGCGATTTCGGACCGCCCCACTTGCGGCCGGACTCGACCGCGCGCATCAGAGGCCGATGGCCGACCAAGACCTACTCGACCGCCCCGCGGCGGATGTGCCCGCGGGGCGCGCACTGCCGGCGAATCTCGAGGCCGAGGCCGCCTTTCTCGGCGCGGTGCTGATCGACAACCGGCTGCTCGAGGAGCTTTCGGTCCCGCTCCGGCCCGATCACTTCTTCGAGCCGCTGCACGCGCGCATCTTCGAGCGGGTGCTGGTGCTGCTCGACAAGCAGATGGTCGTCACCCCGGTGACGCTGAAGCCCTATTTCGAGACCGATCCGGCGATGGCCGAGCTCGGCGGCACGCAATATCTCGCCCGGCTCACGGCGGACGGCCAGGGCCTGCTCGCGCCGCGCGAGCTGGCCCAGCAGATCTACGACCTCGCGCTGCTGCGCGAGCTGGTCAGCGTCGGCCGCGAGCTGGTCGAAGGCGCGCTCGACACCTCCGAGGAGGTCGAGCCGATGCGGCAAATCGAGGAAGCCGAGGCGGCGCTGTTCCGCGTCGCCGAAGGCGCCGCCGGCAGCAGCGAGGCGGAGAGCTTCCGCGGCGCAACCAACAAGGCGCTCGAGATGATCGAGACGGCGATCAACTCGGGCGGCCACGTCTCGGGCAAGACCACCGGCTTCGCCTCGATCAACGACAAGTGCGGCGGGCTGCACGACAGCGACCTGATCATTCTCGCCGGCCGCCCGGGCATGGGCAAGAGCTCGCTGGCGACCAACATCGCCTTCAACGCCGCCGATCGCCTGCTGCGCGACCGGCGCGACGGAATCGAGAAGACCGTCGGCGCGGCGGTCGCCCTGTTCAGCCTCGAGATGTCGAGCGACCAATTGGCGACGCGCATTCTCGCCGAGCAGGCCGGGATTCCGTCCGAGGCGCTGCGCATGGGCAAGATCAGCCGCGACGACTTTCAGCAGCTGTCCTACGCCAGCCAGCGGCTCGCCGAGCTGCCGCTGTACATCGACGATACCCCGGCGCTGACCATCGCCGCGCTGCGCACGCGCGCCCGGCGGCTGAAGCGCAAGCACGACATCGGGCTGATCGTGGTCGATTACCTGCAACTGCTGCAGGGCAGCCAGCGCAGCCAGGACAACCGCGTCAACGAAATCTCCGAGATCAGCCGCGGCCTGAAGACGCTGGCCAAGGAGCTGCAGGTCCCGGTGATCGCGCTGTCGCAGCTCAGCCGCGCGGTCGAGCAGCGCGAGGACAAGCGGCCGATGCTGTCCGACCTGCGCGAGTCGGGCTCGATCGAGCAGGACGCCGACATGGTCTGGTTCATCTACCGCGAGGACTACTACGTCGCCGCGCGCGAGCCCAAAGTGCCGAGCGGCGACGACGACATGAAGGCGCACGAGGCGCACTCTGCGTGGCAGGCCGAGATGGAACGGGTGTTCGGGCTCGCCGAGCTGATCATCGCCAAGCAGCGCCACGGCGCCACCGGCAAGGTACGGCTGCGCTTCGAGCCCAAGATCACCAAGTTCAGCGATCTCGTGCCGGGCGAGTATCCGGGCGGCTACGACTGAGTCCGCTCTCCGCGGCCGAGCGAGGGCTCAGCGGAACAGATTGAACTGGCGGTGGAGCGTGTAGTCGATCACCGCCACCAGGAACAGCGCGAGGCGCCAGCGCATGCGGTTCCACCACGTCGCCCGCTGGGCATGGATGGCCGGGGTGATCTCTCGCGAAGCGACGATCAGGTCGTCCATGTACTGCCGCAGCCGTCGCGCCAGTCCAGCGTCCTCGATGAACAGCACGATTTCGAGGTTGATGTAGAGGCTGCGGGCATCGAAGTTGGCGCTGCCGAGATAGACCGCGTCGTCGAGCACGATCAGCTTGGTGTGCAGCCGGCACGGCTGGAACTCCCAGATGCGCACCCCCGCCTCGAGCAGCCGGCCGTAATAGGCTCTCGCCGCGCGAATCGTCACCGCGTGGTCGGACTTGGCCGGCAGCAGGATGCGGGTCCGCCCCTTGGCAGCGATCGCGCGGATGCGCTTGGACAAGCGTCGCGACGGCGAGAAGTAGGCCGTGATCAGGTCTAGACGGTCGCCCTCGACGAGGTCCTGGCTGACCAGCCGCGCCCAGCTCGACAGCCGCAAGGTCGGCCCGCCGATCAGCAGCCGCACGGGGCCGGTGCCGCCGTTCCATTCCCTCACTCGCCGCCGGATACCCCGGAACTGCGCTTTGGGATGCGTGACCCATGCCTCGAGCTGGTCGAACCAGGCCTCGATCCGCTCGACGACCGGCCCCTCGACCGTGAAGCCGAGATCGCTCCACCCTTCCTCGCCCGGGACCGCGAAATAGGTGTTCTCGACGTTGAACCCGCCGAGCATCGCCACCCGCCCGTCGGCGACGACCAGCTTCTGGTGGTTGCGGATCAGGTAGCCGCGGGTCAGTCGCGGGAGGAAGCAGCAGAAGTGGCCGCCCGCCTCGACCAGCGATGCAAAGAACGCTTCGCCGGCGTCGGCGCCGAACCCGTCGACGATGACGCGCACGTCGACTCCGCGCCGCGCAGCTTCGACCAGCGCGTCGCGCACGGCCTCGCCGCTCTCGTCGGTGGCGAAGATGTAGAACGCGATCTTGAGCGAGCGCTCGGCGCCGGAGATGAGACCGAGCAGGGCGTCGAACCGCTCGCGCCCCCCGGGATAGAAGGCCAGCGCGTGGCCTTGCGCCTCGACCGAGAACGGGCGCGGATCGCAGTACTCACCGCTCGGCGCGTCGCTGTCGGCCATGCGGCCTTGTAGCGCCTTCGCACCGGGTGGAAACCTTGACTTGCCGGTGCCCGGCGCCTAAGTGGCGCGCTTTCCGAACAACCCGCATTTCCGGAGTGCCCCATGGCGCGCGTTACTGTCGAAGATTGCGTCGACAAGGTTCCCAACCGTTTCGACCTGGTGCTGCTTGCCTCGCAGCGTGCGCGCGAGATCTCGGGCGGCGCCGAGCTGACCATCGACCGCGACCGCGACAAGAACCCGGTGGTCGCCCTGCGCGAGATCGCCGAGCAGACGGTGCGGCCGAAGCAGCTTCACGAGAGCCTCGTCCAGTCGCTGCAGCGCGTGCTGCCCGACGAGGAGGACGAGGCGGATGAGATCGGCTCGCTGAGCCAGTCGGCCGAGGCGATGCGCCTGTCGGCCGCGGCCCCGGCCCGCTCGAATTCGGTCGGCGGCGACTACGACGCCTGAGCCGGTCGCAGACCGATCACCGACAAGGC
>JAEZES010000204.1 GCA_023432995.1 Pseudomonadota bacterium
CTCGCGATCAACGTCCCGCAGGAGCGGGCGGGGCTCCTCCGGCCGCCCTCAGGCGGCGCGGACGTGGCTCAGGAATTCCTGCACCTGGCTCTTGAGCATCGCCGCCTGCTGCTCGAGCTCGGTCGACGAGGTCAGCACCTGGCTCGCGGCAGCGCCGGTCGCCAGCGAGGTCTCGCGCAGCTGGCCGATGTTGCTCGACACGTCCTCGGTGTTGCGCGCGGCGAGATCGATCGAGCGCGCGAGGTCCTGCCCGGCGACCGACTGCTGGTCGACCGCCGCGGCGATCGACACCGAGGTCGCCTCGAGCTGCTGGATCTGGCTGGCGATGGCGCGCAGCGCCTCGACGCTGGCCGAAGTCGTCTCCTGGATCGCGCGGATCTGCCCGGCGACTTCCTCGGTCGCCTTGCCGGTCTGCGTCGCCAGCTCTTTGACCTCGGCGGCGACGACCGCGAACCCGCGCCCGGCTTCGCCGCCGCGCGCCGCCTCGATCGAGGCGTTGAGCGCCAGCAGGTTCGTGCGCAGGGCGATGGTCGAGATCATTTCGACGATGTCGCCGACCTGGCTGGCCGACTGGGTCAGCGCCGAGATCGTGGTGTCGGCTTCCTCGGCCGCGGTCGAGGCCTTGCGGGCGAGCTCGGCCGAGGTCGACGCCTGGCGGCTGATTTCACCGATCGACATGGCGAACTCGTCGCTCGCCGCAGCGGCCGCGGTCACGCCCGCCGAGGCCTCGTTGAGGCTCGCCGAGACGTCGCCCGACTGCATCGCCGACTGCTCGGCGGCCGACGCCATCGAGCTGGCCGTCGCCTGCAGCTGGCTCGAGGCCGCGGCCACGCCGCTGACGATGTCGCCGATCGTGCGCTCGAACTTGTCGGCCAGCGTGACCAGCGTCTCCGCCTGCTTGGCGCGGTGTTCCTCGCGCTCGCTTTCGAGCTCGGCCAGGCGGCGCGCCTCTTCGGCCTCGGACTCCTCGCGCTCCTTGCGCATGCGGTCGAACTTGCCGGCGGCTTTCTTGATCACCACCAGGTAGCGCGCCATCGCGCCGATCTCGTCGCCGCGCTCGTCGTGCGGCACGTGGACTTCGCGGTTGCCCTCGGCCAGCTCGCGCATCGCCTCGCAGACCTGCTCGAGCGGATGGACCAGCTCGGTCTGCACGAAGCGGATCGACAGCGCGCCGATCGCGGCGACGACCACGGCGATGACCGACATGGTCAACAGCAGTCCGTCGACCGAGCCGTCGCTGTCGCTCAGCGCGAACAGCGCGACCGAGCCGAGCAGCACCGCCGCGCCCGCGGCGGCACCGAACATCAGCTTGAGCTTGCTGCCCACCGAGTAGCTGGCAAGGTGACCGAACGACGCGGGACGAGGGCCGTGGGGTTCCGCCCGCAGCAGCTCGCGATCGCGTTCGAGCTCGTCGGCCTCGGCGCCGACGATCTTATCCGACATGTCCATGTTTGCTCCCAATGCGCTTGCGGCCGCCGTCGCGGCACGCGCGATTTTCGTCGAGGCGCAGGCGGATGTCGTCCGCACCGAGCGCCTTGTAGTAGTACCAGCCCTGAATGTGGTCGCAGCCGGCGGTGCGGACGAGGTCCGCCTGGGCCTCCGTCTCGACGCCTTCGGCGGTGACTTCCATGTCCATCGCCCGGGCCACGGCGATGCTCGAGGCCATCATCGCCAGCGAGCCGCTGTCCAGCCCGGCATCGACGACCATCGTGCGGTCGAGCTTGAGCTTTTCGAACCGGAAGTTCCTGAGGAAGCCGATCGAGGCGTAGCCGGTGCCGAAATCGTCGAGCGCGATGCCAACGCCGAACTTGCGGATCACGTCGAGATTGCGGTTGGCGACGACCGGGTCGGTGACCAGGTAGGTCTCGGTCACCTCGAGCTCGTGCCGCGCCGGCGGGAAGCCGGTTTCCTCGAGGATGTGGCCGAGCTCGATCGGGAATTCCGGGTTGCGCAGCTGCGCCGGGGAGACGTTGATCGACAGCTTGATGCCGTCCCAGTCGAGCGCCTCGCGGCACGCGGTCCGCAGCACCCACAGGCCGATCGGGTAGATCAGCCCGCACTTCTCGGCGATCGGGATGAACATCCCGGGGCTGATCATCGTCCCGTCCTCGCGCTGCCAGCGCAGCAGCGCCTCGACCGCGACGATCTCGCCGGTGTGCGCCGCGACGAGCGGCTGGTAGGCGAGCCGGAACTCGCTGCGCTTGAGCGCCTCGCGCAGGTCTTCCTCGACCTGCTGGGCGATGTCGCGGTTGCGGTCGAAGTCCTCGGTGAACCAGGTGCAGCGGTTGCGGCCGCTTTCCTTCGAGGCGTACATCGCCATGTCCGAGCGGCGCAGCAGTTCCGACGACGACAGCCCGTCGCGCCCGCTGCTGCGCGACAGGCCGATGCTCGCGCCGACGGTGAGCTTGCGATCGTCGATCAGCATCGCCTGCCCGAGGCGGGCGATCAGCGTGTGGCAGATGCCTTCGAGGATGTTGCCGGCGATCGGGCCGACCACCAGGATGGCGAACTCGTCACCCCCGAGCCGGTAGGCGCGCGCCTCGTTGCCGCAGACTTCGGCCAGCAGCCGTGAGCATTCCTTGATCAGCCGGTCGCCGACGAAGTGGCCGTACTGGTCGTTGATCGACTTGAAGCCGTCGAGGTCGATCAGCGCCAGCGCCCGCTCCTGGCCTTCGGGATGGCGCATGTAGTCGATGTGCAGCGCGCGGCGGTTGGGCATGGCGGCGAGGCTGTCGGTCAGGCTGAGGTCCTCGAGCTGGCCGATGTTCGACAGCCCGAAGCGCACCAGCAGGACGACCGCGACCGCGTAGGCGGTGCCGCCGATCGCGACGATGGCCCATCCCGGCCCGAAGTCGGGCCCGGTTTGCTGCAGCAGGAGCGCCATGATGCTGGCCGAAATAAGCGTCAGAACGGCAACCGGCGCTATCACGAGCACTGGCGGCCGCACCTGCTTGAGGCCAATGGCTTGCAACACGAAGGAGCCCCTCCCCAACGGATTTCTTCGGCTACCGCCCTAGAGCGTAGTGCTTAAGTTTCAGTAACCCTCGATTTACCTTAGGCAGACCGGCCCAACCGGCATTCTCCCGCCGCGGCGGTACCGCTGGCGGCGGTCGCCAGGTGGTGGAATCCGGTCACCCCTTTCTCGGGCAGGAACACGTCGGTCTGCCCGGCGGTCGTCTCGCCGGCGCCGAGCATGACCCGCCCGTCGGCGGCCAGCGCCGCGGCCAGCCGCTCGAACGCGCGCTGGCGTGTCGGCCGGTCGAAATAGAGCAGCACGTAGCGGCACAGGATGAGGTCGAAGCGGCCCGGATCGGGCGGCGTGTCGAGCAGGTTGTGCTGCTCGAAGCGGACCATGTTGCGCAGCGCCTCGGTCGCCCGCCAGCCGGTGCGGGTCTCCTCGAAGAAGCTGACCATCTGTGCCACGCCGAGGCCGCGCTGGATCTGGAACTGCGAGAAGTTGCCTTCGCGCGCGGCAAGCACGACCGAGCGGGCGACGTCGGTGCCGAGGATGTCGATCGTCCAGTCGCGCCAGCGCAGCGGCTGTTCGGCGAACAGCATCGCCAGCGAATAGGCCTCCTGCCCGGTCGAGCAGCCGACCGACCAGATCGACAGCCGGCGCACGGACTGCCGCCGCTCGGCCAGCGCCGGCAGCACGTTGCGCTGCAGGTGATCGAACATCGCCCGGTCGCGGAAGAAGTAGGTCTCGTTGTTGAGCAGCGCCTCGACCACTTGCTGGGCGAGGGCGCCCTGGTTCGGCTGGCCGAGCCGCACCGCGAGGTCCTCGAGCGTGTCGAGCCCCTTCTCGCGCAGCAACCCGGACAGCGCCGTGCCGACGCGCCACAGGCGGTCGGAGGTGAGTTTCTGCCCGGTGCGCGCCTCGAGCAGGCCGGCAACGATGCCGAGCGCATTCTGGCTCTGGTCCATCACGATGCCCCTACCGAGGCTGCGATGCGCGCGGCGATCTGCTCGGGCGGCAGCACGGCCGAAGCCAGTCCGGCCGTGGCGACCGCGCCCGGCATCCCCCAAACGGCCGAGCTGGCGGCGTCCTGCGCCATGATCGTGCCGCCGGCGCGGACGATCTGCGCGGCGCCTTCCGCCCCGTCGCGGCCCATGCCCGACAGCACCACGCCGAGCGCATGCGCGCCGTAGATCGACGCACAGCTCTCGAACATCGGATCGACCGACGGCCGACAGCCGCTGGCGACCGGTCCGTCCTGCAGCCGCACGACCGCCCCGCCGTCGCCGTCGCCGGCGAGCGTCAGGTGCGCGTTGCCGGGCGCGACGATGATCTTGCCCGGCGCGACCGCCATGCCTTCGCTGGCGACGACGGCTGCGCGGCCCGAGGCGACGTGCAGCTGTCGGACGAACGGATCCATGAACGAGCCGGGCAGGTGCTGGGTGACCAGGATCGGCAGCTGCACCCGCGGGCTGAGCGCGCTGAGCAGCTGTCCGAGCGCGTGGATCCCGCCGGTCGAGGCGCCGATCGCGATCAGGTGCGGCAGCTCCTTCGGATGCGGCCGCAGCTGCGGCTGCGCCGGCGGCGACGACTTCTCGCGGGCGCGCTTGGCGACGCGGCCGAGCAGCCGGATCTTGCGCAGCAGCGTGGCGCGATAGTCCTTGTCGAACTGGCCGGGCTTCGGCTTGGCGAGCGTGTCGGCGGCGCCGAGCGAAAGCGCGGCAAGGGTCTGCTCGGCCCCGCGCACGGTCAGCGACGAGACCACCAGCACGCGCGCCGGGGCGGCCAGCTCGATCATCCGCGGCATCGCGTCGAGCCCGCCCATCCCGGGCATGTCGAGGTCGAGCAGGATGACGTCGGGCGAGGTCTGCAGCAGCGCCGCGAGGGCCCGCTCGGCGCTCTCTTCGGAAGCCACGACCTCAAGGTCGGCTTCGGCCCCGATCAGTCTGGCGAAGACCGCGCGAACGGTCGGTGAATCGTCGACCACGAGCACGCGAACCGGATCGGCGGCCGTCGAGCGGGCCGTGTCGCGTACCGCGATCCCAGGCGCGGTGCCCATTTTCAAAACCTCAGGCTGCGCCGATGAGTTGCAACTTCATCTGCAAGGTGTCGTGGTCGAACGGCTTCATCACGTATTCGTCGGCGCCGGCCTCGATCGCCTCGCGGATATGCGCGACGTCGTTCTCGGTCGTGCAGAACACGACCTTGGGCCGGTCGCCGCCGTCCTGGCGGCGCAGCGCGGAGATGAACTCGATCCCGTTCATCACCGGCATGTTCCAGTCGAGCAGGATCAGGTCGGGCATCGCCTCGCCGCACTTGGCGAGCGCGTCCTGGCCGTTCTCGGCTTCGGTGACTTCGAACGCGAAGCTCTCGACGATGTGCCGCGAGACCTTCCGGATCACTCGCGAGTCATCGACGATGAGGCAGTGTTTCATGGCGCCCAATCCTTGGCTGGTTATCGTTCTGAACTGTACGTTACGAGTGTAAGCATTCGCTTAAGCCGCGAGGCTTTCGGGCGGGCCGGCGATCAGCGCGCCGATATCGAGGAACGGCAGCGCGCCGGCTTCGGTCTCGACGCGACCGGTCGCAACGCGCGACCAGCCCGGCCCGGGATCGGCGCCGAGCGGCCCCGGCTCGCCGAGCGCGGCGACGATGTCGTCGGCCGCCTCGACCAGCAGGCCGTAGAGATGGCCCTCGTGCTCGACGACCACCGCGCGGCATGTCCGCGGATCGGACGCGTCGCGGCCGGCGCCGAGCGAGGCCGCGCAATCGATCAGCGTCAGCGGCCGGCTGCGCAGCGCGGCGAGGCCGGCGATATGCGCCGAGGTGCGCGGAATCGGCGTGACTTCGGACACCTCGATGACCGAGTTGACGGCAATCGCCGGGAGGACGGCGCGGCGCCCCGCGAGCACGACCACGAGCAGCATCTCGATCATGCCGCGAGCTCCTCTCCGGCGCGCAGCAGCGCGGCCATCAGCCCGGCGCGGTCGTAGCGGTAGATGCCGTCGCCGCCGCTGGCCGAGCCCGGCCCGTCGCGCAGGCGGATGGCCTTGCGCGCCTCGCATTCGGCGTCGTCCTCGGCGTCGCCGTCGAGGAAGGCGATGTCCGCCGGCCCTTCCGGAACGATGCGGTACCCGGCCGCCTCGATGATCGGGCCGAGGAAGTTGCGCAGCCACGCATCGTCCCCGTCGAGGCGGCAGGTCAGCGCGCCGTGGCCCGCCGACTGCGAGGCGAGGCTCGAGAACAGCGCGTGGCAATCGACCAGCTCGGCCGTCTCGCCGTCGATCATGGTCACGCCGACGACCTGGGTCTGGCCGTTGACGCGCTTGAGCACGCCATTGAGCACGGCGATGTCGAGCACCTCGCTCGCGGCGTAGGCGATCCGCTCGCCGCCGTCGCCGAGCCGCAGCACGGTGAGAGTCGGCGGCAGTTCGCAGCCTTCGGTGACACCGGCGAGCGGCAGGATCTCTTCGCCGAGAACGATCTGGGCATCGGCGCCGGGGCGGCGGACGGCCGAAGCGGGCGCCCGCTCGACCTGTTCGACCGCACTCATCGCGATCGCCCGCCGCTCGCCGTCGAGCGCGCGGAACAGGATGACCCGCAGGCCATCGTTCTCGACCCGCGGCGCGGCGTGCGCAGCGATCGCCGAGGGGCGGTGCAGCTCGCGCGGGATGCCCGCGCCGTAGCCGATCGCGGCGACGTCTAGCACCAGCACCGGCGTCCCGTCGTCGAGCTGGGTGCAGCCGACGAACAGCCCGCTCTGCATGATCCCCGGCGACAGCGGCTTGATGACCAGTTCGTGATGATCGAAAATCCGGTCGACCGCCATCGCGTAGAGGTCACCCCAGCCGAGACGCAGGATCACGAACAGCGAAGCATCGGCCTCGTCCCCGCCGAGCCCGAGCGCATCGCCGAGCGAGACGCAGGCGAGCCGGCGATCGCGGAAGGTCACGAAGCGGCGCTCGCCGACCTGGGCGAACTCGAGCTGCCCGCCGGCGGTGCTGACGATCTCCTCGACGTACGACCGCGGGATCGCGAAGGTCTGCCCGCCGGCCTCGACCGTCAGGCTGGGCAGGATGCTGAGCGTCAGAGGGACGCAGATCAGGAAGCGCGTGCCCTCGCCCGGCAGCGATTCGATCTCGAGCGTGCCGCCGAACTTCTCGATATTCGCCCGGACCACGTCCATGCCGACACCGCGGCCTGAGATCGCGGTTACGCTCTCGGCGGTGGACAGGCCGGCCTCGTAGATCAGCTCGATCTTTTCCTCACGGCTCATCGCGGCGATCTGCTCGGCGGTGTGCGTGCCGCTGGCGATCGCCTTGGCAGCGAGCCGCTCGACATCGATGCCGCGGCCGTCGTCCATGATCCCGATAAGAATGGTGTTGCCGCTCTGGCGTGCCGAGATCGTCAGCATGCCGGCTTCGCGCTTGCCCGCGGCGAGACGGTCGGCCGGCGCTTCGATGCCGTGGTCGACGGCGTTGCGGATGATATGCAGCAGCGGGTCGCGGATCAGCTCGATCATCTCGCGGTCGAGTTCGACCTCGCCATTCTCGAGCTCGACGAAGACCTGCTTGCCGAGTTCGGCGGACAGGTCGCGGACGAGCCGCGGGAACGTCCCGAACAGGCCCTCGATGCGGCGCATGCGCGTGCGGGTGATCGCGTCGCGCACCTCGGCGATCAGCGCCGACAGGCGCGAGAACGGCGCCTCGAGCCCGGTGTCGGCGCCAAGACTCTGCATCCGGCGCGCGAGGTCGTTGCGCGCCAGCACCATCTCGGAGACGCCGCTCATCACCTGGTCGATCAGCTCGACCGGCAAGCGGATCGTGCGCTGCTCGGCCGCCGGCGCCGCGGAGCGCTGGGCGCTGCCGCCGGCTACGCTGGCGAAGGCTTGCTCGGGGTCCTCGAGCGCGCCCGAGAGCGCCGCGATGAGCACCTCGTCGGCGGCTTCGGACAGCGGTTCGCCGCGCTCGATCTCGGCGATCATCACGCCGATGCGATCGATCACCGCGAGCACCGCATCGACCAGCCGGCTGTCGGCCTGGCGGCGCCCGGCGCGGACGTCGGCGAGCGCGTCCTCGGCGGCGTGGCTCAGCGATTCCAGCTGCGGAAAATCGAAGAACCCGCAGTTGCCTTTGACGGTGTGGACGAAGCGGAAGATCGTATCGAGCCGCGCGCGGTCGCCCGGGTTGGCCTCCCAGGCAACGATTTCGCCGGCGAGGGCGGCCAGCATTTCGCGAGTTTCGGCGACGAATTCCGCCAGCAGATCATCCATTGCACCCGCCCCCAAGTCTCCGGGTTAGGGCGGCTATGCGGCAAGCTTGGTTAAGAGCCGGTTACGTATGTCCGCACAGGGTTACCCGCGCGATATCTGCGTTTCCTGCTCGGTGATGAACTCGACCAGCGCCGGCTGACCGGCCTCGGTCGCGGCGATCGCGCGACGCAGCGCCGGGACGATCTCGCCCGCCGCGGTCACCCGTTCGCCGTGGCAGCCGAGCGAGCGCGCGAAGGCCGCGTAGTCGCCGGAGATGTCGGTCGCGCGGTACTTGGCCGTCGCCTCGGGCATAACCGGTAGCTCGATCGCCATCGCCTGGTTGTTGAGCAGGATCGAGAGGATCGGGATGCCCTCGCGCGCCGCGGTCTCGAGATCGGTCCCGGTGAAGCCGATCGCCGCGTCACCCCAGACGTTGATGCACAGCTTGTCGGGGCAGGCGAGCTTGGCGCCCATCGCCAGGCCGAGGCCGTAGCCGAGCTGGGTCGACTTGCCCCAGCCGATGTAGCCGTGCGGGCTGCGGCTCTTCCAGAACGGCACCAGCTGGTCGCGCGGGCTGCCGGCATCGTGCGTGATGATGGTGCTGGCGACGTCGACCGTCTGCTGCAGGTCCCACAGCACCCTGTAGGGCGACAGCGGGCTGGTCTCCTGGGTGCACTTGGCCTGCCACCGCGCGAACCATTCGACTTCGACTGCCTTGATCCGTTCCGCGACGGCAGACCCGTCGTGCGCCTCAGGCACGCGGCGCTTCACCGCCTCGAGCAGCGCCGCGAGCGTCAGCCTCGCGTCGCCGACCAGCGCGACCTCGCACGGCACCGACTTGTCGATGTCGAGCGGATCGAGCGTGGCATGGATCACGCGCTTGCCCGCGGGGATCGCCAGCCCGAACGAGGTGGCGGTGAAGCTGCAGCCGATGCCGAACAGCACGTCGCATTCATCGAGCCACTTGCGCACGCAGCCGTTGATGCCGTTGCCGCCCGAGCCGAGCGCGAGCGGGTGGGTCTCGTCGAACGCGCTCTTGCCGGGCAGGCTGGTCATGACCGGGATCGCCAGGTGCTCGGCCAGCGCGCGCAACGCGTCGTAGGCCTCCGACCAGTGCACGCCCTGCCCGGCGTAGATCGCCGGGTTCGTTGCCGCGACGAGCCGCTCGGCCGCCGCCTCGATCGCCTCCGGTGCCGGCTGCGAGCGCACGACCTTACCCGGCGCGTAGGCGAGCTCGACCGTGAACGGCATCGCCAGCACGTCGTACGGCAGCTCGATGACCACCGGCTGCGGCCGCCCGTTGCGCAGCATCGCGAAGGCCCGCCGCATCACGGCGGCCACGTCGCCGGGCGCAGTCAGCGGCTCGGCGTGCTTGGCGACGCTGGCCATCGAACGCACCGAGTTGAAGTTGTACGGCACGTAGGCCTGCGACAGCGCGTAACCCTGCGGCATGACCAGCACCGGGACGCTGTCGGCAAAGGCCTGCGCCACCCCGCCGAAGGCGTTCTCGGCGCCCGGCCCCTGCTGCATCACGAACACGCCCATCCGTGCGCCCTTGGAGAGGCGGCTGAGCGCGTCGGCCATGTGCAGTCCGGTGCGCTCCTGGCGGACGATCACCGTGCGGATATCGATCCGTGCCGCGGCCTCGAGGATCTGGTTGCGCGGATAGCCGAACACCACGTCGACGCCTTCGCGCTTGAGCACCGCGGCGATCGCGTCGGCGACGGTGCCGTTCGCGTGCACCGGGAACCCCGCATCTCCATTGCCCTGCCGCATCGCATCCCTCACAAGTGTCGGCTCGGGCTAGAGGCGGGGAGAGGGCAATGCAACCGATCCAACTGGGACGCATGCGCATCCACAAGGTGCACGAGATGGACAGCCCGGTGCCGTTGCTGAGCCAGCTGCCGGGCACCACCGCGGACGACATGCGGCGCCTGCTCGGCTGGTACGACCAGCCCGACGAGATCACGCCCGATCCCGAAACCAGCCTGATGACCTTCTCGGTCCACTCGTGGGTGATCGAACTCGACGGGCGGACGGTCCTGATCGACACCTGCTGCGGCAACCACAAGGACCGCGAGCTGTTGCCCGAGGTCCATCGTCTCGACACCGACTATCTCGGCAACCTGCGTCGCGCCGGCTTCGCCCCGGAGGACATCGACATGGTCATGTGCACGCACCTGCATTTCGACCACGTCGGGTGGAACACCCGGCTCGACAACGGCAAGTGGGTGCCGACCTTCCCCAACGCCCGCTACGTCTTCGGCCGGCGCGACTTCGAGTACTTCAAGACCGACCCCGAGGGCGAGGCGCTGCACAACGCGGCGTTCGTCGACTCGATCGTGCCGGTGATGGAAGCGGGTCAGGGTGACATCGTCGACGAGGACGCGATCGCCTACCGCGAGATCGGCGACGGCGTTTGGCTCGAGCCGGCCTACGGCCACTCGCCCGGCTGCTGCACGATCAACGCGCAGGCCGACGGCCCGCCGGGGATCTTCTGGGGCGACGTGATCCACCACCCGGTGCAGCTGATCCGCCACGACCTGGCGTTCGCGTTCGACACCGACGGGGCGACCGCCTGCCAGGTCCGCAAGGCGACGATGGAACGGCTGGCGGACAGCGACACGCTGTGCTTCCCGGCCCACTTCCGGCGGACTTCGGCCGGGTATGTCAAGCGCGACGGCGACGCGTTCCGCTATGAGTGGCTGCCGGCCTAGAACGGGAAGAAGAACGAGATCGCCGCAATCGCCACGACGCAGGTCAGCAGGTTGAGCGGCAGGCCGATGCGCACGAAGTCCATGTAGCGGTAGCCGCCCATCTGGTAGACGATGACATTGGTCTGGTAGCCGAACGGGGTGGCGAAGGCCGCGCTCGCCGCCATCATCACCGCCACCAGAAACGGCCGCGGGCTGACGCCGAGACTTTCCGCGAGCGCCACCGCGAGCGGCGTGACGAGCACGGCGACCGTGGCATTGGAAAGCAACTCGGTCAGGACCATCGTCATCAGGTAGAGCACGATAATCGCCGCGAGCGGGCTGAGCCCGTCGACGCTACTGATGAGCAGGTTCGACGCTTCGGCGGCCAGCCCGCTCTCCTCCATCGCGATGCCGATCACCACCATGCCGGCGATCAGGATCAGGATTTCGGGCCGCAGCCCGCCATAGGCCTCGTCGGCGGTGATCACACGCAGCAGGATCAGCAGCACCGCGCCGGCAAAGGCGGTGGCGGCGATCGGCGCCACTTCGAGCGTGGCGAGCACGATCGCGCCGATGAAGGTCGCCAGCGCGATGATCGCCTTGAGCGGCTGCAAGGGCCGGCGCTGGGCGAACAGCTCGGCATGGCCGACTTGCGCGCTGTGGATCCGGACCGGTTCGAGCGGGACCGGCTCGCCTTCGCGCTCTTCTGCTTCATGGCGGCCGCCGAGCAGGCGATTGTTGAACAGGAACAGGTACAGCCCGCCGGCAATGGCCACCGGCAGGCCCACCGGCGTGATCTCGAAGATGCCAAAGCGGGGCTGGCCGGCGAGCCGCGCCATGTCGTCGACCAGCAGGTTCGTCGAGGTGCCGATCAGCGTGCAGCAGCCGGTCAGCACGGTGATGTACGACAGCGGAATCAGGAATCGCTTGGGCGAGAGCTTGAGCGCCTTGGCGACATCGCGAATGACCGGAGCACCGAGCACGACAATGGGCGTCGAGTTGAGGAAGCAGGAGACTGACCCGATCATCGCCAACAGCAGCCACAGCCCGGTGGCACGCAGCCGCCGGCACATACGGACGGCCAGGTCGATCGCCCGGTCGAGCAGGCCGGACAGTTCGAGCGCGTAGGCAATCACGAACAGCGAGGCGAGGGTGATGATCGCCGGACTGGCGAAGGCGCCCTGCACTTCGACCGGCCGCACGACGCCGGTCATCAGCAGCACCGCCGCGCCCGTCAAGGCGACCACGTCGGCCCGTACCTTGTCCCAGATCAGCGCGGCGACGACCGCGGCCAGGACTGCCAGCGTCAGGATTTGATCGATCGCCATCCCGGTCCTGCGTTCAACGATGCCAGTGACCTGTCAACGCCGCGCACCGTAAAACGCTGTGGGGTCTGGAGCGAGGTCCACGATTTGGTATCCTCGGACAATGCAGGAGCCCAGCATCACGGCGAGCCGCCTCGCCATCGCCGCCGGCCTGGCCGCGGCGATCGCGATCGGTGGCGCCGGTTTCCTCATCGGTCGCACGACCGCACCGCGCCCCGCGCCTTCGGAACCGGTGGTCGCGGTGCCCGAGCCGGCCCCGACCGTCGCGAGCGACTCCACGCTGCGGCGGGCCGAGCTGATCGACCTGGCGGAAACCGCGGCCGATGCGCTGAGCTCGGGCCTGTCTGCGCGCGACCGGCTCGAGGCTGCCGCAGGTCAACGCTTCGACCTGGTGCTGCCGTTCGGCTGCTCGGGCCCCGACGAGAGCGGCCCGGCGATGCGCTGGCACTACGAGCCGGCGAATGAAACGCTGCGGATCACCGTAGAGCCGGCCAGCTGGACGCCGGAGGAGTGGGGGCTTGCCGCGGGAGCGCATTTCGAGATCGCCGAAGGCTTCTGGATCGGGCGGCCGTGGTCGAGCAACGAAGCGTGCCCCCCGAACGGGCCGGTCCCCTCGGCCGACAGCGCAGCGCTCACGCTGCCGGAACCGTCATTGGCGATCGCCCAGTTCTTTGCCGGCGAGGCGCGGCGCGATGCGCGGCGCGACGGGCGACCCTACGAAGTCGTGAAGCGCGTGCCCGCGGACACCTTCGATGGCTCGCGCGGCTTCCTGCTGCGGGTCCGCGGACGGATCGAGTCCGTTCCCGGCTCCGGCCTGGTCCACTGCATTCAGCCCGCGGGCGCCGAACAGCGCCCGCTATGCGTGATCGGCGCGCGCATCGACGAAGTGGCGATCGAGGACCCAGTGAACGGAGAGGCCGTCGCATCGTGGCCCATCGAGGCCACCGGCTGAGCCATCAACCGGGGCCAGAGCGGCTTGATTGCACCTGCAACCGGGTGCAGGGCTTGGCGATGATCGACCGCTCTGCGCTGCGCGCAGCCTACCGCCAGCAGGAAGCCGCTTGCGTCGCGGAGCGCCTGCGGCAGGCGGCCCCTTCCTCCGCCGTCCACGACCACGCCGCGACGCTCGCGGCGCGGCTGATCGAGGGTGCCCGCGCGCGCAAGGCCAGCGGACTCGACGCGTTCCTGCAGGCCTTCGGCCTCGGCACCGACGAGGGCATCGCGCTGATGTGCCTCGCCGAAGCCCTGCTGCGCGTGCCCGACACCGAGACCGCCGACGCGCTGATCCACGACAAGCTCGCCGGGATCGACTGGGGCGAGCACCTCGGGGATTCGGACTCGACCTTCGTCAACGCGGCGACGTTCTCGCTGATGCTGACCGGGCAGGTGTTGCGCGGCGGCTCGCGTGAAGCCGCCGGCTTCGCCAGTGCGCTGCGCCGCGCGGTCGGCCGGCTCGGCGAGCCGGTGATCCGCCAGGCGACGCTGCAGGCGATGCGCATCCTCGGCGGCCAGTTCGTGTTCGGGCGGACAATCGACGAGGCGCTCAAGCGCGCCGAACCCGAGCGCAGGGCCGGCCTCACCCACAGCTTCGACATGCTCGGCGAGGCGGCGATGACGTTCGCCGACGCCGAGCGTTACCGGCAATCGTATGCCGCCGCGATCGAGCGGCTGGCGCGCGAGGCCGAGGGCGGCGTGCGCGCGAGCCCGGGCATCTCGGTCAAGCTCTCGGCGCTCTATCCGCGCTACGACTTCCTGCACGCGGAGGCGGCCAAGGCTGCGCTGATCCCGGTCGTGCGCGAGCTAGCGCTCGCGGCGAGCGCCGCCGACATCCACTTCACGATCGACGCCGAGGAAGCCGAGCGGCTCGAACTGTCACTCGACATCATCGAGGCGCTGGTCGCCGACGACGCGCTGTTCGCAAACGGCTGGCAAGGCTTCGGCCTTGCGCTGCAGGCCTACCAGAAGCGCGCTGCGCCGCTGTGCGACTGGGTCGCCTCGCTCGCCCGCCGCCACAATCGCCGGCTGATGGTCCGGCTGGTCAAGGGCGCCTACTGGGACAGCGAGATCAAGCTCAGCCAGGTCGGCGGGCATGGCGACTACCCGGTGTTCACCCGCAAGGTCGCGACCGACGTTTCGTACCTCGCCTGCGCGGCCAAGCTGCTGGCGGCAGAGGACGCGATCTATCCCGCGTTCGCGACCCACAACGCCTACACGGTCGGCGCGATCAAGGCGCTCGCCGGCTCGCGCGAGTTCGAGTTCCAGCGGCTCCACGGGATGGGCGAGGACGTCTACGACGCGCTCGCCGAGGAGGAAGGCGAGCGTTCAAGCCGGGTGCGCATCTACGCGCCGGTCGGGGGTCACAAGGACCTGCTCGCCTACCTCGTGCGCCGCCTGCTCGAGAACGGTGCCAATTCCTCGTTCGTCAACCGCCTGGCCGATGCCGACGTGCCGGTGACGGCGCTGGTGACCAACCCGGTGACCGACCTTGCGGCGCTCGAGCCCAAGCGCAGCCCGTCGATCCCGCTCCCGGCCGATCTCTACCCCAATCGCCGCAACAGCGCCGGCGTCGACCTGGCCGACCCGCTGGTGCGCGAGCCGCTGCTCGCCGAGCTGCGCAACCTTGAAGGACGCGAGTGGGCCGCGGTGCCTACCGTCATCGCGCGGCCGGAGCGCGGCGAGGCGCGCACGGTCCGCTCGCCGCAGGACGATACCGTCCTCGGTCAGTCGCTCGATGCCACGCCCGCCGATGTCGATCTCATGCTCAGCCGCGCCGTCGCAGCGCAGCCGGAATGGGACGCGCTCGGCGGAGCGGCCCGGTCCGACCGGCTGATCAGGGCCTCGGACCTGTTCGAGGCGCACACGGCCGAGCTGATCAGCCTGTGCCGGCGCGAGGCCGGCAAGACGCTGGTCGACGCGGTGCTCGAGGTCCGCGAGGCGGTCGACTTCCTGCGCTACTACGCGTGCGAGGCGCGAATGCTGTTCTCGGCGCCGCAGCCGCTGCCCGGCCCGACCGGCGAACAGAACCTGCTGCGGCTCCACGGCAGGGGCGTGTTCGCCACGATCAGCCCGTGGAACTTCCCGCTGGCGATCTTC
>JAEZES010000069.1 GCA_023432995.1 Pseudomonadota bacterium
GAGGTGCGCCGCGAGATCCTGCAGGAACTCGACGAGGAAATCGCCCGGATCGAGCGCGGCGAGGACTAGGCCGCGGCGCTCCCGCAGGTCATCCCTGCTGCAGAATCCGATCGCACTGGCTGTCGTCGCCGGTCTCGAGGCCCAGCCGCAGCGCCTGCATGCGCTGCGCGCTGGTGCCGTGGGTGAAGCTCTCCGGGCTGACCGAGCGGCCCGCGCGGCGCATTAGCGTGTCGTCGCCGATCGCGCTCGCCGCGGTCATCCCTTCCTCGAAGTCGCCCGGCTCGATCGCGTTGCGGTTCTTGCCGGCCCAGGCGCCGGCGTAGCAGTCGGCCTGCAGCTCCATCAGCACTTGCGCCTGGTTGGCCTGCGACGGGCTCGACTGCTGGAAGCTGCGGACTTGCCCGGCGATGCCGGTCAGGTGCTGGATGTGGTGGCCGTACTCGTGGGCGATCACGTAGTAGCGGGCAAAGTCGCCGCGCGCGCCCATCTCGCGGTCGAGCTGGTCGTAGAACACGGTGTCGATGTAGATCGTCTCGTCGGCCGGGCAGTAGAACGGGCCCATCGCGCTCGACGCCGCGCCGCAGTCGGTGTTGACGCCGCCGCCGGTGATGAAGTGCAGCGTCGGCTGACGGAAGCCGATCCCGGCCTGGCGGAACGCCGGCTCCCAGGTCTGGTTGAGACTGCTCAGCGCGTTGCACGCTTCGGTGGCGTACTCGTTCTGGGTGCACAACGCCTGCTCGTCCTGCGGCGCGTCGACCTGCGACGGCGCGCCCTGCTGGGCGCTTTCGAGCGAGCCGAGCATCTGCGCCGGGTCGATTCCGAATACCAGCGCGCCGATCAGCGCGATCACGATCGCGCCGCAGCCGAGCTGGCCGCCGCCCCCACCGGGAAAGCCGCTGCCGCCGCCCCTGACCTTGATCGAGCCGGTGTCGAATGGGTTGAGCCGCATCCTGCCTCCCCGCGATTGTGCGCGTGCGAACAAAACACTGGACCGAGGCGGCCCGGCGCGCTTGAGTTTGTGACAAGCCAATCGAACGGAGTCGAGAATGTTCCTTCACGGCAAGCGTGCGCTCGTTACGGGTTCCACCTCGGGCATCGGCCTCGCCATCGCCCGCGCGCTCGCCGCGGAGGGGGCCGAGGTGGTGCTCAACGGCTTCGCCGCCGACGAGGAGATCGACCGGCTGTGCGGCGATCTCGGCGCCACTTTCGCCGCCGGCGACCTGACCCGGGCCGCCGGGGTCGAGGCGATGATGGCCAGCGCCGGTCCGGTCGACGTGCTGATCAACAACGCCGGCATGCAGCACGTCGCCCCGGTCGAGAGCTTCCCGCCCGAGAAGTGGGAGGCGATCATCGCCCTCAACCTGTCGGCCGCGTTCCACACCGCGCGGCTCGCGGTGCCGCACATGAAAGAGCAGGGCTGGGGGCGGATCATCAGCACCGCCAGTGCCCACTCGCTCGCGGCGAGCCCGTTCAAGAGCGCCTACGTCGCCGCCAAGCACGGCCTCGCCGGCCTGACCAAGGTGCTGGCGCTCGAGCTCGCGGAGCACGGCGTGACCGCGAACTGCATCAGTCCGGGCTACGTCTGGACGCCGCTGGTCGAGAACCAGATTCCCGACACGATGGCCGCGCGCGGGATGACCCGCGAGCAGGTCGTCAACGAGGTGCTGCTCGCGAAACAGCCGACGAAGAAGTTCGTCCAGGTTGAGGAAGTCGCCGCGCTCGCGGTGTTCCTGTGCCGCGACGAAGCGCAGAACATCAACGGCGCGAACTACTCGATCGACGGAGGGTGGACGGCCGAGTAGCTGGCGATCGCCGGGCCCAAACCGCGGCTCTTGCGGGACATTGCGTGCAACGGGTCTCGAAGCCTATACTCGAAATCCTCAAATCTCGGCGGAGGACAGCATGAAATTCCGCCCAGTCAACCACTTGCTGCTGCTGGCGCTGCCTGCCGGAGCGGTTGCGGCCGTCCCCCCGGAGCGGCCTGCCGAAGCCGAAACCAAGCCGGAACGAAAGATTTGTCGCACGGAACGGGCGACGGGTTCGCTCACGCGTCGAACCCGCATCTGTCTGACCGAGGCGGAGTGGCGCGAGTTGCATTCGCGGACCAAGCGGGGCCTGGACGACTTCGTGCGCGGGGCTTCCGGCGGTTGTCGCGCGCCGAACGATCCGCGGAGCGGGACCATGTGCGGCGGCTGAGGGCCGTCGGTCGTAGGACGCTTTCGCGACTGTCGTTCGCCCGTTTTGCCTGCCCTGTTGGCCCCCGACGAGGCGCTGAGCGTCAGCGAGGCATCAGCACGGTCGATAGAGATCGACGGCAGAGCGTCGCGTCGTCCGCCACATGTCGATCGCCTTCGCGCGCTCCGACTGGTCGAACAACCCCGCGCCGAGTTGACGAAACGGCGAGTCGCTCCCAAGTGTATTAGGGGAATGATACAGCCGGGAGAGCGAGACATGAGCGACTGTCCGAAATGCCGTGGCCGGATGACCGAAGGCTTCCTTTACCTTCCCGACACCGGCGGCCGGGTGAAGTGGCTCGACGGCGAGCCGGGCTTCTGGAAGGCGATGGTCGGCGCCTTTCGCGCCAAATCGGCCGACTTGCGCGCGCGTCGGTGCGGCCAGTGCGGTTTCGCCGAGTTCTTCGTCGTGACGGAGGCGAAGCCGGTCAAGACCTTGAGATCGATCGACGAAGAGAACGAGCGCCTGCGGAACTTGGTGACCCGCCTGCAGGATCGCGTGGAAACGCTCGAAGCGATCGCCACAGATCCGGCCGAGCGCACGGCCCGCGAGATCGAAGCGCTGCGCGAGTTGCCCGGGCCCGAGACGCGCCGCGACGACTGAGCCGGCGGGCCGTCAGGCCCGCTTGATCTTCGCCATCGCCTTGCCCTTGGCCAGCTCGTCGACGACCTTGTCGAGCTGGCGCAGCTGGCGTTCGAACGGGTCTTCGATCTGCTCGACGCGATAGCCGCAGATCACGCCGGTGATCAGCTCGCGCTTTGGGTTGAGCTGCGGCGCCTCGGCGAAGAACGTCTCGAAGTCGGTCTCGCGCGCGAGCTGGTCGGCGAGCCCCGCCGCATCGTAGCCCGTGAGCCAGGCGATCACCTCGTCGAGCTCCTCCTTGGTCCGTCCCTTCCGTTCGACCTTCTGCAGGTACATCGGGTAGACCTTGGAGAACTTGATCGCGCGCAGGTTCATGCGAGGCAAGGGCCGATGTCCTTCGATGCCGACGGGAATCCGCTTAATAGACCGGCAGGCCCCGCGCGACAAACCGGCTTGGGGTTGCCTAGGCGTGGCCGGGCAGGAGCATCGCTGCTAGCGATCCAGCCGATGCGCACCGTCGCCCAGATCCATCCCGCCTCTCGCGACGACATCGCCGATCTCGTCACCCGGCGGCCGTTGCCGGGGCCTGGCGTGGCCCAGGTCGATCCGTTCCTGTTTCTCAATCACCACGGCCCGCAGGTTTATCCGCCGAACAACCGCGGGCTGCCGTTCGGCCCGCATCCGCACCGCGGGTTCGAGACGGTGACCTTCGTGCTCGAAGGCGAGCTCGCGCACTACGACAGCGGCGGGCACGAGAGCGTGATCGGCGCGGGCGGCGTCCAGTGGATGACGGCGGGGGCCGGCCTGGTTCACGCCGAGGTCTCGCCGCCTGCGTTCAAACGCGACGGCGGCCTGCTAGAAATCCTCCAGCTGTGGGTCAACCTGCCCGCGCGGCTGAAGATGACGCCGCCGCGTTATACGGGCCTCCAGCGCGAGCAGATTCCCCATCTGCCGCTGCCGGGCTCGGCCGGAGAGCTGGCGCTGGTCTCGGGCGAATTCGACGGCCGGGAAGGGCCGATCCGATCGCTCACGGGGGTGTCGATGGCCGTCGTCCATCTCGCTGCGCAGGCCCGCGCCGAGCTTCCGGCCCCGCGCGGCCGCAACGTGTTCTTCTACGTCGCCCGTGGGGCGGTTACCGTCGGGTCGAGTCCAGTCGAGCCGTGGCGTCTGGTCGAGTTCCGCGACGACGGGGACTCGGTAGCGGTCGAGGCCGGCCCGGACGAAGCGACGCTGCTGTTCGGCCACGCCGATCCGATTCGCGAGCCGGTGGTCGCACACGGCCCGTTCGTGATGAACAGCGCGGAGGAAATCCGCCAGGCGGTGCTCGATTACCAGGCCGGTAAGTTCGCCGGAGAGGGCAGGCTGCTCGACGTCGGGCAGTGATCGTGCCCTGCGCCGTCATGATACCTCCCCGGCCTTGGGTCGCGGGATAATCAGCGTCACCGCCGTCCCCGGGCGGCCGTCGGTGACCTGCAGCTCGCCCGAGAGCTGGGCGACGAGACGCTGGATCAGGCGCGAGCCGAAGCTGCCGGCCCGTTCGATTCCGGCTCCCGGCCCGACCCCGCGATCGGCCACGGTGACGGCCAGCCGCGACTTGCCGCGCTCGTTGACCGACAGGGCGACGGGCCCGGCTTCGCCACCGTAGGCATGCTTGAAGGCGTTGGTCAGCAGTTCGGTGACCACGACGCCGAGCACCAGGGCGCTGGGCCCCGGAAGCCGCAACGGAGCGACGTCGCGCGAGACCTGCCCCCGCCACTGCTCGCCCCAGGCGCTGACCAGGTCGTCGGTCAGCTCGGCGAAGAAGCTCTCGACGTTGACCAGCTCGAGATCGTCCGAGCGCCACAGCCGGCGATGGAGCACCGAGATCGAGTGAATGCGGTCGCGGGCGAGTTCGAGCTGGCGGCGCGAACCGGCATCCTCGATCTCGCCTTCCTGCAGCCGCAGCATCGAGGTCACCAGCTGCAGGTTGTTCTGCACGCGGTGATGGACCTCGCGCATCAGCAGGTCCTTCTCGGCGAGCGCGGCATCCTTCGATTCGAGCGTCTCACCGAGGTGGCCGACGAGCTCGCCCAGCGCCTGCCGCTCGCCGATCTCGTGCAGGCGAACCCCGAGCTGGCGGGCCGCGTCGAGTTCGTTCGGGCGCCACGCCCGCGAGCGCCCGCGCAATTGCTCGGCCCATAGCTCGAACGATCGCCGCGGGCACAGCGCCCCGTCCGCATCGCGGTCAGCGGGCGCGTGCGGATTGCCGGCCCAGTTGACGGTCTCGACCTCCTCGGCGCGGAACCACAGGATCACCGTGCCCGGACGGCGCGACACGACCACCGACAGTAGGCCGCTGGCGCGCGCGCTCCATTCTTCCGCCGCCGGGTACTCCTCGCTCAGGCGATCGGTCGCATGGACCGGGCGCGAGCGTTGCAGCGCCCGCTTGGCCAGCGCGCGGACCGCCGGCTCGGGCGGGGTCACCCCGTGCGTGACGACCTGGTCCTCGAGCAGCGCGGCCACGCCGTCGGCCGGGATCGCCCCGAGCAGCCGCTCAGGGTGGCGCGCAAGGCCATCGGCAAGCGTTTCGGCGCTGGCGACGTAGGGCAGCACCTCCTCGCGCCGCTGGATCAGCCGGAGCGCCTCGCGGTGCGACGCTTCCTCCTCCAGCCGGGCGATGGCGCCCTCCAGTGACAGCGCGACGTGGCGCGCCATCTCGCGGCGTTCGTGGCCGATCGGGCGCGGCGTCATGTGGTGGCAGGCGATCAGGCCCCAGAGCTCGCCGTCGTGCACGATCGAGACCGAGGCCGACGCCTCGACATCCATGTTCTTCAGGTACTGGATGTGGACCGGCGACACGCTGCGAAGCAGCGCTCCGCCAAGGTCGATCGGCTCGCCGGCGGAGGGCAGCGGCACTGGTTCGTAACCGACCTCGGGAATCACCCGCAGGCGGTTGCTGAGGTAGAGCGCGCGTGCCTGGCGCGGGATGTCGCTGGCCGGGTAGCGGTGGTTGAGCAGCGGCGGGAGGGCGGGCTCGCGCGCCTCGGCGATGACCTGCCCGCTGCCGTCGGCGAGGAAGCGGTAGACCATGACCCGGTCGTAGCCGGTGATGGCGCGAACCGACGCGGCCGCCGCCTCGCACGCGGCGCCGAGGTTGGCGGACTCGGCGATGGCGCCGGCCGAGGCAAGCAGGCCGGCGAGGGCCTCCGCCGCCGGCACGGCCTCCTCGCGGCGCTCGAGTTCGACCAGCAGGTCGTCGCCGGAGCGATGGGCGAAGACGTCGAAACTCTCGATGCTGCCCGCGTAGTGCGCGATCTCGGCGGTCCCGGCGGCCTCGATCGACAGCGTCTGCGTGTCGAAAAGCTCATCCAGCTTGCGCCCGGCAACCGGCTGCCAGAGTGCTTCGGCATTGCCCGACGCTGCCCGAACCACCCCGTCGCGGTCCGCCGCGAGCAGCAGGCCGTGCGGCTGGATCGACCCGGGAATACGGATCGGCTCGCGCTCGCAGGCGGTCAGGTCGAGGCCGCCGGATTCAGGCATTGGCCGGCGTGTCCTCCTCGATCAGGGCCTCGAACGCGGCGAAGGCGTCGCGGGCCCCGGCGATCATCTCGTCGCGCGCCCCCTGGGCGCTGCCCGCCTGCTCGAGCTGCGCGCACAGGCGCTGCCACTCGGCCGCCGCGCCGGCGGGGCCGCGAAAGAAGCGTCGGCCGCACTCGACGGCGCCGAACAGGTAGTCGAGCTGGCGATGGATCACGCGTCCGCCGAAGATCGATCCGTCGACCACGTAGCGCCACCCCAGCCGTGCCGGCTCGGACCGCGGTCCGGCGAGGCTCGGCCGGCCGGGCGGCGGCGCGCCAAGGGCCTCGAGGTCGTTGCTGAGGAGCGCGAGACGCCTTGGATCGAGCGGGACGTGAGCGCTCGCCGCGAAGTAGTAGGCGCCGAGCTTGCCGAGCAGCCTCGCGTAGTCGCCGAGCGTCAGGTCGCCCCGCGCCAGCGCCGCGAAGGGCTTCGCCCGATGGAGCCGTTCGTGGACCGGCCCGGTCGCATCGCGCAGCGCAACGCGCACCGTTTGTCCGCCGATGTCACCGTCCATCCGCACAGCGTTCGCACGTGAGCCCTGCAAAAGCAAACCGTTCTCAAGCTGTTGGTCGTTCCGGACCGGACGGGCACGCGCTTTCCGCGTCCTCGGCTCCGATCCGGCCGGGACGCCCACTAGCGATTGCCGCAAACCGCGTTTACATGGGCCGCCACGAATCGCTCCCCCCAACGCAAAGTGGCACCCATGCAAATCGAGACCGGCCTCACCTTCGACGACGTCCTCCTGAGGCCGGCCGAGAGTGACATCCTGCCGAGCCAGGCGATCACCAAGACCCAGCTGACGCGCGGAATCGCGCTCAACATCCCGTTGCTGTCGGCGGCGATGGACACCGTCACCGAGGCCGAGATGGCGATCGTCATGGCCCAGCTCGGCGGCATCGGCGTGCTCCACCGCAACCTGACCATCGAAGAGCAGTGCGACGCGGTGCGCGCGGTCAAGCGGTTCGAGAGCGGCATGGTGGTCAACCCGATCACGATCACGCCCGATTCGACGCTCGGCGAGGCCCGCGAGCTGATGATCCGGCACCGGATCAGCGGCATTCCGGTGACCGACGACAGCGGCAAGCTGTGCGGCATCCTGACCAACCGCGACGTGCGTTTTGCCGACAACGCGCTGCAGCCGGTGCGCGAGCTGATGACGCACGAGAACCTCGCCACGGTCAAGGAAGGGGTCAGCCAGGACGAGGCGCGCCGGATTCTCCACCAGCGGCGGATCGAGAAGCTGCTGGTGGTCGACGACGCCTACAAATGCATCGGGCTGATCACGGTCAAGGACATCGAAAAGGCCGTGCTGCACCCCGACGCGACCAAGGATCCCGCCGGGCGCCTGCGCGTCGCCGCGGCGACCACGGTCGGCGACAAGGGCTTCGAGCGCACCGAGGCGCTGGTCGACGCCGAGTGCGACGTGATCGTGATCGACACCGCGCACGGCCACAACACCGAGGTCGCCCGCTCGGTCGAGCGCGTGAAGCGGCTGTCGAACGCGGTCCAGGTAGTGGCCGGCAACATCGCCACCGCCGAGGCCGCGAAGGCGCTGGTCGGTGCCGGCGCGGATGCGGTCAAGGTCGGCATCGGCCCGGGCTCGATCTGCACCACGCGGGTGGTCGCCGGGGTCGGCGTGCCGCAGCTGACCGCGATCATGGAAGCCGCCGCTGCGGCGGGCGACGTGCCGGTGATCGCCGACGGCGGCCTGCGCACGTCGGGCGACGCGGCCAAGGCGCTCGCCGCCGGGGCCTCGAGCGTGATGATCGGCTCGCTGCTCGCCGGCACCGAGGAAGCGCCGGGCGAGACGTTCCTCTACCAGGGGCGTGCCTACAAGGCCTACCGCGGCATGGGCTCGGTCGGGGCGATGGCCCGCGGCTCGGCCGACCGCTACTTCCAGCAGGACATCAAGGACCAGATGAAGCTGGTCCCCGAGGGGATCGAAGGCCAGGTGCCGTACAAGGGCCCGGCGCGCGACGTGGTCCACCAGCTGGTCGGCGGGATCAAGGCGGCGATGGGCTACACCGGCTCGGCCACGATCGCCGACTTGCGCCAGCGCGGCCAGTTCATCCGCATCACCAACGCCGGCCTCTCGGAGAGCCACGTGCACGACGTGACGATCACCCGCGAAGCGCCAAACTATCCGACGCGCTGAGATCGGCCACGTCAGCCCGGCGGCCGCGAGGGCGCGTCTCCGACACCCGTCCCACACGCCATCGAGTTGGAAACCACAGGCCCGCGTGTCGGAAAGGATCCGCCCCGTGGCCGCGCGGCGGCCATGGGGAGGGGGACCGCCGGCGGCTGGCGGGGGGTGGAGGGGCCAGCGACCTCGCGCGGGCCGCAGCCCCTCCGTCACGCGCCTGCGGCGCGCGCCACCTCCCCATCGGCTTCGCCGACAGGGAGGATCTGGTGCCGAAATCC
>JAEZES010000273.1 GCA_023432995.1 Pseudomonadota bacterium
GCTCGCGGCGATGGACCTGACCGAGGCCGGCGAGCCGCGGCGCGTGCCGGCGGCGACCGTGCTCTGGCCGGCGCCGCACATCGCGGCCCTGCCCGATTTCCTTACCCTCGACGAATGCCGCTACCTGGTCGACCTGGCCACGCCGCGCCTGCAGCCGTCGCAAGTCGTCGATCCGCGCACGGGCCGGCTGATCCGCGATCCTGTCCGTACCGCCAGCGCGGCCGCCTTCCCGCTGGTGCTCGAGGACCCGGTGCTCCACGCCGTCAACCGGCGGATCGCCGCCGCGACGGAAACCGCGTGGGCGCAAGGCGAACCGGCGCAAGTGCTGTGCTATCGGCCGGGCGAGGAATACAAGCTGCACAGCGACGCCCTGCCCGCCGCCGCCAACCAGCGGATCATCACCGTGCTGGTGACCCTCAGCGACGCCTACGACGGCGGCGAGACCGTCTTCCCGGCCGTCGGCTTCGCCTGGCGCGGGCGCCCCGGCGAAGCGCTGATCTTTCGCAACACCGATGCCGCCGGCGCGGCCGACCTGTCCGCGCGACACGCGGGCAACCCGGTTCTTCGCGGGACCAAGGTCTTGTTATCGCGCTGGATTCGCCAGAACGCGCTCGACCTGTCGGGCCCGCCCGGCCGCCCCTTCTAGGCATGCCGGCGAGGGCCGGATGTGGTCCGATTGCAACATGTCGGCGACGAACGCCGAACCTGAATTTAATTTGAATTGAAACCAAACGCGCGTTCAGCGACGGTTGCCGCGTTTCGCTGTTCCGCCCGGCCAAGGGGCTGCGGCCAGGCGGAGTCTTCCAGCGCAACGGGGCTGCCGGCCGCGCCGGCGACAATGGGGACTAGACCTGTGAGAATCCAAGCTCGTTTGAAGGGCGCCGCGGCGCCGGTTGCACTGTGCGCGCTCCTTGCTGCGCAGCCCGTATTGGCCCAGGACGAACCGGAGGCGGAGACCGTCGCCGGTGCCGCCGAAGACGCCGCCGAAGAGACCGCTGAAAGCGAGGGCACGATCCTCGTCACCGGCTCGCGCATTCGTCAGGACGAGTTCAGCGCTCCCGCGCCGATCACCGTGATCGATCCCGAGATCGCGGTGCGCCAGGGCCTGATGGACACCAGCGAGATGATCCAGGGCTCGCCGATCGCCTCGGGCTCGTCGCAGATCACCGCCGCGTTCTCGAGCCAGTACCTGACCAACGGCGGCCAGGGCGTGCAGACCGTCTCGCTGCGCGGTCTCGGCGCCGAGCGCACGCTCGTCATGCTCAACAGCCGCCGCGCCGGCCCGGCCGGCACGCGCGGCGCGGTCTCAGCGTTCGACCTCAACGTGCTGCCGCAGGCGATCGTCCAGCGGGTCGACATCCTCAAGGACGGCGCCTCGTCGATCTACGGTTCGGACGCCGTCGCGGGCGTGGTCAACCTGATCACCAAGACCGACACCGACGGCATCGAGCTCGACCTGTTCGGCTCGCTTCCCTACCAGTCCGGCGGCGAAGTGTTCTCCGGCACCGCGATGTGGGGCAAGACCTTCAGCGGCGGGCACGTGCTCGCCTCAGGCACCTACTACAAGCAGAATGAGCTCGCCCGCGGCGACCGCTCGTACCTGCAGTGCGAGGAAGCTTACACCTTCACCGACGAGACTTTCAGCACGCGCGCCGACCTGGTCGACCCGCGCACCGGGCGCTACGCGTGCTCGGGCGGCGAAAGCAACATCACCTGGGGCCACATCTGGACCTACGACTACTCGTATTACTACGGCGGCGGGTCGAACATCCCGACCGGCGAGAACCCGCTCACCTTCGGCCCCGGCCTCGGCGAAGTCTCGCTGCTCCAGTACAGCTATCCGGGCGACAACCTCGGCGCTTACATCCCCGGCGTCGGACCGGGTCCGATCGGCGTCCCGGCTGGCTGGTACCCGGTCAGCTACGGCCCTGCGTCGGCGGCCGTGCAGAACAACTACCACCCGAACATGAACACGGACTCGGTGATCCCCGAGACCGAGCGCTTCACGCTCTACCTTGACGCCGCAATCGAGCTGACCCCGGGCATCGAGGCCTACACCGAGCTGCTCTACAACAAGCGCAAGACCTACTTCGAGACCTCGTTCCAGGTCTGGCAGTTCGGCGTCGGCGAGGATGCCAACGGCCTCTACGGCCTTCCGCCGGGTCTCGGCGACCCGTTCGCGGTGGGCTTCAACGGGACGGCGTCGTTCAGCCCGACGGCCTACAACGACCACTGGGACAGCTGGCAGGAGGTCGATTACTACCGCGGTGTCCTCGGCTTCCGCGGCGACTTCTCGGCCGACTGGTCGTGGGACATCTACGGCCAGTACTCGATGTCCGACGGCGATTACGGCAACGAGCGCGTGCTCAACGACGCGATCGCCACCCAGGACTTCCGCTTCGGCTCGTGCGTCGGCGACACCACGCCGATCAGCAACCGGCCGTGCGTCGACGTCCAGTGGCATACGCCGCGGGTGATGTACGGCGACTTCACCGCCGAGGAGGCGGCGTTCCTGTTCGACACCGAAGTCGGCAACACCGAATACACCCAGTGGTACGTCGAAGGCGTGGTCAACGGCGATACGGGCCAGTGGTTCGAACTCCCTGGCGGCCCGATCGGCATCGCGATCGGCGCCACCTACCGCAACGACGAGATCGAGGACGTACCCGGCGCGATCACGCTCGCCGGCAACGCCTGGCAGTCGTCGCGCTCGGGCGTCACCGCCGGCAAGACCGACACGATCGAGGGCTTCGGTGAAATTCGCCTGCCGCTGCTTGCCGACATCCCGATGATCGACTCGCTGACGCTGATGGCCGCCGGGCGTGTCACCAACGTCAAGGCGACGCGCGCGTCCGACGGGGCGACCGACAGCACCAACGGCAATTTCACCTACAAGCTGGCGGCGGACTGGGAAGTGACCAACTGGCTGCGCTTCCGGGGAACCTACGGTACCTCGTTCCGCGCTCCGGCGCTGTTCGAACAGTTCCTTGCCGACGAAACGGGCGGCTTGTCGCAGCGCACCGTCGATCCCTGCATCCAGTGGGGGCTCAACCTCGCGCAGGGCAACATCAGCCAGCGCTTCGCCGACAATTGCGCGGCCGACGGCGTCCCGGCGAACCACACCGGGGCCGGCATCAGCGTGACGACCTACACCGGCGGCGGTTTCGGGCTGCTCGAGCCCGAGACGTCGAAGGCGTGGACCGCGAGCATGATCCTGACGCCGCGCTTCGACTTCGCGCCGAACACCGACTTCAGCATCGCGTTCGACTACTTCGACATCGAGGTGAACGGGGAAATTGCCCAGCTCGGCGCCGCCAACATCGTCGCCGGCTGTTACGCGTCGGACTTCTTCCCGACCGACCCGCTGTGCGACCTGTTCGCGCGTGTGGGCGAACTCGATCCGAGCGATCCCGACTGGAACGCCGGTTCGCCCAACAACATCGCCCGCGTCCGCGACAGCTTCCTCAACGTCAACAGCCAGCAGAACGAGGGCCTCGACGTCACGACGCGGATCCAGCACGACTTCGCCGGCGACACGACCCTGACTGTCCAGGCGCAGATGACCTGGCAGTTCAAGGACCGTACCGCGCTGTTCACCGGGCTGTTCGAAGACGACAACGGGGAGGCAGGTGAGCCGAAATGGGTCGGCGACTTCCGCGTGATCCTCGATCACCAGTCGTGGTCGTTCTTCTACGGCCTCGACGTGATCGGCGCGACCAACGACGAGGAAGACTGGCTCGACGCCAACGGCACGCTGTGCCCGACGTACGTCACGCTCGGCACGGTCTGCATGGACCTGACGCTGCCGGCGACGTTCTACCACAGCGTCTCGATCAGCAAGGAGATCGGCGACCACTTCACGCTGACCGCCGGTGTGTCCAACCTGTTCGGAACCCGGCCGCCGCGCAGCTCGAGCATCAACGCCAACGGCATCAACAACTTCGGCCACGGCGTGCTCTACTCGCAATACGACCTGATCGGCACGCGGTTCTTCGCCAACATCAATACGCGGTTCTGATCCGGCCGGACGACCATGCGAAGGGCGGCGGGTGACAAACCTGCCGCCCTTCCTCTATCTGGCAGCGCGATGAACAAGCCCGCCTCCAACCGGACGATGGTCCGCCTCAAGCCGGACACGCTCGACGCGGAAAACCGCAAGTTCGAGCAGGTGCGGCTACCGCAGCCGCTGTTCCTCAACTCGGTGCCCAAGTCGGGCTCGCACCTGCTGCGCAACATCATGCGGATGTTCGTCCCGGTCGAGGACCAGTACCAGGTGCAGTTCATCCAGTGGGGCAACCTGATGCAGCATCTCGAGGCGTTCCGGCCCGAGAAGAAGATGCTCAGCTGGGGGCACCTGATGTTCTCCGACGCCTCGGCGATCGAGGCCGCCCCGGCGCGCAAGATCGTGCTCGTGCGCGATCCCTACACCTGGGTGCTGGCGCGCGCGCGGTTCTTCCTGTCCGACGAGTTCGGCGACAACTCGATGCTGGTCAAGAACGGCGAGCTGACCGTCGATACGCTGATCAACCTGATGATCTTCGGCATCCACCAGAAGGCGATGCCGATGCGCGACCTGTTCAACTACAACGCGGTCGCCTGGCTCGGCACCGACTGCACGATGCTGCGCTACGAGGATCTGGTGGCGGCGGTGAAGGACCTCGAGAGCGAGGCGGCCGAAGCCTACTTCATGCGCGTGTTCGAGGCCGCCGGCCTCGCCAGGGTGCCCGACGACTGGCGCGAGCGGGTGCGGATCGGGTCCGACCGCAAGCAGAGCGGGACCGCGAGCGAGAACCTCACCGGCGAAGCGAGCCGCATTCCCAAGGTGCTGACCGACCAGCAGCGCGCGCTGGTCGACTACGCCGCGCCCGGCCTGCGCGCGCTGCTCGGCTACGCCTAGCGAAAAGAGGGACAGTCCCTCCTTTTGGGGACTGTCCCTCTTTTCGCGTCGCTGTTCCTCGTTTCGCGCCGACGGCCCGCTCACCCCACGGTGATCTTCGAAAAGAGGGACAGTCCCTCTTTTCGCGCCGCTGTTCCTCGTTTCGCGCCGACGGCCCGCTCACCCCACGGTGATCTTGAGCTCGCCGTCGCCCTCGTCGAGCGTCACCGTGCTGCCGTCGGGAATCTCGCCGGCGAGCAGCTTGTCGGCCAGCGGGTCCTGCACGTAGCGCTGCACCGCCCGCTTCAAGGGCCGGGCACCGTAGACCGGGTCGTAGCCGACCCGCCCGAGCCAGCGCTTGGCCGCGTCGGTCAGCTCGAGCACGATCTTGCGATCCTGCAGCAGCCGCTGCACGCGCGCGACCTGGATGTCGACGATCGGCGCCATGTGCTCGGGGGCGAGGCGGTGGAACAGGATCACCTCGTCGAGCCGGTTGAGGAACTCGGGGCGGAAGTGCGCCCGCACGACCTCCATCACCTGCGGCTCGACGTCCTCGACCTTCTGCCCCTCTTCGAGGTTCGACAGGAACTGGCTGCCGAGATTCGAGGTCAGGATGATCAGCGTGTTGGCGAAGTTGACCACCCGCCCCTGCCCGTCGGTCAGGCGCCCGTCGTCGAGCACCTGCAGCAGCACGTTGAACACGTCCGAGTGGGCCTTTTCGACCTCGTCGAACAGCACGACCTGGTAGGGTCGTCTCCGAACCGCTTCGGTTAGAACGCCACCCTCTTCGTAACCGACATAGCCCGGCGGGGCCCCGATCAGCCGCGCGACCGCGTGCTTTTCCATGAACTCCGACATGTCGATGCGGACCATCGCGGTGTCGTCGTCGAACAGGAATTCGGCGAGCGCCTTGGTCAGCTCGGTCTTGCCGACGCCGGTCGGCCCGAGGAACAGGAACGAGCCGAGCGGGCGGTTCGGGTCCTGCAGGCCGGCGCGGGCGCGGCGGACGGCCTTGGAAACGGCCTCGACCGCATCGGCCTGGCCGATCACCCGCTTGCCGATGACTTCTTCCATCTTGAGCAGCTTGTCGCGCTCGCCTTCCATCATCTTGTCGACCGGGACGCCGGTCCAGCGGCTGACCACCGAGGCGATGTCGTCCTCGGTCACTTCCTCGCGCAGCAGCGCGTTCGCCTGGTGCTGCTGCGCTTCGGCGAGCTGCTTCTCGAGCTCCGGGATGCGGCCGTACGACAGCTCGCCGGCGCGGGCGAGGTCGCCCTCGCGCTGCGCCTGCTCGAGCTCGATCCGGGCCTGGTCGAGCTGCTCCTTGATCTTGGCCTCGGCGTGGATCTTCTCGCGCTCGTTCTGCCACCGCGTGGTCAGCTCGCTCGACTGCTGCTCGAGCTTGGCGAGTTCCTCGCGGAGCGCCTTCAGGCGGTCCTTCGAGGCCTCGTCCTTCTCCTTGCCGAGCGCGGATTCCTCGATCTTGAGCTGGATGATCCGCCGGTCGAGGCTTTCGATTTCCTCGGGCTTGCTCTCGACTTCCATGCGGATCCGGCTGGCCGCTTCGTCCATCAGGTCGATCGCCTTGTCGGGCAGGAAACGGTCGGAGATGTAGCGGTTGCTGAGCTGCGCCGCGGCGACGATCGCGCCGTCGGTGATGCGCACCCCGTGGTGTAGCTCGTACTTCTCCTTGAGCCCGCGCAGGATCGAGATCGTGTCCTCGACCGTCGGCTCGTCGACGTAGACCGGCTGGAAGCGGCGCTGCAGCGCGGCGTCCTTCTCGACATACTTCTGGTACTCGTCGAGCGTGGGCGCGCCGATGCAGTGCAATTCGCCGCGCGCGAGCGCGGGCTTGAGCAGGTGGGAGGCGTCCATCGATCCTTCGGACGCGCCGGCGCCGACCAGCGTGTGCATCTCGTCGATGAACAGGATGATGTCGCCCTCGCCGCCCTTGACCTCGTCGAGCACGGCCTTGAGCCGCTCCTCGAACTCGCCGCGGTACTTGGCCCCAGCGATCAGCGCGCCCATATCGAGCGACATCAGGCTGCGGCCCTTGAGGCTGTCGGGCACGTCGCCGTTGGCGATGCGCAGCGCGAGGCCCTCGACCACCGCCGTCTTGCCGGTGCCGGGCTCGCCGATCAGGACGGGGTTGTTCTTGGTCCGCCGGGCGAGAATCTGGATCGTGCGGCGGATTTCCTCGTCGCGGCCGATCACCGGGTCGAGCTTGCCGTCGCGCGCCGCCTGGGTCAGGTCGCGCGCGTACTTCTTCATCGCGTCGTAGGCGTTCTCGGCGCTCGCACTGTCGGCGGTGCGCCCGCCGGTGGTCTGCTGGATTGTGGCTTCGAGCGCCTTGGCATCGACATTCGCCGCCTTGAGCGCCTGGCCGGCGGCGGTCGTCGTCGCCAGCGCCAGCGCCTGGAGGATCCGCTGCACCGGCACGAAGCTGTCGCCGGCCTTGCTGGCGAGGGTCTCCGCCTGGTCGAGCACGCGCACGGTGTCGTTGTCGAGCCCCGGCGTCGCCTGCGCCCCGCCACCCGAAACCGCCGGGATCTTGGCCAGCGCCTTATCGACCTCGTCGGTCGCCAGTTTGGCGTTGCCGCCCGCGCGCTGGATCAGCTGGGCCGCCATGCCCTCGTTGTCCTCGAGCAGCGCCTTGAGCAGGTGCTCGGGCGTGATGCGCTGGTGGCTGAGCCGGATCGCGACCGTCTGCGCGGCCTGCAGAAAGCCCTTCGCGCGGTCGGTGAACTTCTCCAGATTCATGCGGTGCCCCTCGGGTTTGTCTGGCGCCTAAATGGTGTGGCCTTCGGGCAACACAAGTAGGCTAGCGCTCGGGCCGCCACTCGCGCGCGAGCAAGTCTAACAGCCGCACGCCGTAGCCGGTCGGCCCCTTCGGCGTCACCGGGCCGGCACTGTCGGCCCACATCGTCGGCGCCATGTCGATGTGCGCCCACGGCATGTCTTCGGCGATGAACGCCTCGATGAAGTGCGCCCCCGCGCTCGCGCCCGGCGCCGGGCTGGCGCCCGAGTTCTTGACGTCGGCGATGTCCGACTTGATCGCCTTGGCGTAGTCGGGGTGCAGCGGCAGCCGCCAGACCGGCTCGCCGGCGCGCTCGGCGACGTCCTCGATCCGCTCGGCAATCGCGTCCTCGCGCGCGAACAGCCCGGCGTATTCGGGCCCGAGCGCGGACACGGCCGCTCCGGTCAGCGTGGCGATGTCGACGATCGCGAGCGGCTTGCGCCGCTCGGCCACGTACTGCACCGCGTCGGCCAGGACCAGGCGGCCCTCCGCGTCGGTATTGCGGATCTCGATCGTCTTGCCGCCCATCGTGCGCACCACGTCGCCGACCCGCTGGGCGTTGCCGTCGGGCATGTTCTCGGCCAGCGCCGCGACCGCGACGACG
>JAEZES010000287.1 GCA_023432995.1 Pseudomonadota bacterium
GTGCCGACCCCCTGCGCCAGCGCGCCGCCGAACAGCAGCTGGCCGCGGAACGCCGCGTATTGCGGGGCGTCGAGGTCGATCGACGAGAACACGTCGCTCGAGACCGCGTTGGTGACGTAGGTCTTGCTGTCGTCGGTGTAGTTGCCGCCCAAGGTCAGGACGAGGCCGTCGACGATCTCGAAGTCGACCTGCCCGAACAGCGAATAGGCCTCGGATTCGAGCGTGTAGCGTTCGTCGAAGCCCTGGCCGGAGGCGAGGAAGCGGCCCGCATAGCTGACGCCGTCGGCGGCGCCGAACACGGTTTCGAGCGTCGGCAGGCTGAGCGCGCCGCCCGACAGCTGCTGGACGAGGATGTCGGCGTAAGCGCGGAACTGGCTGGCGTAGATCAGCTGGTTGCGCTGGTCGATGTCCTCGCTGATGTAGAACGCGCCGAGCAGCAGGTCGATGCGGTCGCCGATCTCGCCAGTCAGGCGCAGCTCCTGCGTGAACGTGCCGATGTCGAGATCCTGGAAGTTCGGATAGATGAGGTCGGCGCTGGTGAAGTCGGAATCCTGCCACGTCAGCGCGTCGGTCTCGCGATAGGCGGTGATCGAGGTGAGCGTGAAGGCGTCGCTGACATCGAGGTCGAACTGGGCCGAGAAGCCGTAGTTCTCGATGTCGTTGGTCGAGTTGAAGTTGTTGTAGACGACGTTGTCGAACCGGTCGTCGGGATCGTTGACCTGGCCGCCGAGGGCGAAGATCACCGGCGTGGCGATGCCGTCCTGGATGTTGACCACCGCGCAGCAGTTCTCGTCGATCTTGTCGTAGTCGGCGATCACCCGCGCGCGGAAGATACCGCCGTCGTCGAACAGCAACTGCCCGCGGACGAAGCCGCGGTCGCGCTCGTTGGTGCGGTCGCCGGTCCCGGCATCGCGGAAGAAGCCGTCGCGCGTGTTGTAGCCGGCGGCGAGGCTGGCGGCGAAGCTGTCGGACAGCGGGCCGGTGACGTGGCCCTTGAGGATGACCTGATCGTAGTTGCCGTAAGTCGCCTCGACCATCCCGCCGAGCTCGAACTGCGGCTCCTGCGTGGTGATCGAGACCACGCCGGCCGAGGCGTTCTTGCCGAACAGCGTCGACTGCGGGCCGCGCAGGACCTCGATCCGCTCGACGTCGGGCAGGTCGGTGATCTGCGCCGCGGTGCGCGAGCGGTAGACGTTGTCGACGAACACGCCGACCGAGGGCTCGATGCCGGCGTTGTTGGCGCCGTTGCCGAAGCCGCGGATGAAGAAGTTGGTGTTCGCCGAGCTTTGCCGCTGGCCGACGCTGAGCGAGGGCACGACCGTCTGCAGATCGCGCAAGTCGCGGATCTGCGCTCGTTCGATCGTCTCGGCGGTGGTCACGCTGACCGCGACCGGGGTGTCCTGAAGGGTCTTCTCGCGCTTGGTCGCGGTGACCAGGATCGAGTTGCCGCTGCCCTCCTCGTCCTCGGCCGAGTAGGCGTCGCCTGCCGCGGGACTGGTCGCGCCGGGCTCGTCCTGCGCCACGGCCGAGGCTGGGCTACACACGGCTGCGGCGGCGGCACCGCACAGCAAAAGCGCACGCACGAAGTCGGCCTTGCCGGTGCGGTCAGTCAGCATAGTTTTTCTCCAACTCCCGAAGCCGCGCAGCCACCTGTTGGGCTGTTCCGCGCCGCTCGCACGTCCCTGGAGCCTGAATAAGCTTCGAGTCCTAATGAAACAATTGCCTGTGAATAAGTGGTTGCGGGTGGAACCAGGCTGTTGCGATCGTGCCACGGTGGCGGTCGAGGGCCCCTCGCCTTCGCCACCCGGTTCGCTTAAGGGGCCATGATGGACATCGCCGATCTGCGTGTCGCCCTGTTCAGCGGGAACTACAACTACGTCCGCGACGGGGCCAACCAGGCACTCAACCGGCTGGTCGACTACCTGCTGCGCCAGGGCGCGGCCGTGCGCATCTACGCGCCGGTCGTCGACCCCGCTGCGTTCCCGCCGACGGGCGATCTGGTCGGCATCCCGGCGGTGCCGATCCCGATGCGCAGCGAGTACCGGTTCCCGCTCGGGCTGTCGCGGGCCAACCGCGACGACCTTGCCCGGTTCGCGCCCGACGTGCTGCATGTGTCCTCGCCCGACGTCACGGCCCACGCCGCGCTCAAGTGGGGCGAGCAGCGCGGGCTGCCGGTGCTCGCCTCGGTGCACACGCGGTTCGAGACCTACCCGCGCTATTACGGGTTCGCGTTCGCCGAACCGTGGGTGGTCGGGTTGATGCAGCGCTTCTACCAGCGCTGCGACGCCCTGGTGGCGCCGTCCGAGAGCATGGCCGAGGTGTTGCGCGCCCAGGGCATGAACCGCGACATCGGCATCTGGTCGCGCGGCGTCGACCGCACGGTGTTCGATCCCGCCCGGCGCGACCTCGCCTGGCGGCGCTCGCTCGGCTTCGGCGACGACGAGGTTGCCATCGGCTTCCTCGGCCGGCTGGTGATGGAAAAGGGCCTCGACGTGTTCGGCGAGACCGTCGCCGCGCTGCGCGCGCGCCAAGTGCCGCACAAGGTGCTGGTGGTCGGCGAAGGGCCGGCGCGCGAGTGGTTCGCCGAGCGCGTGCCCGAGGCGGTGTTCACCGGGATCCAGACCGGGCCGGAGCTGGGCCGCGCGGTTGCCAGCATGGACCTCCTGCTCAACCCGTCGGTGACCGAGACGTTCGGCAACGTCACGCTCGAGGCGATGGCCTCGGGCGTGCCGGTGATCGCCGCCCGCGCGACCGGCAGCACCAGCCTCGTCGCCGACGGCGAGACCGGCTACCTGGTCGAGCCCGGGCGCGTGCTCGACTTCGCCGACGTGATCGCCGGATACGTCGCCGATCCGGGCAAGCGGCGGGCGCACGGCGCCGCCGGCGAAATCCGCAGCCGCGCCTATTCGTGGGACGCGATCAACCGCTCGGTCGCCGACAAGTACGTGGCGCTGGTCGCCGCGCGGCGCCGCTGATCAGCGGAGCACGCCCGCTGCGGCCTGCCGCTTCGCGTAATACCACTGCGCGACGATCAGCACGACGATGACCACCGGCATGATCACCGGCAGACCGCTGGCCAGCGTGTCCGGCTTGTCCGAGGTGAACTGGTAGGCGAAGCTGACCAGCGAGCCGGCGAGCGAGACCAGGAACACCGGGGCCGCATGGCGCGAACGCAGCAGCAGCAGGATCGAGCCCAGCACCGAGCCCCAGACGCCGATCGCCCAGGCGGCCTCGGCCCATAGCGGGAAGGACTCCATCCAGGCGACTTCGGCCGGGCCGAAACCGACGCTCTCGAGATAGGCCGCGTCACCGAGCTGGCTCATCGTGTAGTCGTAGCCGCCGAAGGCGTTCCACAGCAGCGACAGGATGCCGACCAGCCACAAGTGCGTCGGCGTGCCGACCGGCCTGGCCGGTTCGGCGGGTTCAACAGGTTCGACCGTTGCCATCGCAAGTCCCTCTCCCCAAGGGCGCGACCCGCGGGGAGCCTACCACGGAGCTGCCGACAACGGTATCCTCCAGCTTGAACCAAGACAGGCGGGCTGCCGCCTCCCGCGCAAGCGAGGGAGGCGAGCCCACGCGAGCGGTCTAGAGCCGCTCGATCTTCTGCGCCGCCTCGTCGAGAACCTCGGCGATGCGATGCGCGAGGTCGCCGTCCTCGCTGCCTTCGGCCATGCGCTGGGCCACCGCGGTGAACAGGTTGGCCGAAGCGCGCTCGATCGACGGGGCGCGGTGACGGTCGGCGTGCTCGCCCAGCCCGGTCAGCCGGGCCATCGCCCGGTCGGCCTCGTCGGCTTCCTCGGCCAGCGCCCCTTCGCCGGCCGGGGTGATGGCGAACTTGCGACGCTGGTCCTCGCTCGCCTGCTCGGCGATCAGACCTTCGTCGGCGAGCATGGCCAGCGCCGGATAGACCACGCCGGGGCTCGGCGAATAGTGGCCGCCCGAAAGCTCCTCCATCGCCTTGATCAGGTCGTAGCCGTGGCGCGGCTGCTCCGAAATCAGCTTGAGCAGGAGCAGGCGCAGCTCGGCGCGGCCGAACTG
>JAEZES010000282.1 GCA_023432995.1 Pseudomonadota bacterium
CATTCCATCCTCCCCCGTTTACGGGGGACGGGCCGAGGTCACGCAAAGCTGATCCCGTAGGCCGCAAAGAGGGACAGTCCCCGAATGGGGACTGTCCCTGTCGAGGCGCGCGATTGGTGCTCATGCCACCCGGATCCGGTCGAATTCGATGCCGAGGTCCTCGGCCATGACCATCGCCGTGGCGCGCCCGGCGCCGAACACGCCGCCGCCCGGATGCTGGAACGGGCCGACGAGGTAGAGCCGCTCGACGCCCGGCACACGGTACTGGCCGAGCTCGGCGGTCGGGCGGTGGCTGCCCGACTGGTAAGTCGTGGTGGCGATGCCGTGGAGGTCGCCGCGGAAGAAGCTCGGGCTGGTGCGCTCCATGTCGACCGGGCTGTCGCAGTGGTAGTCGAGCACCGCCTCGGGCACGTTGTCGATGTAGTTGGCCATCCGGGCGAGGACCTTTTCGGCGAAGTCGCGCTTGGTGTCGTCCCAGCTGCGCCCGTCGGGGCGGGCGTAGGGCACGTAGTCCCAGGCGTGGAAGATCGCCTTGCCTTCGGGCGCGCGGCTCGGATCGTGTTGGGTCAGCTGGCCGACGCCGACCAATGGCGTCGGCGACATCTGGCCGTAGCGCAGCTCGTCGAAGGCGCGGCGCAGGTCCTCGTAGTCGGCCGGCATCAGCTCGTACATCACCGCCGAGAGGTCGCCGGCCTTGAACTTCAAGGGCGCGTCGAGCGCCGCGTGGACGGTGAAGCAGGCCGCCGGCGTGATGTGCGTGCGCTTCGCGTTCCTCGCCACCGTCGGCGACACCGCCGGGACCATCTCGGGCAGCAGATGCGGGTGGATCGCGCCGATGACGCCGTCGCTGCACGCCAGCCGCTCGCCGCTGTCGAGCACCACGCCGGTGGCTCGATGGCCGTCGGTCACGACTTCGCGCACCTGCGCACTCGCGCGCACCGCGCCGCCGTGGTCCTCGATGCAGGCGATCAGGGCGTCGGTCAGCGAGCCCGAGCCGCCGACCGCCACCCCGAAGCCGAACTTCTCGAGGAAGCCGAGGAACACGTAGGCGCCGATCCCGGTGGCCTTCTCGTCGGGGCTGACCAGGTTCTCGCCGGCGACGCGGCCGAAGTGCGCCTTGACCTTGTCGTGCTCGAACAGCTCTTCCATCAGGTCAAAGGTGCTGACCTGGGTCGTGCGCCAGATCTCGCGGCCCTCGGGGCTCTGGTCCATCATCGCGGTCTGTGCGCCGAGCGGCATCGGCGGGGAATAGAGCCCGGCCTGGATCATCGGCAGCCACTGCGCGGCCTGTTGCGACATCGCGAGGAACGTCTCGGCGTCCTTGGCGCTGAACCTGCGGATCGCCTCGGCGGACTTGTTCGGGTCGCGGTGCAGCGGCAGCGTCGAGCCGTCTTCCCACACGCTCATCATCGGCACGTCGGGGAACACGTAGCGCAGGCCGTACTTGCGCTTGAGGCCGAGCTCGTCGTTGAGCAGCAGCGGGTTGCCCTGGATGAAGATGTGGCTCATCGAGTGCTGGTCGTGGCGGAACCCCGGCCGGGTCAGCTCGCGCGTGACCACGCCGCCGCCGAACCAGCCGTTGCGCTCCAGCACCAGCACCTTGCGGCCGGCGACCGCCAAATAGGCTGCGGCGACGAGGCCGTTGTGGCCCGATCCGATGACGATGATGTCGGCGTCAGCCATTCAGCTCCCCTGTCTTCTCAATTCTAGGTCTTGTTGGCGGGCCCGCACGGGTCACACCATCGCGCTCAGCGCGAGATCGCTCAGCTTCTGGCAACGCTCGATGTTGGCCGCCTGGGTCATCACCCCGGCGCTGCACAGCGCGAAGCTGACGTCGCGCTCGGGGTCGACCCAGAACATCGTGCTGCCGGCGCCGTAGTTGCCGTGGGTCTCGGGGCTGGCGAGCGTGCCGAACAGGTGGTGGACCACGCGGGTGCCGCGCACCTGGAAGCCGATGCCCTGATACGCCGGCGGCACTTCCCAGCCGGCGTTCTCGGCGACGCGCTTGTAGAGCTGGTTGGGCATCTCGCCGGTGTGGTTCTGGCGCGCGAGCCTGAGCATCGCCGGCGAGAGCAGGCGCACGCCGTCGAGCTCGCCGCCGCGGCGGAGCATCTCGGCGAAGCGGTAGAGGTCGCCGCTGGTCGAGGCACAGCCGACGTGCGGGGCCTCGACCTCGGGGTCCTCGAACAGCGCGTGGTCGCCAGGCAGGGTGCGGCTGAGGTGCTGGATCGGGACCGTGCCGCGCATGTCGGGCTTGACGTGGCGGTCCCGGAGGTCCGGCCTCAGGCCCATCGAGGTGCTGTCCATCTTCAGCGGCGCGAACAGGTCCTCGTGCAGCAGCGTGCGGTAGTCGCGCCCCTTGGGGTCGGTGCGCACCAGCGCGGTGCCCATCAGCACGTGGTTGACCAGCGGCGAATAGTCGCAGCGGGTGCCCGGTGGGACCTCGCCGTGGACGTGCTCGATCGAGGCCTCGTAGAGCTCGTGCAGCCGGTCGAGGTACATTCCCGGTTTCGGCGTCCACACTCCGGGCATGCCCGCGGTGTGGGTCAGCAGGTGGTAGAACGTCGCCTCCTCGCGCGGCTGGCCGGTGAACTCGGGCAGCACGTCGCGGACCTTGGTGGTCAGCGCGAAGCGCCCTTCCTCGATCGCCTTGAGGATCAGGACGTTGGTGAACGCCTTGGTGACCGAGAAGATCGAGAACACGCTGTCGTAGCGGAGCGGCCGCTCGCCCGCAGCGTCTTCGGCACCGAGCGCCTGGGCGAACACCACCTCGCCGTGACGTCCCACTGTCAGCACGGCGCCGAAATAGTCGCCTCGGGCGATGTCGGCGCGAATCACCTCGCGCAGCGTGTCGAGTCGCTCAGGCCACACCGCCGTCATTCCTCCCCTCCCCGGCGGGGAGGGGTCGGGGGTGGGGGAGCGAGGCGA
>JAEZES010000310.1 GCA_023432995.1 Pseudomonadota bacterium
CGCCACGACTGGATCCAGCGGCTCATCGCGTCGCCGATGATCGTCTCCGAGGTCGGGCGGACGATCAGCGGCTCCTCGAGCTTGGCCTCGGGATCGGGCATCAGCCCGCCCTTGCCGTCGGCGATCAGCCGGTGGTGGGTGACCACCGCCATCTCCTTGGCGAAGCCTTCGACGTGGGCCGCCTCGCGGACGAAATTGGCCAGCGGGATGAACAGCGGGAAGTAGGCGTTCTCGACCCCGGCGGCCTTGATGCGCGCGTCGAGCAGGCGCTGCATGCGCTCCCAGATGCCGTAGCCCCACGGCTTGATCACCATGCAGCCGCGCACGCCCGATTCCTCGGCCATGTCGGCGGCGGAGACGACCTCCTGGTACCAGGCGGCGAAGTCGTCCTCGCGCTTGACGGTCAGGGCATGGCGGATGGCGGACATGGGGTTACCTGAAACTGGAATGGCGCAGGGCCCCTAGCCGGTCGGGGCGCGCGAAGTCGAGGGACTAGTTCGCCGTCGCGCCGCGGAAAAGAGGGACAGTCCCTCGTTTCGCGGCGCGGCGGGTGGAGCGAAAAAAGAGGGACTGTCCCTCGCTTCGGGGGCTACTTGCCGAGCTCGTCGAGCTTCTTCTGCATTGCCGCCATCTGCGCGCGCAGCGCCTCGAGGTCGTCGCTCGCCGGCGCCGATGGTGGCGGTGCGGCGGGTTCCTCGGCGCCGGGCATGAACGCGCTCGCGGCGGCCTTGAACATCGCCATGTTGGTCTCGGCCATCTTGGCCAGCGCATCGGGTCCCATGCTTTGCGCCCAGCTCTCCTGCAGCTTGCGCTGGTTGGCGCGGAAGTTGTCCATCGTCGCTTCGAGGTAGTGCGGCATCAGCGCCTGCATCGAGTTGCCGTACATCGAGATCAGCTGGCGCAGGAAGCTGATCGGCAGCATCTGCTCGCCGTGCGATTCCTCCTCCATGATGATCTGGGTGAGAATCTGGTGAGTGATGTCGTTGCCGGTCTTGGCGTCGAGGACCTGGAAATCGACCCCTTCGCGCGTCATCCGCGAGAGGTCCTCGAGCGTGATGTAGCTCGACGAGCGAGTGTTGTAGAGGCGCCGGTTGGCGTACTTCTTGATGATGATGGGCTCGTCGCCCTTGTCGCTCTTCGCCATCCGCCAAGCTCCCCAGCCAATGCTTTGCTGCACTTAGCATTCGCAGCATGTGCAGTGCAACAAACTTAGGAAGTCCTTGCAAATCTCCGGCCGAGCAGGGTGAGCAGCTCGTACTGCGACAGCCCGCAGCGCGCGGCGGCGCCCGGCAGGTCGTAAGGCACGTCGAGCCAGTCGCCCTCGCGCAGCCCGCGCGCGGCGGTGCAATCGACCACCACCATGTCCATCGACACCCGCCCGAGCAGCGGCAGCGCCGCGCCGCCGTGGCGCAGCGCGCCCCCGCTCCAGCAGCGTAGGAAGCCGTCGGCGTAGCCGAGCGAGACCGTCGCCGCGCGCAACGGGCGATCGGCGGTGAAGGTGGCGTTGTAGCCGACGCTGTCTCCGGGCGAGAGCTGGCGCAGCTGCAGCACGGCGGCCTGCGGGAAGGCGACCTGGCGGATGCTCTCGCCGAGCTCCGCTCGCGGGACCCCGCCGTAGAGCGCCAGGCCGGGGCGGGTCAGGTCGAAGGCGTAGTCGGGCCCGAGCGCGATCCCGGCGCTGTTGGCGAGGCTTCGGCGCCGCGCCGGTACGCGCCGGGCGAGCTCGGCGAACAGCGCGAGCTGCGCCGCGTTCTGCGGCACGTCCTCGTCGGCCGAGGCGAGGTGCGACAGCAGCGTGTCGACCTCCAGCGCCGCCACCAGCGGGTCGCCGATCTCGGCCGGCGGCAGGCCGAGCCGGTTGATCCCGCTGTCGAGCATCAGGTCGCAAGGGCCACCGCCGGCTTCGATCCACAGGCGCGCCTGCGGCAGGCTGTTGATCACGGGCCGGACGCCGGTTGCGCGGGCGAATTGTGCGTCTTCGCTGCGCAGCGGACCGTGCAGCACGGACAGGCGCGCCGGCTCGACGTGGCGCAGCACGGCCGGAACCTCGCTCCAGTGGGCGACGAAGAAGTCCCTCGCCCCGGCCTCGAGCAGGGCCGGCACGACGGTCTCGACGCCGAGGCCGTAGGCATCGGCCTTGACCGCGGCGCCGGCCGCGGCTGCGCCCGACAGCCGGTCGAGCGCGCGCCAGTTGCCGGCCAGCGCATCGCGATCGAGGTTGAGACGCAGGCTGGAGTCAGGCACTTTCATCGGCAAAATCGCGCGGCGGTCCGGACGGCAGGCCCCACCAGGCGACGAGCAGCGCGACCACGAGTAGAATCCACGTGTACCACAGGCCGGCGAAGATGTCGCCGGTGAGCGCGACGATCGTGCTGGCGATGAGCGGCAGGAAGCCGCCGAAGTAGCCGGTGCCGATGTGGTACGGGATCGACATCGAGCTGTAGCGGATCTGCGGCGGGAACATCTCCGACAGCAGCGAGGCGACAGGGCCGAAGGTCGCGCCCGAGAGCGAGCCGAACAGGACCAGGATCAGCACGATGCCGACGATGTTGGCGGCCGGCGGGACCTGCTTGCCGAGATCGTAGCCGTGCTCGGCGAGCCATGTGCGGATCTGCCCGCGGCGGGTGTCGCGGTCGTCCCATGCGTATTCGGCCAGCGGCAGCGGTGTGCCGCCCGCGGTCAGCGTCAGCGTGTCGCCCTCGCTGAGCTGGTAGCGGACGCCGGATGCGGTCAGGTCCTCGAGCAGGACACCGCACGGCGTCGCCTGCTGCGACGCGAACGGGTTGAAGCTGCAGCCCGGCCCGGCCACGGCCACCGGAGTCGAGCGCGAGCTCGCCGCGAGCCTGGGATTGGCCAGCTCGGCCATGCCCCAGAACAGCGGGAACAGCAGCACGATGGTGACGGCATAGCCCCACACGATCGGCTTTTTGCGTCCGACGCGGTCGGACAGCCAGCCGAAGTAGACGAACGAGGGTACCGCGATCAGCGAGGCGATCCCGACGATCAGCTCGGCGGCGGTGTCGTCGACCCGCATCGGCCCCTTGAGGAACGACAGCGTCGAGAACAGCGCGGTGTAGAAGATGATCGTCAGCCCGCAGGCGACGCCCATCAGCGCGACGAAGATGCGCTTCTTGTTGCCGGGATAGGTGAAGCTCTCGAGGAACGGGTTGCGCGACGTCTTGCCCTCTTCCTTCATCGCCCGGAACACCGGGCTCTCGGACAGCTTGAGCCGCATCCACAGCGAGATCGCCAGCAGCAGGATCGACAGCAGGAACGGCAGCCGCCAGCCCCACGCGGCGAAGGCTTCCGGCGGGATCAGCAGGCGGCAGACGAGCACCACCGCGAGGCTGAGCACGAAGCCGCCTATGACACTGGCCTGGATGAACCCGGTGAAGAAACCGCGCCGCCCCGGCGGCGAATGCTCGGACACGTAGATCGCCGCGCCGCCGTATTCGCCGCCGAGCGCGAGGCCCTGCAGGATCCGCAGCACGATCACGATCAGCGGCGCGGCAAGGCCGAGGCTGGCGTAGCTCGGGACCATGCCGACCGCGGCCGTCGCCGCGCCCATCAGCGTCACGGTGATGAGGAAGGTGTACTTGCGCCCGAGCCGGTCGCCGAGGAAGCCGAACAGGATCGCGCCGAGCGGGCGGAAACCGAAGCCGATCGCGAACCCGGCCCAGGTCAGCAGCAGCGACAGCGTGGCGTTGTCCGACGGGAAGAACGTCGCCGCGATCATCGGTGCGAGCGTGCCGTAGACGAAGAAGTCGTACCACTCGAACACTGTGCCGGCCGAGGACGCGCCGATGACCAGGCGCATTTCCTTCGCGTCCGGCTCGTGCGCCGCGGGTGCCGCGCCAGATCCGGCAGTCGTGCTCGCCATCGCTTCCCCCTCCGTCGATCCGCGCGCGCTTAGCCTGACGGCGCGACGCTGGAAAGCGCAGTGCAAGCCGCCTTCCACGGCAGGAGCATGGCCCCGTGGCGCGCCGGGTACGACCGCGCCGGAGCGATCAGCGCCAGGTCGGGCCAGTCGGGCAGCGGGCCGTCGCCGGTGAGCCAGTCCTCGAGCTGCACGAGCGTCTCGCGCAGCTCCGCCAGGTCGCGGCCTTGCGCATGGCGGGCGAAGATCGCCGCCGCCGCCTGCCCGATCGCGCAGGCGCGCACGCGCAGGCCGAGGCGCGCGATACGAGCGTCACCGCCGAGCGCGAGGTCGAGCGCGAGCGTGCTGCCGCAGGTCGCCGACCGCGCCTCGCCGCGCGCCTGGGCGGTGTCGAGCGGCGGGTAATCGGCCAACTCGACCGCCAGGGCCAGCAACTCGGGAGTGTAGAGGCGTTGGGCGGCGCTCATGGCCTCCGGCCGTTCATCCGCCGTCGCCGCCCTGCAGCCGCCGCTGGCGTTCATCGATCAGTTGCACCATCGCGTCGGCCGCGGCGTTGACGAACGAGTAGGTCCGCGCGGTGGTCATCCAGGTCGGCCGGCCGGCTATGCCCCACACGGTATCGTAGCCGAGCACCAAGAGGGCGAAGGCCATGACGACGATGATGACGCCCTTCAACCCGCCGAAGCCGAAGCCGAGCACGCGGTCGATCGGCCCGAGCACCGAACCGCGCGTGCTGCGCGCGGCCCGGCTGGCGATCAGCTTCATCACCGCATAGGGGATCAGCAGCAGGAGGACGAACGCGAGCACGGCTGCGCCCGACGGCGTGCCGATGTATTTGAACAGGAACGCGGTGAGGTCGGTATGCAGGTAGCGGACCGCCAGAATCGCCAGGCCCCAGCCGAGCAGCGAAACGACTTCCTGCACGAAGCCGCGCATGAAGCCGCCGACCGCGGCGACGCCGACGATCAGCATCACGATGATGTCGAACCCCGTCATGTGGCTCGAATCTAAGGCGAGGCCATGATCCGGTCAACGAGGTTGGGCAGCGCGGCCAGCGCGGAATAGCGCATGCCCGGGACGCCGCGGCCGCCGTCGTCGGGCCCGTGGCCGACGTCGAACCCGAGCTTGGCGGCCTCGCGCAGGCGCAGCGCCGAATGCGCGACCTGGCGGACCTCGCCCGCAAGCGAGACTTCGCCGAACCACACCGCGCGCAGCGGCAGCGGCTTGTCGGCCAGCGCCGAAACGAGCGCCGCCGCGACCGCGAGATCGGCGGCCGGGTCGGCCAGCCGATAGCCACCGGCGACGTTGAGGTAGACCTCGGCCGACGAGAAACTGAGGCCGCAGCGCGCCTCGAGCACTGCCAGCAGCATCGCCAGCCGGCCCGAGTCCCACCCGACAACCGCGCGCCGCGGCGTGGCCCCCGACTGCAGCCGAACGATCAGCGCCTGGATTTCGACCAGCACCGGCCGGGTTCCTTCGAGCGCCGGGAACACCGAGCTGCCGGCCACCGGCTGCTCGCGGCCCGACAGGAACAGCAGCGAGGGATTGGCCACTTCGGCCAGCCCCTGCCCGTCCATCGCGAACACGCCGATCTCGTCGACCGCGCCGAAGCGGTTCTTGAGCGCGCGCAGGATGCGGTACTGGTGGCTGCGCTCGCCCTCGAAGCTCATCACCACGTCGACCATGTGCTCGAGCACGCGCGGACCGGCGATCGTGCCGTCCTTGGTCACGTGACCGACGAGCACCAGCGCAACGTCGTTCTCCTTGGCATAGCGGATCAGCTCGAAGGCCGAGGCACGCACCTGGCTGACGGTGCCGGGCGCACCCTCGATCGTATCCGAGTGCATCGTCTGGATGGAATCGATCACCAGCAGCGCGGGCGGCGCGTCGCCGCTCAGTGTGGTGAGGATGTCGCGCACCGAGGTCGCCGCGGCCAGCCGGAGCGGCGCATCGGCAAGGCCGAGCCGTGCGGCGCGCAGCCGCACCTGCCCGGTCGCTTCCTCGCCGCTGACATAGACCGCCCGCGCCCCCGAACGCGCCACTTGCGCCGCCGCCTGCAGCAGCAGCGTCGACTTGCCGATGCCCGGCTCGCCGCCCATCAGCACCGCCGACCCGGGCACGAACCCGCCGCCGAGCGCGCGGTCGAACTCGGCCAGCCCGGTGGTGCGACGAGTCAGCGGTTCCGACGGTGTGTCGAGCGGCTCGAACGCGATCGGTCGGCCGCCGCTCGACAGGTCGTGGCGGGCCGAGAACGCCGTTTCAGGCGCGTCCTCGACCAGCGTGTTCCACTGCGAGCAATCGGCGCACTGTCCCTGCCAGCGCGTCGTGACGCTGCCGCATTCGGTGCAGACGTAGCGGCGTTTGGGCTTGGCCATGATGCCGGGCTAGGCGGAACGGATAGGGAACGCAAGTGAGTAGTTGAGCGACCCGCACGCATGCGGAGGTGCTGTCCGCGATCGATTACTGAGCCGCTCGCCCGTCGCCCGACGTCGAACCCGGGCGTGCGCCCGTCGAACAGGGCTCTCCCCCGCGCGGGACGCCGCAGCATGGGCGCTGGGGCACCAGTTGGGGGACTCAAGATGAAGACTGACCGCCGCGCCTTCATGCTCAGCGCCGCGGCGATCGGCGCCGCAGCGGCCTGGAGCGGGCCTGCTCGAGCCTCGCGCACGACCTGGCGGGAGCGGCGCGACTTCTTTCCCGAGGGAGTCGCCTCGGCCGATCCGGACTGGCACAGCGTCATCCTGTGGACCCGCCGCCCGTTCGGCGATGGGGAACCGCACGCGCTCACCGTCGAAGTCGCCCGCGACGCCGAGTTCCGCGACGTGGTCTCCGACGCCCCGGTCATCGTCTCGGCCCCGGCCGACTGGACCGCGCGGGTCGTGGTGGGCGGGCTCGAGCCGGCAACGACCTACTGGTACCGCTTCACCGACGCCGACGGGAACGGCAGCCGCATCGGCCGTACCCGCACCGCCCCCACCGACGACGACCTGCGCCCTGTCAACTTTGCCTTCGTCAGCTGCCAGGATATCAACGAGGGCAGGCTCAACGCCTATCGCCGGATGATTTTCGAGGACGAGCGCGAGTCGCCCGCAAACCAGCTCGATTTCGTCCTTCACCTCGGCGATTTCATCTACGAGGTGGTCCAATACCCAGAGGAAGTCGCCACCCGGTACGACCGCACGATCTACGAGGTCGCGAGACTCGAGGACGGCGCCAAGGTCGGGAATTTCCACATCCCGCTCAGTGTCGAAGGCTATCGCGCCATCTATCGCGGCTACCTGCACGACCCCGACTTGCAGGACGCCCGGGCGCGATGGCCGTTCGTATGCATTTGGGACAATCACGAGTTCTCGTGGCAGGGCTGGCAGAGCGTGTTGCGAGCGCCGCCGCTCGAGCGCCCGGCCCAGACGGTCAAGGTCGCTGCCAACCAGGCCTGGTTCGAATACATCCCGGCGCGGGTTGCCGGGCCCGGCGGCGCTCCGCTCGACCGCTTCGACCCGCCCCCTGTCGAGGACGTCCCGATCGAACGGTGGCGCGACGATGGGCTCGGCGACGAGCCCAACAACCTGGCCGCGATCAACAGCCTGATCGCCTATCGCGCGCTGCGCTACGGCAAGCATCTCGACCTCATCGTCACCGACCAGTACAGCTTCCGCAGCCAAGACCCGACCGACGCCGAGATCCTCGGCCAGATCTACGATCCCGCGTTCGGCGGCTGGTTCTCCGAACCGGCAATGATCGCGTGCGACGCGGGCCGCGAAGCAGGCGGCGGCCGACCGCCGGCCGAGCTCGGGTTCCGCGAGGTGCGAATCCCCAACCCGCGCAAGGACGGGCCGCCGCGCAGCATCCTCGGGCCGGTGCAGAAGCGATGGTTCAAGGCCCGGCTGCTGGACTCGACGGCAACCTGGAAGATCTGGGGCAATTCGCTCGGGACGCTCGACTACCGCGGCGATCCCGGGAACCTTCCTGCCGGCATGGTCGACAACCCGTGGCCCGCTGACACTTTCGGGATGACCGGCACCAACGATTTCGGGGCCGCCTATCACGAGCGCGGGGAAATCTACGACCTTGTCCGCGACGCCGGGATCACCGGGTTCGGAATCGTCTCGGGCGATCGCCACAGCTTCTGGGCCGGTTATGCCTCCAAGGAACTGCCGCCGGGCCAGTTCGAGCCGGTTGGGGTGAGCTTCGTCGGCGCCTCGCTGGTCAGCCCCGGCGCGATGGAATCCTACGAGCACCGGATCGCGAAGGACGCCAGGCTGCGCCCGATCTACCTGGCCGATCGGCCCGACGGGACGGTCGAGTGGACCTACAATCTGACGCTCCGGCACGGCGTGCGCACGGCGATCGAATACGCGCAGAGCTTCGACATGGAGGCGGCGCGGACGCTGACCAATCCGGACCTCGCCCCGCATCTCGCCTTCGTCGACATGGGCGGCCACGGCTATGCCAAGGTTCGCCTCACCGGCGAGGCCATGCGGACCGAATTCGTCTGCATCCCGCGACCCGTCACGCGCAGCGACAGCCCCGACGGCGGTCCGCTGCGCTATCGCGTGGCGCTTACCGCGCGCCTGTGGCGGGCCGGCGAGCGCCCGCGACTGGAGGCGGTCGTGGTGGAAGGCAATCCCGGATTGTCGATCTGATCTGCCTTACCGCCCCGCCCTAACGCGCGTGCGCCTCCAGGCTGCCCCAGATCGTCTCGACGAACGCATCGTCGCCGACGAAGCTGTTCGGGTTGTTTGACAGGCCGGCGAGCGGCTTGGCCGCCTTGGCCTGTTCGAGCGACTGCCCCGCGTTCTTAAGCGCGCTGACCCGCTCGACCGCGGTGGCGATCGTGCCGCGCCAGGCGATCAGGTCGGCGCGGCGGGCGAGCGGGCCGTGGCCGGGAATGACCACCGTGTCGGCATTGGTCATCGCGATCATCTGGTCGAGCGAGGTGATCAGGTGCTTCACGTTGCCGCCCGAGCTCAGGTCGATGAACGGGAAACCGGCCTGGTGCATCATCATGTCGCCGGTGTGGAGCACGTTGGCCTTGCGCCAGTAGACCGCGGTGTCGCCGTCGGTGTGCCCGCCGCCGGTATGGATCAGGTCGATCGTGTCGCCGTTGAGGTGGAAGCTCATGGTGTGGTCGTAGGTGACGATCGGGAGCGCTTCCCTGGGCGCCGGCGGCGACTCGTTCCCCGCCACGGTGCCACCCGCCGCAAGCCGGTCGCGCACGCGAGTCTGCGCGACGATGATCGCGCCGGCCTTGCCGAACGGCTCGTTGCCGCCCGCGTGGTCGAAGTGCCAGTGGGTGTTGACGAGGAACTTGACCGGGCTCGCCCCGAGCCGGGCGATCGCCGCCTGGATCTTGGGCACCAGCGGGGCGAACTGGTCGTCGACGATCAGCGTGCCGTCGGGGCCGTGGCTGACGCCAATGTTGCCACCGTTGCCGAACAGCACTGCGACGCCGGGGCGGATCTCGGTAGCGGTGACCTGGATCGCGTTCCAGTCGGGCTGCTGCTGGGCGATCGCGGCGCCGGCCGCGCCGAGGGCGATGAGCGAACCGAAAACGAGCGGACGTAGCTTCATGACAGGCCTCCCCGGAGGCAGTGGTAACCGCCTCCGGCCGCGCTGTCGATTCAGCCTTTGAAGGCGTTCTTCAGCTTGGCGAAGAAGCCGGCGCTTTCGGGGCATTCCTCGCCGGTCTCGGTCTCGCGGAACTCGCACAGGAGCTCCTTCTGCCGCGCGGTGAGCTTCGTCGGGGTTTCGACGACGATCTCGGTCACCAGGTCGCCCCGCCCGCGGCCCTGCAGGACCGGCATGCCGGCGCCGCGCTTGCGCAGCTGGCGGCCCGACTGGATGCCCGCAGGTATCTCGATCGCGTGCGTCTCGCCGTCGAGCCCGGGAATCTCGATCGTGCCGCCGAGCGCGGCGGTGGTGAAACTGATCGGCACGCGGGTGAACAGCGCGGTGCCCTCGCGCTCGAACACCGGGTGCGGCCTGACTGCGACGAAGATGTAGAGATCGCCCGGCGGCGCGCCGAGCGGGCCGGCCTCGCCCTTGCCCGAGAGGCGGATGCGGGTACCGTTGTCGACTCCGCGAGGAATCTCGACGTCGAGCTTCTGCAGCCGGTCGACGCGGCCTTCGCCGCGGCACGCGCGGCAGGCGCGCTCGATCACCTCGCCGCGGCCGTGGCAGGTCGGGCACGGCTTCTCGATGACGAAGAAGCCCTGCTGTGCGCGGACCTTGCCGTGGCCGCCGCACAGCTCGCAGCGGCGGCGCGACGTGCCGGGCTCGGCGCCCTGCCCGTCGCACGGCTCGCACGCCACCGAGACCTCGACCTCGATCTCGACCGACTTGCCGTGGAACGCGTCTTCGAGGCTGACCTGGAGATCGTAGCGCAAGTCCGCACCACGCCGCGGGCGCGCCCGCCCGCCGCCGCCGAAGGCGCTGCCGAAGATGGTCTCGAAAATGTCTCCGAGGTCGCCGAAGTCGGGATGCTGGCCGCCGCCACCCATGCCCTGCTGGAACGCCGCATGGCCATAGCGGTCATAGGCTGCCCGCTTCTGCGGATCCTTGAGGCACTCGTAGGCGGCGCTGATCGCCTTGAAGCGGTCCTCGTTCTCCTTGCACCCGCCGTTGCGGTCGGGGTGATACTGCATCGCGAGCTTGCGGTAGGCGGACTTGATCGTCGCCCCGTCGGCCGTGCGCTCGACGCCCAGCAGCTCGTAGAAATCGTGTTCCATTGCCGACATGATCGACCCCCGCCCGAAAACCTAACCGCCACCGGAGCGATTTGCACCGATGGCGGCCAAGGTTTTCATCAGGCGATCAGCCCTTGTTGTCTTCGTCGACTTCCGAGAATTCGGCGTCGACCACTTCCTCGTCGCTCGCCGAGCCGGCCGCCTCGCCGCCTTCGCCACCGGGCGACGCGGCAGACGCCTGCTCCTTCTCGTAGATCGCCTGGCCCATCTTCATCGCCAGGTCGGTAAGCGCCTGGCTCTTGGCCTTGATCGCCTCGACGTCGCCGCCGTCGATCGCCGTCTTGGCCTCGGCCAGCGCGGCTTCGATGTCGGACTTGAGCCCGGCGTCGATCTTGTCGCCGTGCTCCTGCAGCTGCTTCTCGGTCGCGTGGACCAGGCTGTCGGCGTTGTTGCGCGCCTCGGCCGCCTCACGCCGCTTCTTGTCCTCCTCGGCGAACTTCTCGGCGTCCTGCACCATCTGCTCGATGTCGGTGTCGCTGAGCCCGCCCGAGGCCTGGATGCGGATCTGCTGCTCCTTGCCTGTGCCCTTGTCCTTGGCGCTGACGTTGACGATGCCGTTGGCGTCGATGTCGAAGGTGACCTCGATCTGCGGCACGCCGCGCGGCGCCGGCGGGATGCCGACCAGGTCGAACTGGCCGAGCAGCTTGTTGTCGGCGGCCATCTCGCGCTCGCCCTGGAACACGCGGATGGTCACCGCCTGCTGGTTGTCCTCGGCGGTCGAATAGACCTGGCTCTTCTTGGTCGGGATCGTCGTGTTGCGGTCGATCATCTTGGTCATGATCCCGCCGAGCGTCTCGATGCCGAGCGACAGCGGGGTCACGTCGAGCAGCAGCACGTCCTTGACGTCGCCCTGCAGAACGCCGGCCTGGATCGCCGCGCCCATCGCCACGACCTCGTCGGGGTTGACGCCGGTGTGCGGGTCCTTGCCGAAGAACTCCTTCACCGTCTCGCGGACCTTGGGCATGCGGGTCATGCCACCGACGAGCACGACCTCGTCGACGTCCTTGGCGGCGATGCCTGCGTCGGCCAGCGCCTTCTTCATCGGCTCCTTGGTGCGCTCGATCAGCGGCGCGACCATCTTCTCGAGGTCGGCGCGGGTGACCGTCTCGACCAGGTGCAGCGGCGTGGTCGTGCCGCCTTCCATTCGCGCGGTGATGAACGGCAGGTTGATCTCGGTGGTCGCGGTCGACGACAGCTCGATCTTGGCCTTTTCGGCGGCTTCCTTGAGCCGCTGGAGGGCGAGCTTGTCGGTGCGGAGATCCATGTTCTCCTTGGCCTTGAACTTGTCGGCCAGCCACTCGACGAGCTTGGAGTCGAAGTCCTCGCCGCCGAGGAAGGTGTCGCCGTTGGTCGACTTCACCTCGAACACGCCGTCGCCGATCTCGAGGATCGAGACGTCGAACGTGCCGCCGCCGAGGTCGTAGACGGCGATCGTCTTGCCCTCGCTCTTCTCGAGCCCGTAGGCGAGCGCGGCAGCAGTCGGCTCGTTGATGATGCGCAGCACCTCGAGCCCGGCGATCTGGCCGGCGTCCTTGGTCGCCTGGCGCTGGGCGTCGTTGAAGTACGCGGGGACGGTGATCACCGCCTGGGTGACGGTCTCGCCGAGGTAGGACTCGGCGGTTTCCTTCATCTTCTGCAGGATGAAGGCGGAAATCTGGCTCGGGCTGTAGTCTTCGCCGCCGGCCTTGACCCAGGCGTCGCCGTTCTTGCCCTTGACGATCGAATAGGGGACCAGTTCGGTATCCTTCTTGGTCACCGGGTCGTCGAAGCGGCGGCCGATCAGGCGCTTGACCGCGAACACCGTGTTGTCCGGGTTCGTCACCGCCTGGCGCTTGGCCGGCTGGCCGATCAGGCGCTCACCGTCCTTGGTGAAGGCAACGATCGACGGCGTGGTGCGCGCGCCTTCCGCATTTTCGATGACCTTGGGCTTGCCCCCGTCCATCACCGCGACGCAGCTGTTGGTGGTCCCGAGGTCGATACCGATCACTTTGGCCATGGTTTCCCCACATCCCTTTCTTGCATCTGACGCCGCTCGGTCGGTCTCCCGATCCAAGGCAAGACCCTTCGGCGGCTCGTTTACGCGGGTGATATAGGTGGCGCTCGGCTTGGCACAAGAGCGCCCCGCGGCTAGAAAATCGCATCGATGCGAGGGGGAGGACAGGCATGACGAGAAGCGTTTTGAGCGCCGTGGCCCTGGGTTTCGCGACGCTGGGTCTGGCGGCGTGCAGCGAGGCGCCGGAACAGACCGAGGCCGCCGACAGCGCGCCCGAGGGAATTTCGGTGACCAACGCCCGGCTGATGCTGCCCGCGGTCGCCGGCAATCCCGGCGCGGTCTACTTCGACGTCAGCAACAGTGGCACCGAGAATCGCGTGATCCGCGAGGTGACCGTGGCCGGCGCCGGCAGCGCCGAGATGCACACCAAGGACATGCAGCTGGTACTGCAGATCGCCGTTCCGCCCGGCGGTGAGACCAAGTTCGCGCCCGGTGAACAACACGTTATGGCGATGGACCTGGCCGACACGGTCACCGCGGGAAGCCAGGCCGAAGTGACCCTGACCTTCGTCGGCGGAAGCTCGATCTCGTTCCCCGCCGAGGTCCGCGCCGCGGGCGACGAGCGCTGAGCGACGCGGCGCTCGCCTGCCCCGTCGGCGGCGAGCGCCGGCTGACCGAGGGCGAGATCGCCCTCGCCCGCAGCGTGTTCGGCACCGCGATCGACTACGCACGGGTCACCCTGCGCCGCCGCAAGTTCTTTCCGCTGCAGCCGCGCAAGGTGACCATGGCTCCGCGCGGGCACCTGCATTTTCATCCGCTTGGCGAGGCCTATTGCGACGATTTCTCGCGCCAGGGTCCGTTTCGTCAGGGGCTGCTGATCCACGAACTGACCCATGTCTGGCAGACCCAGAGCCGCGGCGAGTGGTACCTGGTGCTGCACCGCCATCCGTTCTGCCGTTACGACTACAGCCTGCGGCCGGGCTGGCCGCTCGAGCGCTACGGGATCGAGCAGCAGGCCGAGATTGTCCGCCACGCCTTCCTGTTGCGCCGCGGCGTGCGCCTGCCGGGCGTGGCCGACCCGGTGGCCTACGACCTGCTGGTCGATTTCCCGGGAGCAGGCTAGACCCGCAGGCGGGAGGACCGACCAATGCCCCACGCCGTCGACCATCACGCGATCCTCGATTCGCTGGCCGCGACCCGCGGCGGCGTGCGCAACGCCTTCGGCGCGCTCGACCCGGTGCGCACGGCGCACCTGGTGATCGACCTGCAGAACGGCTTCATGGAGCCCGGGGCGCCGGTCGAGGTGCCCGAGGCGCGGACCATCGTCGGCAACGTCAACCGCCTGTCGGCCGCGGTGCGCGAGGCCGGCGGGCTCAACGTGTTCGTCCGCTTCACCACCCCGGGCGAAGGCGACCCGGCCTGGCCGGTATTCTACGAGCGGATGGGGCTCGCCGCCGAGGGCCACCGCCAGGCCTTCACCCCCGGCGCGCACCACTGGCAGCTATGGCCCGAGCTCGACGTGCGGCCCGAAGACGCGCTGGTCGAGAAGGTCCGCTTCAGCGCCTTCACGCCCGGCGCCAGCGGCCTCGACGCGCTGCTGCGCGGGTTCGGCATTGACACGGTCATCGTCAGCGGCACGCTGACCAACTGCTGCTGCGAGAGCACCGCGCGCGACGCGATGCAGCTCGACTACCGCGTGCTGCTGGCGGCGGACGCGATGGCCGCGCTGAGCGACGCCGAGCACGCCGCGACGCTGCACATCCTCGGCATGGTTTTCGCCGACCTCCACTCGACCGACGAACTGGTCGAGCTGATGAAGGCCGCGGCCTACGCCGAGTAGCTCGAGGGGGAGACCTGACGATGGATGCCATTCGCGACTCGTTCCGGGCGTCGGTCATCGGCTGGCTCGGCGGCACGTTCGCGGGCTGGGCGACGATCCTGCTCGGTCTCGCCGGGTTCGGCGTGCTCGTCGGCGCGGCCGGCGACTGGGGCGCCTGGCCGCTGCTGCTGACCGCGGCCGCGCTGCTGATCGTGCTGCTCAAGTGGCTGCAGAGCATGAGCGCCAAGTACGAGCTGACCGACGAGCGGCTGATCGTGCGCCGCGGGATCGTCTTCAAGAGCATCGACGAGATCGAGCTCTACCGGGTCAAGGACGTGCGGATGGACTTCACGCTGCTCAGCCAGCTGACCGGCATCGGCACGATCTGCCTGACCACCAGCGACGAGACCACCCGCACGGGCGACCTCAGGATGCACGACGTGCCGCAGGCGCACGCGCGGCGCGAGACGCTCCGCCGCCTGGTCGACGCCGCCAGGCGGCAGCGCGGCGTGCGCGAGATCGACATGGCGCACGGCGACCATTGACGGTCGTCTGCGTGCCGCTTTCGGCAACTTTGTTGCCACGCCGCGTAGCAAACTGAAATTGAGGCGGAAGGCCGCGATTGGTATCCTGTGAAATCATATCGGGCGGCCCAACCCGCGCCCGATGGCGGAATCAGCGATGCAGCTTTCCGACTACGGCATGTCACGCGAGCGTGGCTTCCTCTCGCCTTACGAAATCGACGAAGTCTTCCTGCCGACCCGCTTCGACGAGGTGATCGACACCGCCGAGCGGCTGGCCGACCTGCTGACCACCGGGCGCGTGCGCTACTGGCTCGACCGGTTGCCCGAGCCGGACATGACCCGCTGGGCGGTCGACGCGCCCGACGAGCAGGTGCGCACGATGATGGTGCACTACAGCTTCCTGGTGCAGGCCTACGTGTGGGGCGAGCCGGCCCCGCCCGCGCGGTTGCCGGCCAACCTCGCCCGGCCGATCGTCGCGCTCGCCGACCGGCTCGGCCAGGCGCCGCTGCTGCCCTACTCGGCCTACGTGCTCGACAACTGGGCGCGGATCGACAAGGCCGGTCCGGTTTCGCTCGACAACATCCGCATGGTGCAGAACTTCCTCGGCGGGGCCGACGAGAGCTGGTTCGTGATGATCCACGTGGCGATCGAGGCCGAGGCCGGCGTGCTGGTCGACAACGCGGTCGAACTGGTCGCGGCGGCAGCGCGCGAGGACGCCGACGCGTGCGAGGCGCTGCTCGCCGGGATGGATATCGCCTGGGAGCGGATCTACGCGGTGTTCAAGCGCATGACCGAGCGCTGCGATCCGTACATCTACTTCCACCGCGTGCGGCCCTACATCCACGGCTGGGCCAACAACCCCGCGCTCGGCGAGGGACTGGTCTACGAGGGCGTCGACAAGTTCGCCGGCAGGCCGCAGGCGTTCCGTGGGCAGACCGGCTCGCAGAGCTCGATCGTCCCGGCGATGGACGCGCTGTTCGGCGTGCGCCACAGCGCCGATCCGCTGAAGACCTTCCTCGACGAGCTGCACCACTACCGGCCGGTCGCCCACCGCCGGTTCATCGAGGACCTCGCGGCGCGCTCGACGCTGCGCGAATTCGTCACCCGGAGCAACTCGCCCGCGCTGCGCGACGCCTTCAACGCCTGCCTCGAGCAGGTCGCGCGCTTCCGCACGCGGCATCTCGAGTACGCGGCAAGCTACATCAACAAGCAGGCGGGCTCGATACCCGGCAACGACCCCGACGTCGGCACCGGTGGCACGCCGTTCATGAAGTACCTCAAGAAACACCGGGACGAGAACCGGGCGCAGGTCGTCTGATGCCCGGTCCGTCGCAGGTCAGCAGCGGTCGCGGTACTCGCGGCCGTTGCGGTCGCGGTAGTAGCACCAGTCGCCGTCCTTGCGGATCAGCGTCCCGCCAAGCGCGCCGGCAGCGGCGCCGACCGCCGCGGCGGTGCCGATG
>JAEZES010000066.1 GCA_023432995.1 Pseudomonadota bacterium
CTCCCTCGCTCATCCGCTCAGCCTTCCGTGAGTTCGCAGACGGCGTCGACCAGTTCGCCGTAGGTCTCGATTTCCGCCTGCTGGTTCATCGAGATGATGATATCGAATTCGTCCTCGATGGCGGCGACGAAATCCATCACCGTCAGGCTATCGAATTCGAGGTCGCCGGCGAACGTGGTGTCCTCGGTGACCTCGACGTTCTTCTTGTTGAACGGCTCGATCAGCGCGCGGATGCTGCTATCGACGTCGTCGCGGTCCATGCCTTGTTCCATCTGCTGCGCGAGCCGCACTCGCCTGCCACGCCATTGCGGCGGAAAAGCGGCCCGCCGCTCCGCTTGTCAAGCACCGGCGCCGATGGCAAGCGTTTCGCGAGGAAAGGCGAAGGGCTCGGCCATTGGCGGACACGGCGGGACCATCTGGCAAACGGCCCGGCGCACCGGCGGAGCCGGTCTATTCGCTGCAGGCGATCCACCTGCTGCGCACCGCCCAGAACAACACCCTCCAGCTGTCGCAGATGGCCGACCAGAAGGCCTCGATCCTGATGGGCGCCAGTTTCGTGGTGTTCTCGATCGCGGTCAGCCGCGCGTTCTCGGGCAGCCTGCCGTGGTCGCTGGCCGTGCTGGCGCTGTTCGCGTTCCTCAGCTCGCTCTGCGCGGTGATGGCCGTGCTGCCGCGCGTGAGCCGTTCGCTGCCCCCGGGCGTCGCCCGCAACCGCCTGTTCTTCGGACATTTTCACGATCTCGACGAGGAGCAGTGGACCCGCGAGCTGCTCGCCGAGCTGCAGCGCGACGAGGGCGTGTTCCGCCTGATGCTGCACGACATCTACCAGAACGGGCAGGTGCTGCAGCAGCGCAAGTACCGCTTTCTCGGCTATGCCTACCGGCTGTTCGTTGCCGGGCTCATCGCCACGGCCGCGGCCTTCGCGATCGAGACCGCGCTCGCCTACGCCTGACCGACCAGGCCCCTGACCGCGGCCATGAACGGCCCGATCGACACCGGCTTGGCCAGGTAGCCCTCGGCGCCGACCTCGCGGATCCGCTCTTCGTCGCCCTTCCCGGCGTAGGCGGTCACGGCCAGCACCGGCACGTCGGCCAGTTCGGCGTCCTGCTTGAGGGTCGCGATCAGGTCGAGTCCGGAGACGTCCTGCAGCTGGATGTCCATCACCACCAGATTGGGGATAAAGCTGCGCGCTCGCTCGATCGCCACGTTGCCGTCGGCTACCGGTTCGACGGCGAAACCTCCGGCCTGCAACACGTCACAAAACAATTTTCTATTAAGGTCGTTGTCCTCGACAACGAGGATTCTCTTCGTCATTGCGCCCCCGACTGCTTCCGTCCCCACGGAAGCTTTTCGCGACCCTTATCTCCTTAACGGATGGCTGACAATTCTTAATAAGTTTGAAGATTCGGTTAAAGACCCGTCGACCGTGGCCCTTCGGGCCCTCGCGTGGGTTCTTTCGGACACAGCCCGCGCCGGGCGTTTCGTGGCCCTCACCGGGCTGGCGCCGGACACGCTGCGCGCCGTCGCGGCCGAGCCCGCGACCCACCGCGCGGTGCTCGAGTTCCTGTGCGCGCACGAGCCCGACCTCGTCGCCGCGGCTGAGGCGCTGGCGCTCGATCCGGCCGATCTCGCCGCCGCCCGCGACCGGATCGCGTCATGAGCCGGCCGCTGGTGGTGACCGACTGCGACGAGGTGCTGCTGCACATGGTGCGGCACTTCCGGGCGTGGCTGCACGAGACCCACGAGATCGGCTTCGAGCTGAACGCCAATCCGTTCTCGACGATGGCCTGGCGCGGCGGCGTGCCGCTGCCCGACGAGGAGAAGTGGCGCTACCTCGACCTGTTCTTCGACACCGAGATGCACCGGCAGACGCCGATCGCCGGAGCGGTCGCGGCGATCGCCGAGCTCCAGCGCGAGGCCGACGTGGTCGTGCTGACCAACCTCGGCGACCGCTACCACGCGCCGCGCACGGCGCAGCTGCGCGAACACGGCATCGCCGCCCCGGTGGTCACCAACCAGGGGCCCAAGGGTCCCGCCCTGCGCCGGATCGTCGAGCATTACGCGCCGAGCCGCGCGGTGTTCGTCGACGATCTCGCGCATCATCTCGCGTCGGCCGCCGAGCTGCAGCCGGACGTTGCCCGGTTGCACCTGTGCGGCGAGCCGGCCGTGGCGCCGCACATCCCGTGCGCGTTCGAGGCCGGTCACGCGCACGCCCGGCTCGACTCGTGGTCCGAAGCCTTGCCCTGGCTGCTCGAAGCGTTGCATGGAGACCGCGGATGAGCATCGCAGACCGTCTCGCCGAGCTCGGCATCGCGCTGCCGCAACCCGCGGCGCCGGTGGCCGCCTATGTTCCCGTCGTCGTCGCCGGGAACCTGGCCCACGTCTCCGGCCAGCTGCCGTTCGTCGACGGCGCGCTCGTCACCGGCCGCCTCGGCGAAGACGTCTCGCTCGAGCAGGGCGTCGCCGCGGCGCGCGCCTGCGGGCTGATGATCCTGGCCCAGCTGCAGTCGGCGCTCGGCTCGCTCGACCGGGTCGAGCGGATCGTCAAGCTCGGCGCCTTCGTCAATTCCGCCGCGAGCTTCACCGACCAGCCGAAAGTCGCCAACGGCGCCTCGGAGCTGATGGCCGAGGTGTTCGGCGAGGCCGGCCGGCATGCGCGCAGCGCCGTCGGCGTGCCGGTGCTGCCGCTCGGCGCTGCGGTCGAGGTGGACGCGATCGTCGCCCTGGCGGCCCGTTGAGCGCCGACTGGCTGACAGGCGCCCTCTACGCGCATCGCGGCTGGCACGGCGACGGCCGCATCGAGAACTCCCCGTCCGCCTTCCGCGCGGCGATCGCCGCCGGGCTCAGTATCGAATGCGACGTGCAGCAGGCCGCCGACGGTGAACCGCTGGTGTTTCACGACTGGGATCTCGACCGCCTCACCGCCGCGCGCGGACCGGTCAGGACGCGCACGATCGAGCAGCTGTCGCAGATCCCGCTGCGCGGCGGCGACCCGATCTGGACCCTGCCGCAACTGCTCGGCGAGGTCGCCGGGCGTGTCCCGCTGCTGATCGAAGTCAAGTCGCGGCGCGAGGTGCCCTACGAGCGCTTCTGCTCCAAGGTCGCGCGGTCGTTGGATCATTACGTTGGCCGCATGGCGGTGATGAGCTTCGATCCGCGGGTGGTCCGCTGGTTCGCGCAAAACCTGCCCGACCTCGCCCCGCGCGGCCTGGTCATGACTGATTCCGACAGTCCGCTGTGGCGCCGCTGGGCCCTGTGGCGGGCCCGGCCGCAGTTTCTCGCCTACGACGTGCGCAGCCTGCCCAGCCGCCTCGCCGCCGCCCAGCGGGCGAAAGGCATGCCGGTCCTGACCTGGACCGTGTCCGACGAAGCGCGGCTGGCTCGCGCCCGGAAGCACGCCGATGCCCCGATCGCCGAAGGCGCAGGACTGGCCGCGGCGCTGAAGAGATCCTAGGTCCGTCGCATGGCGGAAGCCGATCTCACGATCCGGGTGGCGACTTCGGTCGGCTCGCTGCCGGCTGCGCAATGGGACGCGCTTGCCGGGCCCGACAACCCGTTCGTGTCGCACGCCTTCCTCGGCGCGCTCGAGGAGTCCGGCAGCGTCGGCGAGGGCACCGGCTGGACCCCGGCGCCGCTGGTCGTCGAGGACGGCGCCGGCCAGCTGCTCGGCGCGCTGCCCGCCTACCTCAAGGGTCACAGCCAGGGCGAATACGTGTTCGACCACGCCTGGGCCGACGCGTGGGAGCGCGCCGGCGGGCGCTACTACCCGAAGCTGCAGATCGCCGCGCCGTTCACCCCGGCAACGGGCCCGCGGCTGCTGCTGTCCGATCCCGCCTACGCCGCGCCGCTGCTCAACGCCGCCGAGCGGCTCTGTCGCGCGAACGGCCTGTCGTCGGCCCACGCGACATTCGTCGAGCCCGCGCAGCGGCCGCTGTTCGAGCGGGCCGGCTGGCTCGCCCGCAGCGACATCCAGTTCCACTGGTTCAACAGGGGCTACGCCTCGTTCGAGGATTTCCTCGCCGCGCTGTCGTCGCGCAAGCGCAAGGCGATCCGCAAGGAACGCGCGGCGGCCCGGGAAGGGGTGGTGATTCGCCCGCTCACCGGCGGCGAGATCCGCCCCGAGCACTGGGATGCGTTCTGGCTGTTCTACCAGGACACCGGTTCACGCAAGTGGGGCACCCCGTATCTCACGCGCGAGGCGTTCGACCTCTTCGGCGAACGCATGGGCGAGCGGATGCTGCTGGTGCTCGCGTTCGACGGCGGGCACCCGATCGCCGGCGCGCTCAACTTCATCGGCGGGGACGCGCTTTACGGGCGCTACTGGGGCTGCCTGGTCGACAAGCCGTTCCTGCATTTCGAGCTGTGCTACCATCAGGCGATCGAGGCAGCGATCGAGCGCGGTCTGCAACGCGTCGAGGCCGGGGCCCAGGGCGGGCACAAGCTCGCCCGCGGCTACGAGCCGGTGGAAACCTGGTCGATGCACTGGATCGCCGATCCGGGGTTCCGGGCGGCGGTGGCCGACTTCCTCGCGCGCGAGCGGCTCGGCGTCGCGCAGGACCGCCTGTTGCTCGGCGAGCGGGCGCCGTTCCGCAAGGATTAGGCGGCGCGGCGTTCCCCGGCGGCGAGCCACTCGCGGGCGCGTCGCTGCGCTTCGGCGATCTCGCGCGCGCTCATTTCCTCGGACACTTCGGCGCGGCACCAGGCCGCTTCCTCGTGGCCGACGGCGGCGGCGAGATTGAACCACTTGTGCGCCTCGATCAGGTCGCTTGCCACGCCGTGGCTGCCGGTCGAATAAGCCACGCCGAGGTCGTAGTAGGCCTCGGTCTCGCCGGCCGCGGCGGCTGCCAGGCAGCGCGCCAGGTGCAGGTCGGCGACGGTCGCGTCGGCCGGCCGGATCTTCGCGAATTCCTCGATCCTGGTGAATTCCATGACCGTGTCCCCCATCTCGCCCCGGTCCCCACCGCGGCTCGTCGGGGCGATGTTTGACCAGCGCGGTCAACAAATGGTTAACGACGAGGCGAAATCGTTAACCGCCTCACACCACAGGATATTGTCCGCCGTTAGGACGGGCTTAATCGGGCCCGCGCTAGCGGCGGCGAATGCCCTTGTGCCGGATTCGCGGTGCCACTATAGGCGCCGCCATCCGGTCGGACCGGACGCTCCACGCTGCCGCGGGCGACGGCGCGGCCGGATGGGCGGTCGGTTCTCCAGGTCTACTCTGGGTGTTCAAGTGCGGAGTTCGTGAATGGCCTCGGTTCCGAATGACGACATCGACATCCTCGCCAAGGCCAAGCGGGCGCTGGACCGCGACTACGCCCCGTCCGATGACGAAGAGTACATGTCGCCGCAGCAGCTGAACTACTTTCGCGTGCTGTTGCTCGAGTGGAAGAAGTCGATCCTCAGCGCCGCCGAGAACACCCTCCAGTCGCTGCAGGACGGTCCGATCCGCGAGCCGGACCTCAACGATCGCGCCTCGAGCGAAACCGACTGGGGCATCGAGCTGCGCACGCGCGACCGGCAGCGCAAGCTGATCGCCAAGATCGATGCCGCCCTGCGGCGGATCGACGAGGGCGAATACGGCTGGTGCGAGGTCACCGGCGAACCGATCGGCATCAACCGGCTGATCGCCCGCCCGATCGCGACGATGACGGTCGAGGCGCAGCAGGCGCACGAACGGCGCGAAAAGGTTTCGCGCGACGATTGACCCGGGATGGGACAGTTCTGCGATTCGAGGACTGTCCTTAACTACCGGTTAGCCAAGACCCGCGATATGCTGGCGGCAATCGAATAGCGGGATTCCGTCGGACGCATGGGTCCCGGAGCGCAGGACATCGAACGAGCAGTGAGCAACATCGACACCCGTCAGGTCAATCGCGACAGCCTGTTTCTGCTCGCCCAGCTGCGGGTCGACGGACAGCCTGGCATCATTCGCGTCAAGGTGCGCAATCTGTCGGCCGGCGGCATGATGGCCGAGGGCGACGCCAAGGTCGTGCGCGGCACCCTGGTCGCCGTCGAGCTGCGCAACATCGGCTGGGTCGACGGATCGGTCGCCTGGCGCCAGGACAACCGCTTCGGCATCGCCTTCGTCGACGAGATCGACCCCGCGGTGGTTCGCGCGCCGGGCCCGCCGGAGAGCGACGCGGAGTTCGAGATCCCGCGCTACACCCGCAATCATCAGGCGCTGCCGATGTCGGCGAAGGACCGCGCGCGGCTGCGCAAGCTCTGAGTCCGCGGCCCGCGCCGGGCGAGCCCCGGGCCGCGGCGGCAAGGGGTTCAGCCCGCGCCGCGGATGATCTAGGGCTAGTCCATGGCGCCGCATCGGCCTCTCGCACTCGTCCTCGCAGTTCTTGCGCTGGCGGGCTGCGGTCGCAACGACGGCGCCCTCGAGGTCGCTTTCATCGACACCCCCGAGCAGCTCTTCGCCACCGGCGTGAGGCTCTCGGCCGGGGCGCAGCACCTGCGCGCCGCGACCGATGCCGGGCTCGTCGCCCTCAACGCCCAGGGCGAGGTGGTTCCGGCGCTGGCCGATCGCTGGATCGTCACCGAGGACGGGCGCAGCTTCATCTTCCGCTTGCGCGACGGGACCTGGCCTGACGGGCGCGAGCTCAGCGCCGAGAGCGTGCGCGCCGCGCTGGTCGATGCGATCCGCGCGCTGCGCGGGACCTCGCTCGGCCTCGACCTGGCGCCGATCGCCGAGGTCAGGGCGATGGCCGGGCGCGTGATCGAGATACGCCTGTCGAGCCCGGTGCCGATGCTCCTGCAGCTGCTCGCCCAGCCCGAGCTGGCGCTGGCGCGCGGCGAGGGCGGAACCGGCGACATGCTCGCCGTGCGCCGCGACGACCGTGTGCTGCTGACGATGAAGCCGCCGGGCGCCCGCGGCGTGCCCGAGGAGGAGAACTGGCGCGAGTACGTCCGCGTGATCGACTTGCGCGCCGCCGGCGCGCGCGAGGCGATCGCGCTGTTCGACGATGGCGAGGTCGATGTCGTCCTCGGCGGGCGGATCGAGTCGCTGCCGCTGGCCGATACCGGCCCGCTCTCGCGCGGCACGGTCAGGCTCGAGCCCGCCCTCGGCCTGTTCGGCCTCAGGGTGCACCGGGCCGAAGGCCTGCTGGCGAGCGCGCAGGGGCGCGAGGCGATCGCCATGGCCATCGACCGCCCGCAGCTGATCGCGGCGTTCAACATCAGCGGCTGGATTCCCACCACCCGGATCGTCGCCCCGGCCCTGCCCGGCGATCCCGGCTATGTCGGCGAGCGATGGAGCGATCGCACGGCCGAGGAACTGCGTGCCGTCGCGGCGGGGCGGGTCGCCGCCTGGCGCCGCGCCAACGGCGGGGCCGAGGCGCGGCTGTCGCTCGCGGGCGGGGGGGGGCCGGGGCTCGCCCTGCTGGTCCGCGAGCTGGCCGCGCAACTCGCCGCGATCGGCGTTCGGCTGGAGCGGGTGGGCGAAGACGCGCCGGCCGACCTCCAGCTCGTCGACCGCGTCGCCCGCTATGCCGAGCCGCGCTGGTTCCTCAACCAGTTCAATTGCTCGCTGCGCAACGGCCTGTGCGATTCCGATGCCGACGACCTGGTCGAGCAGGCGATGGCGGAGATCGACCCGGTGGCTCGCGCAACGCTGCTCGGCGAGGCCGAGGCCACGCTGACGCTGGCCAATGTCTACATCCCGTTCGGCTCGCCGCTGCGCTTCTCGCTGGTACGCAGCGACGTCGATAGCTTCGTCGCCAACTCGTGGGCGTTCCATCCCTTGCCCGCCCTGGCGACGATCCCCAGATAGCACGCGAGAGGAGCCGAGGATGGAGCCGCAGCAGCCGCGCCCGATGGGCCTGCCGACCGGGCGCGATCCGATCTCGGTGCGGCGGCGCATCGAGGCGATCGAGCAGTTGCTCGAGCGCAGCTTCGTCATCCCCGGGATAAACCAACCGGTCGGGCTCGATGCGATCGCCGGCCTGGTCCCCGTGCTCGGCGACTTCGTCACCGCAGCGATGGGCGCCTACATCGTCTGGGAGGCGAACAATCTCGGGCTGCCCAAGTGGAAGCTGTGGCGCATGGCGGGCAACGTGGCGGTCGATACCGCGCTCGGCGCGATCCCGGTCGCCGGCGACCTGTTCGACCTGCTGTTCCGCTCGAACACGCGCAATCTGAGGATCGTCAAGCGCCACCTCGACCGGCACCATCCGCTGATCGAGCAATAGCGAACCACTTTTACCCAAGTGGAGCTTGCGAGTGAATTAAACGAACCGGATAGGTTATTCCGCAGCTAATCCCAGCCGACACGTGACTCGCTCCGCCCGAGTTGGCTAACCCGTCGCCGATGGCGGGCCCGGCAGCTACCACGCCGATGATGGCGCAGTACCTCGCGCTCAAGCGCGAGGCCGGCGACTGCCTGCTGTTCTACCGCATGGGCGACTTCTTCGAGCTGTTCTTCGACGACGCGAAGATCGCCAGCCAGGTGCTCGACATCGCGCTGACGAGCCGCGGCGAGCACCTCGGGGCGCCGATCCCGATGTGCGGCGTGCCGGTCCACTCGGCCGAAGGCTACCTCGCCCGCCTGATCAAGGCCGGCTGCCGCGTGGCCATCGCCGAGCAGGTCGAAAGCCCGGAGGAGGCGAAGAGGCGTGGCGGCTCGAAGGCGCTGGTCGCGCGCGACATCGTCCGTTTCGTCACCGCCGGCACGCTGACCGAGGAGGCGCTGCTCGAGCCGCGCCGGGCCAACCTGCTCGCGGCCGTGTGCGAGCTCCGCGGCGTCTGCGGCATCGCCGCCTGCGACGTCTCGACCGGGCGCATGGAGCTCGAGGAATGCGCCCCCGGCGCGCTCGGTGCGGCGCTCGCCCGGCTCGGCGCTAGCGAGCTCGTCGTCCCCGAGGACTGGGCCGCGGCTCCGCCCGGAGCGATCCCCCGGCCGCGCTCGGAGTTCGCC
>JAEZES010000127.1 GCA_023432995.1 Pseudomonadota bacterium
CTCGCCACCTCCCCCGTAAACGGGGGAGGATTGGGGACTTCAACCTTGCTCGTCATCGCTGCGGCCTCGCGACGCTGTCGGCGGGTTGCTGCACCGGCAGCGGCTCTCCGGTCACCGGGTGGACGAAGCTGAACGGCGGCGCGTAGCCCTGGGGGAACGCGCGATAGACCTCGGTCGGCGGCCGGTCGGGCGGGAACAGCGCGCTCGGCCCGGCCATGCGCAGCGCCGCGCGGCTGAAGCCGAGGTCGTAGTCGGCCATCGCCTGGACGTAGAAGTGCAGCTTGCTGATTTTCCAGGTGCCGCGTTCCTTGACGTAGGCGTTCTCGTACTGGCCGATGCCCCACACGCCGTTGGCGCCCGGCTCCGACAGCATGACCATGCCCTGCCAGCGCGCGGTTGCCGTGCGCCCGTCGGGCGCCACGGTGATGATCGGCTGCAGCAGCATGTGGTTGTTGAGGTAGCCGCGCCCGAGGCCCTCGGGGCCGAACAGCAGCATCGCCCGGCGGATCCGCTCACGACCGACGTAGACCCCCATCTGGCCGTATTCGAACGTGCCGTTCGCGGCGAACAGGTCGGCCGCCTCGTTCCACAGACCCTTGTCGAAGTAGTAGCCGTACGTCGCCTGCAGCGTCTCGATCGCGTCGGCATCCTCGAGCCGCTCGACCCGCTCGCGATAGGCCGCCAGCCGCGCCTCGGGCGACGTCTGCGCGAGCGCGGCGACGGGCCCGAGCGCCAGCACCAGCGCGAGCGACAGCCTGAGCGCGCCCATCAGTTCGCCCCCCTGACCGGCCGGCCGGTCACCGGGTTGGGCGCCTGGAACGGCGGGAGCTGCACTTCCGGGAACGGCGCCGGCGCGCTGCTCGGCGGACGGTCGGGCGGAAAGGCCTGCGACGCCTCGCTCCGCACCAGCCCCTCGCCCGGCCCGAGCCGCGCCCAGCCGCGCTCGTAGGGCGCGACGAAATTGACGTAGAGCCGCAGGGTCTTGATCTTCCACACCCCGTCCTCGCGAACGTAGGTGTTCTCGTAAATCCCGTCGCGCCACTCGGCGTGGCGCTTGTACTGCCCGAGCATGCCGAGGTCGCGCCAGCGCGCGGTCGCGCTCCGCCCGTCGTCGGCGACGGTGATCGCCGGCTGCAGCGTGACCCATTCGTTGAGCTGGCCGTAGATCAGCCCTTCCTGGCCGCCGTGCAGCCGGCGCAGGTACTCGCGGATGCGCGCCTTGCCGACATAGACCCCGTCGATCCCGATCTCGATCGTGCCGTCGTCGGTGAACAGGTCGGCGGCGTCGCCCCACAGGCCGCGGTCGACGTAGTAGCCGAACGCGCGCTGCAGCTTCTTGACCGCGCGGGTGCCCTCGAGCCGCTCGACGCGCTCGGTCAGCGCGGCAATCTCGGCGTCGAGGCTCTGCCCGCCGGCCGGCGTCGCCGACACCGCGGCCGCCGCCAGCACGACGGCCGTGAAGCGCCTCGCCCGGGCTGTCGACATCGCTATTCCGTCCCTCCCACGGCCGGCGTGAGGCCGATCCGCGACGCACAATAGGCAGGCGGGTGGCGCTGAAAAGCCCCTAATTGGGCGTCGCGTCGATGACCCGGCCGAGCGCCGGCACGCGCACGCCGCGGGCGATGTAGGCCTCGAGCGCGTCGAGATCCTGCCCGACGTCCGCCACCACCGGCGCGCCGGTCAGCACCGAGAATCCGTCGCCGCCACTGGCTATGAAGTTGTTGACCGTGACGCGGTAGGTGGTCGCCGGGTCGATCGGGCGACCGTCGAGGGTCATTGCCGTAATCCGCTCGCCCGGTGGCCGGCTGCGGTCGTAGCTGAAGCCGAAGCCGGCCGAGGGGATCAGCAGCGACTGGCGGATCGTCGCGGGCGTGGCGTCGCTGAACTGCTGCTCGAGCAGGCGCTTCAGGTCCGCGCCGGTCAGCTCGAGCACGACCAGGGTATTGCCGAACGGCTGCAGCGCGAAGATCTGGCCGTAGGTAACCGAGCCGTCCGCGGCGGGCGTGAAGCGGGTGCGCACACCTCCCGAATTGATGAACGAGATCTGGGCGCCGCCCTTGGCCTCGTCGTGCGTGGCAGCGAGCTGCGCATCGGCGATCAGGTTGCCGAGCGGGGAATCGGTGTCGCGCCCGTCCCATTCGAACGAGCCTTCGACCCGCCCGACCACGCGCGCGGCGACCGGCTCCGACGCTGCGGCATAGCGCGCGACCAGCGCGGCGATGTCCGCCTGCTCACCGGACGCCTCGAGCACCGGACGGTTCTCGGCGGTGATCGTCACGACCGCGTCGGCCCCGGGGTCGACGGTCAGGCGGATGTCGGTGACGAAATAGCCGTAGCGGCCGGCGCTGGTCAGCGTCCGCGTCGAGCCGTCCGGGGCGGGCACCTGGCAAACATAGGCCTGGTGCGTGTGGCCCGAGACGATCAGCCGGATGCTGGTATCGAGCCGGTCGAGGACCGGCATGATGTCGCCCGAGAGCTCAGGGCAGCCGGAACTGTTGTACACCGGGCGCACGTTGGCGCCCTGGTGGATCAGCAGGACCACGGCGTCGGCCCCCTGGACGCGCAGCTCGGCGGCCAGCGCGTTGGCGGTCTCGGCCTCGTCCGCGAAGCGGTAGCCGCGGGTCCCCGAGGGGGAGACGAGGATGCCGGTTTCCTTCAGCGTCATGCCGATGAAACCGATCTTCGCCCCGCCGAATTCGCGCATCGCGGTCCCCGGAAACAGCGTCCTGCCCTGGTCGTCGAGCACGTTGGCGGCGAGGTAGGGAAAGCGGGCGCCTTCGAACGGGCGATCGAGCCGGCACGGCTCGCGCGGGGTGTGCTGGTCACAGCCGCCCTCCTGCATGCGCCGCAGCTCGGCGGTGCCGCGATCGAACTCGTGGTTGCCGACGGCGGCGAGCCCGAGTCCGAGACGGTTGAGCGCCATGATCGTCGGCTCGTCGAGGAAATGGGCCGAGACCAGCGGGCTGGCGCTGATCAGGTCGCCGGCAGCGACGGTGATCGTGTTCGCCTGGCCCTGGCGAAGCTGCGCGAGCGTCGCGCCGAGCCGCGCGACGCCGCCGAGCCGGTCCTGTCGCTGTTCGCCCGCGGCGAACCAGGTCTGCGGTCCGGGCGGCGGCTCGATGTTGCCGTGGAGGTCGTTGAGTCCGAGGATCTGGATGGTTTCGATGGCGGCCGAGCGCGACGGATCGGCCACGGTGGTGCAGGCCGCCAGGCCGGCGATCCCGAGTGCGGCGGCCACGGCACGGATGAGAGACAGTCGCTGGGCTACCTGCATGATCCTCTTCTCGTACATCTGAAACGAGAATGGCGGCACCTTTCGGCGCCGCCATTCCGAAATCCGATCCAGCGGATCAGAACTCGACGTTGAGTGTCGCCGAGAACGTGCGCGGCGCGCCGATCTGGGCGAACGGCGGCGCGCCCGGGGCGCCGCCGAACTGGCCGGCTCCGATCACGTTGCCCTGGTTCAACCCGCTCGTGAAATTGCCGACGTAGAGCTTGTCGAACAGGTTGTAGACGTTGAGCTGGATGTAGGTGCTGTCGTCGAGCCCGGCCCATTCGAGGTTCACGCGAGCGTCGAGGTTGACCAGCCAGTAGGCGTTGGTCTTGGCCGAATAGATCTCGTAGGGCGCCGCCGCCGTGCCGCCGAAGATCGGCAGGTTGGTGTCGTAGATGTAGCGCCCGCCGGTGCGCTTGGCGGTGAACCCGAGATCGACGGGGCCGAGCATGCCGCGCACCTGGGCGCCGTAAGTATAGGCCGGCGCGCCCGATTCGCGCTTGCCGGCGGTGGCGACGAAGATCGGCGCGTCGACGACCGTGCAACCGTACGTACCCGCGGTCACCTGGCCCGCCGAGCACGTGCCGAACTGCACGTCGTCCTTGATCTCCGACTTCATGTACGAGCCGAAGAAGTAGACCAGCAGCTCGGGAATCGGCGTCACCGCCACGCTGCCGTCGATGCCGTATTTGTCGACCGCGCCGAGGTTCCGGTAGACGTTCCGCTCGGTCACCGGATCGTAGGCCGAAGCAAGGCGGTTGTCGTACTTGGTGAACCAGCCGACGAGCTGGCCCTGGATGATCGGCGAGTTGTAGCGCACGCCGAGGTCGAAGTTGTCGGTCGTCTCCGGTTCCGGACGCGCCGAGGGCGTGCCGTCCGGGAAGAAGAACGCGTTGTACAACGCGTCGGTGCCCGGCACCTGCAGACCGCGCGAGAAGTTGCCGAAGATCGAGAACCGGTCGACCGGATTGAACACGAAGCCGGCGTTCGGCAGGATCTCGTCGTACTTCAGGATGCGCTGCTGGGGCCCCTGCATCGGCAGCCCGATCGAGTTGGTCGGGTTGACCGCCAGGTACTGGGCGTTGCGCGGGTCGCCTTCGCCGAAGCAGTCGACGAAGCCGCTGTCGCTGGTGGTGAAGCAGTTGTTCTGCAGGTCGCGGGTGAAGAACGGCGCGCGCAGCCCGAGCGTCACGCGCAGCGAGTCGTCCATGAACGAACCGCTGTATTCGCCGGAAACCTGGTGAAGGATGGCGTAGGACTGGCGGTCGCGCTTCTGCAGCACGCTTCCGGTCACGTCCGACAGCGGATCGTTCACCGGGAAGACGTCGAACGGTTCGCCGTTGGGGTGGAGGAAGCCGACCTGGCCCGTCTGGCGGTGGTTGGCGCGGTCGTACGTGTAGGCGACGCGCACCGAGTGGTCGTCGGTGATGTCCCACCGCAGGTTGGTGATCACGCCGATGCGATGCGTCCGCGTCTGGCTCGGCGCCAGCATGGTGATCTCGTCGAGCAGGTCGCCGTCGCCGTTGAGGTCCATGCCGAAGTACGGCCGGCCGCCGACGTAGCCGGCGAGATTGGTCACACCGCCGCCGGGCTCCACGTCGATGAACCGCTCGCGCGCGCCGACCGTGCCGCCGCCGTTGGCTTTGACGTACTGGTAGCTCGGATCGATCGTCAGCGTCACCGCGTCGCTCAGATGGAACAGCGAGGCGCCGCGGATGTTGCCGGTGTTCGACGGGTTGTAGCGCCGGTCGAACTCGGTGCCGCAGCTCGCGCCGGCGGTCGGCGCGGCCGGTGCCGGCGCGGGGTTGTCGGCCTGCCCGGGCCTCGCCGCGGTGTTCAGCGTGCACGGATAGTTGATGTCGTATTCACGCTCATCGTTGTTGCGCGGGAAGCGGTTGGTCGACTGGCCGCCGACGATGCGGACGTCGTCGTTGGTCGCGCTCTGGGTGAGGTCGAGGCGCAGGGGCAGCGAGCCGAAGAAGTTGTTGCGGTTCTCGTTGTAGTGTCCCGAGATCGAGACGAAGTCCTCGCCGTCGCCGATCGGCTGGTAGATGCGCGCGTTGATCTGCGTCTTATCGATCTTGCCGTAGTTGTTGTACGGATTGTCGTACGTGACCTTGCTGCCCGACACGAAGGCGCGGGTGCCGAACGGGGTGAACTCGCCGGTATCGACCATCACGAACGCGCGGACATAGTCGAAGTCGCCGGCCGAGACCGACATGCGGATGGCCGGGTCCACGCCCGGAACGCGCGTACGGTAGTTGACCGTCGAACCCGTCGCGGCCGCGGTCGGGCTGTCGACGTCGGTCGTCCCGAGGTTGACGTTGACCTGCTCGATCAGCTCGGGGTCGAGCTGTTGATTGGAGTAGATTGCGTAGTTGCCCGAATCGTTCAGCGGGATGCCGTCGAAGGTCAGGCTGATGCGGTCGGCCGAGAAGCCGCGGATCGACAACTGGCCGCCGGACGAGCCGTAGGCGTCGTTGTTGGTGAAGGTGACGCCGGGAACCACGTTAATGCTGTCTAGCACCGTCTGGCCGGGATTGTTGCGCGCCAGCTGCTCGTCGGTGAGCACCTGCTTCGCCTTCGAGGTGTCGGGAACGAGGATGCCCTCGACGCCATCCTGCGCGCGGGTGCCGCTTACGACGATGACGGACTCTTCGAAGTCGACCGAACCGGTCGATTGTGCATGGGCGGTCGTCGCCGACAGACCGATCGTGCTCGCGGCAAGAAGATACTTTATTCTCATGGCGGGGCCCCTGTCTGATTCCCGGACTTCCGTTGCGTTAGAAACGAATCGAGACAGCACAAAGACAAATTTGTGGCAGATTCGTAACGGCTCGACGCGCGCCTGCCATGCACAGGTTATCCACAGGAAGCCGATTGATCTTGCTGCATATTCCTGATGTTGCCGCGCCGCAACATAGGCGCGGCAAATCGCACCGGCCCGCGGCTAGACCAGGTTTATCTCGCGCAGCCGCTCCATCAGGTAGTCGTGCGCCGTGATCGGCGACTCGACGGCGTCGCCCTGGCTCACGCATTGCTCGAGCGCCTCGATCAGGAAGTCGGGCCGGAAGTGGAGGAAGAACGGCATCGAGAAGCGCGGATGCCGGGCCCGCTCGCCGACCGGGTTGACTACCCGGTGGGTGGTCGAGCGCAGGCGGCCGTTGGTCAGCCGCTGCAGCATGTCGCCGATGTTGACCGCGAGAGCGCCCTCGGGCGGCGACACCGGCAGCCAGCGGCCGTCCCTGGCCAGCAGCTCGAGCCCGGCTTCCTCGGCGCCGAGCAGCAGCGTGATGGTGTTGATGTCCTCGTGCGCGGCGGCGCGAATGCGGCCCTCGGCCTCCTGCGGCACCGGCGGGTAGTGCAGCAGCCGCATGACCGAGTTGCCGTCCTTGACCGTCGGGTCGAACCAGTGCTCGGGCAGGCCGAGGTGGAGCGCGATCGCGCTGAGGATGCGCAGGCCGCATTGCTCGAACTCGCCGTAGAGCGCCTCGAAGGTGTCGCGGAAGCTCTCGATCTCGGCCGGCCAGACGTTGGGCGGCATGTAGGGTTCGAGCGGGTCGCCCGGCGGCAGCGTCCGCCCGACGTGCCAGAACTCCTTGAGGTCGTGCACCGCCGCGTCCTTGGCACGCTCGATGCCGAACGGAGTATAGCCGCGCGCCCCGCCCTTGCCGGGCAGGTGGTACTGCATCTTGACCGCTTCGGGCAGCGCGAAGAACGCGCGCGACTTGTGCTCGGCGCGGGCGATCAGGTCGGCGGGGATGCCGTGGTCGCGGACCACGGCGAAGCCGTATTCGGCGAACGAGCGGCCGAGCTCGTCGGCAAGCTCGGCGAGCGGCCGCTCGAGGCTGACGGAGGCGATATCGGTCATGCCTTCGCTCTTACAGCGAGAGGAACAGCCCCGCCAGCGCCGCGCTCATCAGGTTGGCGAGCGACCCGGCGGCGAGCGCCTTGAGGCCGAGCCGGGCGATCACCGGCCGCTGGTTCGGCGCCAGCCCGCCGGTCACCGCCATCTGGATCGCGATCGAGCTGAAATTGGCGAAGCCGCACAGCGCGAAGGTGACGATCGCGCGGGTCCGATCGCTCAGCGACCCGGCCTCGATCGCGCCGAGATCGATGAAGGCGACGAACTCGTTGAGCACGACCTTGGTCCCGAACAGCCCGCCGGCGACCTGCGCCTCGCTCCACGGGATGCCGAGCAGGAACATGACCGGCGCGAACACCGCGCCGAGCACGCCCTGGAACGACAGTTGCGGATAGCCGAACAGCCCGCCGGCCCAGCCGAGCAGCCCGTTGGCCAGCGCCACCAGTGCGACGAAGGCGAGCACCATCGCGCCGACCGCGACCGCGAGCTTGACCCCGGTCTGGGCGCCCTGCGCCGCCGCCTCGATCACGTTGGCCGGCTTGTGGTCGGCCTCCATCGTCTCGGCCACCTCGACCTCGTGCGGCTTGCCGCCTTCGGTGATCGCAGCGGGCCCTTCGGCGCTGATCCGCGCCTCGGGCAGCACGATCGGCTCGCCTTCCTTGAGCGGGCCGTCGTCGGGCATGATGATCTTGGCCATCAGGATTCCGCCCGGCGCCGACATGAACGCCGCGGCCAGCAGGAACGGCAGGTATTCGTCGCCGAGCAGTCCGGCATAGGCGGCGAGGATCGTCCCGGCGACGCCGGCCATGCCGACGGTCATCAGCGTGAACAGCCGCGAGGGCGGCAGCGCGGCGAGATAGGGCCGCACGACCAGCGGGCTTTCCGACTGGCCGACGAAGATGTTGGCCGCCGCGCCGAGCGATTCGACCTTGCTGATCCCGGTGACGAACCCGATCGCCCCGCCGACCCAGCGGACGATCTGCTGCATGATCCCCCAGTGGTACAGGATCGAGACCAGCGCGGCGAAGAAGATGATCACCGGCAGCGCGCCGAGCGCGAAAGTGTTGGCCAGCGGGTTGCTCTCGCTGGCGCCGAACAGGAACTCGGTGCCGGTATCGGCGTACGACAACAGCGCGGCGACGCCGTTGGCCAGCGCCTGGATCCCGGCTGCGCCCCACGGCGTCGCCAGCACGAGCGCCGCAATGGCGACCTGCAGCGCGAAGGCCGGGCCGACGACCCTCAGGCGGATGCGCGTCTTGCCCGACGATAGAAGGAAGGCGATCGCGAGGATCGCGACGATGCCGATGAGGTTGATCGCGACGGGCGGCATGCGCGGCTTTCGAGGGTGGAACTCGCGCGTGTTTCGCCTTTTGCGGGGGCGCGGTCAAACCCCGGCACAAAATCCTCCCCGAGCTCGTCTCGGGGAGGATTGCACGGCGCTCACTTCCCAACAGGGCACAAGCCGCATAGTCATCGCCCATGACCGACGCCGAGCCCGCGCGCCCCATCCCGAAGCCGCTGTTCGCCTATGCCCTGCTCTACGGCGGGATGACCTGCATCGCCGGCGTGCTCGGCTTCAAGCAGGTCGCGCTCGGGCCGCTCGCGGTCGAGGCGGGGATCTTCGCGTTCCTGATGCTGGTCGTGCTGTCGAGCACGGTGGCCCAGCTCTACGGGCCGGCGACGGCCAACAGCATGGTCCGCTGGGGCTTCGTGCCGCTGGCGCTGTCGATCGTGCTGATCGGCCTCGTGCTGGCGCTGCCGACGGCCCCGACGATGCCGGGCGAGAACGTGACCGCGTTCGAAACGGTGCTGACCCAGACCCCGCGGATCATGGCCGCCGGGCCGGTCGCCTACTTCGTCTCGCTGTGGCTCAACGTGCGAATCTTCTCGGCATTGCGCGGCAGCGGCGACGGCGGCGGCTGGTGGATGCTGGCGCGCGGGGCGATCGCCTCGGCGCTGAGCCAGGTGGTCGATTCGCTGATCTTCATCACGCTCGCGTTCTACGGCGAGTTTCCGATCGGCTCGCTGCTGCTCGGCCAGGCGCTGGCCAAGGTGGTGCTGTCGATCGTGCTGGTGCCGCCGCTGATCGCGCTGTTCGTCCGGCTGGCCGGGAGCCGCGAGCCGGCGGACTGAGGAACGACGTTTTCCTACATCCAGGGTTTCTGGCATCATGCGCGCGGTGCGTAGAGGTGGGGAGGCGCGACTGCTCGATGGTCTCGAGCGGGGCCTCTCTGGAAGGTCACGCTGTCAGTGCCGTAATCGTGCTTCAAGTTATTGAATTTAAATGATTGAATGCGTTTGAAAGGTAACGCCTCGAGTTGCGACTAGCGTCAACTTCGGCTGGGATCGCAGGGATGAAGGCGAGTCTCGCTCTGGCCGCGCTGCTCATGGTCGCCGCGCCCGCCGAGGCGCGCTCGCTCTATGTCGAGGCCGGGCGGCTGCTCGACGTCGAGAGCGGCGAGGTGGTCACGGGCCAGTGCCTCCTGACCGACGGCGAGCGGATCGCGCGGATCGAGCGCTGCGGGCGAACGCCGGAGGGCGCCGAGCGGGTCGACTGGTCGGCCTATACCGTGCTTCCCGGCCTGATCGACCTGCACACGCACCTGGCCGACGCCGGGCAGGACGCCGATCTCGCGCTGCCCTTGAAGACCTCACCCCAGGCGACCGCGCTGATCGGCGCGCAGAACGCGCGAACCACGCTGCTCGCCGGGTTCACCACCGTGCGCGACGTCGGCACCTACCGCGGGTTGACCGACGTGGCACTGCGCGACGCGATCGACGCCGGGCGCGTGCCCGGGCCGCGGATGTTCGTCGCGGGCGGCTACCTGACCACGCCCGGCGGCGGCGGCGAGCTCAACGGCGTGGTGCCCAACGACGAGCTGCCCGCCGACATGCGGCTCGGCGTGTCCTCCACGCCCGAAGAAACCCGCGCCAAGGCCGAACTGCTGTTCGCCGGGGGCGTCGACTTCCTCAAGCTGATCGCCACCGGGGCGGTCCTCGCGGTCGGCACCGACGTCAACCAGCCCGAGCTCAGCGAGGCGCAGATGCGCGCCGCGGTCGAAGTCGCCCGCGCGCACGGCTCCTACGCCACCGCGCACGGCCACGGGGCGGAGGGCATCAAGGCCGCGATCCGCGCCGGAGTCCGATCGATCGAGCACGCCAGCCTGATCGACGACGAAGGCCTGCGCATGGCCAAGGACGCGGGCGTGTGGCTGGTGATGGACGTGTTCAACGGCGACTGGATCGACGAGGTCGGCACCCGCGACGGCTGGCCCGCCGAGTACCTCGAGAAGAACCGCGCGACGACCCAGGCCCAGCGCGACCGGTTCGCCGAGGCCGTGCGGATGGGCGTGAAGATCGGCTTCGGCACCGACGCCGGCGTCTATCCGCACGGGCTCAACGCGCGTCAGTTCGCCTACATGGTCAGCAACGGCATGACCCCGCTGCAGGCGATCCGCTCGGCGACCGTCGAGGCCGCGGCGCTGCTCGGGCGGGAGGCGGAGATCGGCTGCCTGCAGGCAGGGGCCCTGGCCGACATGATCGCGGTCGACGGGGACCCGCTGGCGGACGTTCGCGTGCTCGAACGCGTCACCGGGGTGATCAAGGGCGGCGAGCGCTATCGCTAGCGCCGCCGCCGGCTCACGGCGCGGGCGCCTTGCCCACGCACATTTCGAGCAGCGTGCGCATCTCCTGGCCCCACGCGCGCAGCTGCTGGGCGTTGGCGGCGAGGATTTCGAGGTCGTGCCGGGCGTTGCCGTTGAACAGCCGGGCTACCCTCGGCGGCTCCTCGGGGATGCGCCGCGGATCGACGCAGGTCACCGGCGTGGGAACCGCGACCTCGCGGATCTGCACCTCCGGCTTGTGCGCGCAGCCGGCAAGGCCGGCCGCGAGCAGCAGCAGCGCGCGCTTCACAGGTTCGAAGCCATGCGGATCGATCGCGGGGTCACGCAATCGGCCGCAACGAGCCTTTCGCTCTGGATCCGTTGCGCCAGCCGCTGCAGTTCGGCCGAGCGGCGTTCCTGCAGCGCCATCTGCTCGTCGACGATGTCGCGGCGGACCATCGTTTCGAGGGCATACGTCGCGGCGACCATTTCGCGATCCTTGGCCGCGAGGTCGGTCTTGAGCTGCGCCTTGCGCACGCTGCCGAGCTCCCGCGCCAGCAAGTCGCGCTCGCGCTCCATGCCGCTCGCCTGCGACACGGCGATCCCGAGCGACACGAGCAGCGCCAGGCAGACACAGCCGAGCCCGAGGGCGATCGCCCGCAGGCGCTTCACCGGGTCCTTCGCGGGGGGCTGGTAGGTCTGCATGCAGAACAGGTCGACGGAGCTGAGCCGTCGTTCCGGCAATTGCGCTGAGGCCGTGGTGAGCATGGTAATCCGATCCCGTGGTCGCGTCCGTCCGATAGTGCACCCTTCCCGGCTCCGCGTCAGCCCCGCCCCCGAAGGGCGCGCTCCGAAGAGGGCCTTCGAAGGCTGAAGAGACACGGTTACAAAAGCGTTAACGCGAGGGGGGCGGTGGCGGCCGACGCGACGCACCGTTGGTGAAACCGGACGGTCCGCGCCCGCGCCAATCCGATCGCGCCGCCCCGGGGCCTAGCGGAACCGCCGCAGGCTGCCGCCGTCTCCGATCACCACCTGTGCGCAGTTGTGGCCCGGGGCCCCGGTCACGCCGCCGCCCGGGTGGGTACCGGCGCCGCACATGTAGAGCCCGCCGACCGGGCCGCGGTAGTTGCCGTGGCCGAGGATCGGGCGCGCCGACCACAGCTGGTCGAGCGTCATGTTGCCGTGCATGATGTCGCCCCCGGCGAGGCCGAGCTTGCGCTCGAGGCCCTTCGGGCTGAGCACCTGGCGGCCGAGGATCGAGGCGCGGAAGCCGGGGGCGTGGACCTCGACGGTATCGATGATCGTATCGGCGGCGGCGTCCTCCTCGGCATCCCAGTCGCGCCCGTCCGGGAGCTCGGGCGCGAACTGCTGGCAGAACAGGCTGGCGACGTGCCGGCCCGGCGGGGCAAGGCTGTCGTCGACCGTCGAGGGGATCAGCATCTCGACGATCGGCGCCTTCGACCAGCCGAACTGCTTGGCGTCGAGGAACGCGCGGTCCATGTAGGCGAGCGTCGGGGCGATGATGATGCCCGACTGGTGGTGCTCGCCGGGCTCGGGGAGCGCGGCGAAGCGCGGCAGCTCGCTGAGCGCGACGTTCATGCGAAAGGTGCCCGAGCCGGCCTTGAAGCCCTTCATCCGGCGGCGAAAGTCCGCGGGGAGGTCGGCCTCGGCGAACATCCGGTCGTAGAGGATCTTCGGCCCGACGTTGGCGATCACGCGGCGGGCGGCGATCTCCTCGCCGCTTTCGAGCCGGACGCCGGCGACGCGGCCGCCATCGACCAGCACCTGCTGGACGGGGCTCTCGAGGCTGATCTCGACCCCGAGCTCGCGGCACACCTTGGCCATGATCTGGGTAATCGCGCCCATCCCGCCGACCGAGTGACCCCAGGCGCCCTTCTTGCCGTTGACCTCGCCGAACACGTGGTGGAGCAGCACGTAGGCGCTGCCCGGGGTATCGGGGCTGGCGTAGTTGCCGACCACCGCGTCGAACCCGAACGCGGCCTTCACCGCCTCGCTCTCGAACCATTGGCCGAGGAAGCTGGTCGCCGACTTGGTGAACAGGTCGAGCACGTCGCGCTTCTGCTCGAGGCTGAGCTTCGCCAGTCCCCTCCCCTGCAGCGCGCCGTCGACCAGCGTGCGCCAGCCCTCGCCGACGTTGGGCGGCGCCTTGAGCGCGAGGCCGCGCAGGACTTCGGCGACGGTCTCGAGCGCGTCGTAGTAGGCGGGGAGCGCCTCGGCGTCGGCGGCGGAGAACTTGCGGAACTCTTCCTGGGTGCGCGCGAGACCTCCACCTAGCTTGAGGTAGCCGCCATCCTCCTGGGGAAGGAAGTTGGAGATCGGCCGCTCGATCACGCGGTAGCCGTAGTCGGCCAGGCGCATGTCGGCGATGACCTTGGGCTGCAGCAGGCTGACCGTGTAGCTCGCCACCGAGTTGCGGAAGCCCGGGTGGAATTCCTCGGTCACCGCCGCCCCGCCGACGACGTCGCGCCGTTCGAGCACACGCACCTTGAGCCCGGCGCGGGCGAGGTAGAAAGCGCACACGAGCCCGTTGTGGCCCGCGCCGACGATCAGGGCGTCGTAATTGGGGGTCATAATCGCTTCCCGTCCGAACCCAGATGGTCAACCCGAACGGTTGGGGAATGAGCTGACGCGACGATCATGCGTGGCTCCACCCCGCCGCCGGCCGCCGTTCGAGCCGCGCCTCGGGGATCAGTTCGCGCATGCGCTTGCAGAAATGGCGCAGGCAGACTTCCTTCTCCGACAGCGGGCCGATCGAGAAGCTGCGCGAGGCCATGCCCTGTTGCACCCGGCTGATCAGCGCGGTGTCCTCGGCGTTGACGCGCCGGTTGATGCGCCAGTTGAGGTAGCGCGCGGCCCTCATCTCCCGGCGCTCGTCGGGGAACGCGTAGCTGATCTCGCGGATCAGGCATTCGGTCGGGCTGACCGGCAGCCACTGCATGAAGTCGACCTGGTCGGGGTAGATGTCGAACGCGACGCTCGGCCACAGCTTGAAATACAGCCAGTGCCGCTGGGCCGCCTGCGGCAGGTGCGGCACCGGGGGCAGCAGGTTCTGGTAGGCGCGCTCGGACCAGTTGGCGCTCGGACGCTCGACCAGATCGCCCCACATCCGGTCGACGTGCGCCTCGGCCTCGACGCCGTAGCTCTTGCCGAACAGCCGGGTCAGGCCGGGGTGGGCGACCGGGATGTGCAGCCCGTCGGAGTAGTTGTCGCCGACGTTCTTCCAGTTGACCGCGCGCGGGCGCAGCGTGACCCGGCCGAGCGCGCGCAGCTCCTCGAAGCGGTAGGGCGCGATCGTCGCCTCGTACGGCGCCATCATCTCGCCGACCGAGGGCCCCTCGTCGCGCAGGCGCACGAACACGAAGCCGCGCCAGATCTCGAGGCTGACCGGGGCGAGGCCGTGCCGGCTCTTGTCGAGGCCCGGGTAGCTGGCGCTGTCGGGAACGCCGACGAGCGATCCCTCGAGGTCGTAAGTCCAGGCGTGGTACGGGCAGACGAACCGCGTGGCGCAGCCGCTGGCGCCGTCGACCACGCGGGACCCGCGATGGCGGCAGACGTTGGTGAAGGCGCGGATCCGCTGGTCCTTGCCGCGCACGACGATCACGCTCTCACCGAGGAAGTCGAGCGTGTGCCAGTCGCCCGCGTCGGAAATGTCGCTGACGTGGCAGACGACCTGCCACGACGGGGCGAACACCCTGTCCTGCTCGATCGCGAAGAACTCAGGGTCGAAATAAGTCCACGCCGGCAAGCTCCAGCCGTCCAGCGGATCGGTGTTGGCTCCGGTCCATTCCTCGCGGCGGCTTGCCATGCGCGGCTCCTTGCTATACGATCGTATAACAAGCCAATGACGTCCCGGCAATCGTCCTTTACCCGCGCGGCCCCCGACGCGCGGCGGCAGAGTTTGATCGAAGCGACCGCGCGCTGCCTCGCCGAGCGCGGGGCCGCCGGCGTCTCCGTGCGCGCGATCTGCGCCGAGGCGGGCGTCTCGGCCGGCCTCCTGCGGCATTACTTTGCGGGCGTGTCGGAAGCGATCGCCGAAACTTATCGGTGGATCGGCGAGCAGGTGGCCGACGCGCTCGACGAGGCGGTGGCTGCGGCGGGCGACGATCCGCGGGCGCGACTGCTGGCCTATGTCACCGCCAACTTCCGCCCGCCGATCGCCTCGCGCGAATTGCTGGCAAGCTACGTCGCCCTGTGGAGCCTCACGCGCAGCGATCCCGCGATCGCCGCCATCCGCTCCGAGATCTACGCCGACTTGCAGACCGGCCTCGAAGCGCTGATCGAGGATTTGCGGCCCGACGTCGGCGGCGCCCGCTTGCCGGCGGTCGCGCTGACCGCGCTGATCGACGGACTGTGGCTCGAGCTCAGCCTCGGCGCGGCACCCTTCTCGCCCGAGGAAGCCGAACGGCTGGCCGAGCTATGGCTCGACAGCCTCCTCGGCTGAAGCTTCGGGTTCGCCCCGCAGCGAGCGGCGTCGTGTCCACGCGTAGAGCGGCAGGCCGGCCGCCATCAGCACCAGGCTGAGGCCGGTCGCCTCCCAGCCCGCCCCGACCAGCGACCAGATCCCGAAGGCCCCGCCGGCGATGGCCGTCGGCAGGACCAGCCGCTGTCGGAGCGCGGCGGCCGCGCACGCGAGGTAGAGCCACAGCGTCACGGCCGTGGTCAGCAGCGCCATGAAGGTGAACAGCCCACCCATCGTGCGGCTCGAGTTGGACAGCACCAGCAGGCTCGCCAGCGCGCTCGACAGCAGCAGGCCGCGATGGTGCACGCCGTTGGCCAGCGCCCCGCCGAACCACGCGGGCATCATCCCGCGGCGGGCCATCTCGGCGGGCAGCTCGGCCTGAACCAGGGTCCAGCCGTTGACCGCCCCGATCGCACCGATGGCGATGAACAGCCCGATCAGCGCCGCCGGAGCCGGCGACCAGTAGGTCGCCACGAACAAGGCGAAAGGCGCCTCGGACGCGGCCACGCGTTCGGCCGGCAGCATCAGCGAGATTCCCGAGCACACCAGCAGGTAGATGAAGCCCGTCAGCGCGGCGCCGATCATCGTCGCGCGCGCGACATTCCGCTGCGGGTCGGCGATCTTGGCCGAGGCCGCGCAGGCGGCCTCGAACCCGACCATCGCCCACAGCGCGATCGCCGCCGCGGCGTTGACCGAGCCGAGCGACAGGCCCTCGGCCGGCAGCGGCGGCAGCGCCTCGCCGCCGCGCTCGATCAGCAGCAGGGCGACGAGCCCGACCACCACCGCCAGCGGCACGAGCTTGAGCAGCAAGGTGACCAGCTGGAAGCCGCCGGCCGCGCGCACGCCGGCGAGGTTGACCAGCGTCACCAGCCAGATCACCGCCACCGCCGACAGCGCCGGGTATTGCCCGAGGATCGGCACGAAGCTGCTCAGGTAGCTGACCGCGGCGATCGCGATCGTCGCGCAGCCGGCCCAGACCGAAATCCAGAAGCCGAACCCGATGAAGAACCCGGCCAGCGGACCGAAGCTGTGCTCGACCAGCTCGGCCGGGCCGATCGCGCGCGAATGGCGGCTGGAGATCGCCGCCAGCACATGGGCGAGGCAGACCGCGCCGGCGATCGTGACCACCCACCCGCCGACGGCGTTCCAGCCGTAGGGCGCGAGGCTCTGCGGCAGCAGGAAGATTCCCGAGCCGATCATGTTGCCCATGACCAGCGCGATCGCCCCGGCGAGGCCGAGCTTGCGCACGGCGTGCGATCGGTCCGCTATCCCGGACGTGCCCGGCTCGAGAAGGGGCTGGCCCCAGCTCAGAAGTCGAAGCCGACCTTGAGCCCGACGGTGCGCGGCTTGATCACGTAGTCGTAGAACACGCCGCCGGTGGTGCTCACGTTGTCTGGGTCCCCGCAGGTCGTCTCGACGCACTGGACGGAGGTCGAGTAGCGGCCGTTGCTGTCGAACAGGTTCGTGGCGAACAGCTCGATGCGGTAGCTTCCTGTCCGGGCGCCCACCGAGAGGTCCAACGTCGTGTAGGCCGGAAACTCGCCCTTGATCGCGTTCTGCAGGTCGCGCAGGTCGCTGCGGCGGCTGCCTATGTGCGACAGCGCGCCCTGCACGTGCGCGTCCCACATCCCGCTGAGCGGGAATTCGTAGCGGGCGATGGCGTTGCCTTTGAACTTCGGCGTCAGCGGCAGCCTGGTGCCGCGCGGGGCGAGCACCGAGTTCGGCTCGGGATCGAGGTCGCCGTCGGTCTGGCTGTCGGGCGCGCCGAGCGTGCAGTCGAACGGATCGGCGGCCACGGCGAACTGGCAGAAATCGCGCCGGATCTCGGCATCGTTGTAGCTGCCGTTGAGATTGAGGGTGAACCCGCCCTGCTGGTACCCGAGGTCGAGTTCGACGCCGCGGATGCGCGCGATGCCGGCGTTGCGGATCTCGGTCAGGCCGTTGGGTCCGAGAAACGACAGCTGGATGCCGTCCCAGTCCTGCTGGTAGATCGAGCCGTTGAAGCGGACCGGGCCGAACTGGGTCTTCCAGCCGACTTCGTAGTTGTCGAGCTCGTCGGCGCCGTACGGCGGCAGCGTGCCGCGGCGGTTGATGCCGCCGGGGCGGAAACCGCGCGACCAGGTCGCATAGACGAGCGCGTCGGGCGTGATTTCGTAGGTCAGGTTGAGCTTGTGGATGAAGTCGGTGTCCGACGTCTCCTTGTCGAGATTGGTGCACGGGCTGCCTTCGACCACCGGCGGGCGCACCGGCCCGTCGAGGATGCCGCAGCCGGCCACGCCGGTGCCGTCGCGCACGATCACCCCCGGCGTGCCGAGCGGATCCTCGCGGTCGCCCGAAAACGCCTCGGCGTAGCCGAAGAAGCCGACCAGCGAGTTCTTGTAGTTGTACACCCGGATGCCGCCGGTCAGCGTCAGCTTGTCGGTGATGTCGAAGCTGAGTTCGCCGAACGCCGCGTAGTCGCGGTCGACGCGCTGCTGCTTGGTCAGCCAGATGTTGCTCTCGGTGCCGGGCACGACGAACATGTCGATGATGTCGTCGATGATGTAGTTCTGCTCGATCAGGTGCGACTGGCGCTGGGCGAACAGGCCGGCGATCACCCGCCAGCGATTCTCGGCCGGCGAGCTGACCCGCACCTCGCCGAACCAGCGGCGGTACTTGTCCGAGCCCTCGATGTACTGGTTGGGGCTGACCAGGTCGTAGTTGTTGTCGTAGAAGTAGGCCCCGTAGCCGTAGAGCGCGTCGTAGAAGTACGCGTAGTCCGAGTAGTCCTGGAACACCTCGTCCTCGCGCCACAGGTAGCCGCCGGCGGCGACCATGTCCCAGCTGCCGAGCTTGCCCTCGATCGTCAGCGCGGCCTGGATCCACTCGTCCTTGCTGTATTCGGGGTTGTACTGCACGACCTGCAGCTCGTCGTTGACCGCCGAGCTGCGTTCCTGCGCGAAGATGCCGTTGGCCTCGGTCACCTGGCCGATCACGGTCGGGCGGATGGTCCAGTTCTCGTCGAGATCGATGCCGAGAGCCACCCGGGCGCCGTAGGTATCGACGTCGTTGTAGTCGTCCTCGACGAAGGCCGCGTTGTTCTGGGTGATGCCCGAGGTCGGGTAGGTGCGGCTGCCCGGGATGTTGTCGATGTACCCGGCGTCCTTGCGGTACCAGCCGACCACGCGCAGCGCGGCCATGTCGCTGAGGCCGAAGTTGTACATCATTTCGCCGACGCCGCCGATGCCGCCGTGGGCCACGGAGTTCAGCTCGAAATCGGCGCTGCCGTAGGTTTCGCCCGGTTCGGGCGGATTGGTCACGAGTTTGACCGTGCCCGCCATCGAGCTCGCCCCGTAGAGCGTGCCCTGCGGACCGGCGAGCGCCTCGATCCGGTTGAGGTCGTAAGCGTGGATGTCGAGCGCGCCCTGGATCGTCGTCACCGGCATCTCGTCGAGGTAAGTGCCCACGGTCGGCAGCGAGGCCGAGTGGTTGGCGTTCTCGCCCGACGACACGCCGCGGAAATAGACTTGCGAGAAGCCCGGCCCGCCGGTCTGGATCGTCACCGACGGCAGGAACTTCACGACGTCGCGCAGTTCGTTGACCTGCAACTGGTCGAGGCTTTCCTCGCCGAGCGCGGTGATCGCCATCGGCACGTCCTGCAGGTTCTGCTCGCGTTTGAGCGCGGTCACCAGGATGACGTTCTGGCCGTCGTCCTCCTCGGTATCCTGCGCGGCAGCGGGGGTGACCGCGAGCAACGAGACTCCGGTCATCAGCGAAACGGCGATGTGCTTGGTCGTGGTCGAGCGCGCAATTAGCATCAAGAGGCTCCCGTCAGCGTCCCGAAGTTCGAATTGCGCCACAAGTCGCAGGCGGTAACAACAGAAATCAGACGAACGCGGCGTTGCGCTGCACAAATCTGGCCGAACTATGGCATTTCCGTCACGGCCGGCTCGCGGGCGTAGGTCTCGGGCAGGTCGCCCAGCGCCCGCCTGAGCGGCTCGAGCCACGGCTCGAATGCCCTCCACTGACCGACCCCGTCGCGGTTGATCGGGCGGCGCACCTGTTCGCTCGAAGCGGTCCGCACCGGCCGGCTCGAAGTGTGGAAGGCGAGGCACGTAGGCTCGAACGGCAGCCCGAGATGGTCGAGCAGTGCGCGGATCTCGCCCTCCGGATCCTCCAGCAGGCGCTCGTGGATGACGCGGTACACCCGGCCGGGAAGGACGCGGTCGTAGTGGTCCATCGCGCGCACATAATCGGCGTAGTAGCGGCCGATATCCCCGAGGTCGTAGGTGAAGGCCTGCCCTTTGGCGAAGTGCTGGCGAAAGTTGGAGACGCAGCAGTCGAGCGGGTGGCGGCGCGCATCGACGATCTTCGCGTTGGGCAGGATCAGGTGGATGAACCCGGCGTAGGCCCAGTTGTTGGGCAGCTTGTCGATGTAGAACGGCTTGCCGGTCTTGCGCTGGACGCGGGTGCGCTCGAGATACTCGGCGCCGAGCGCGGCGAGCTTGTCGCCGTCCATAGCCTTGACCGCCTCCGGCCACTGGCGCGGGATCAGGCCCTGCGCGCGGGCCTCGCGCGCGGCCAGGAACGGGATGTCGGGCAACTCCATCGTCCCCTCGACGTGCGAGTGGCAGGCGAGGATCTGCTCGACCAGCGTCGAGCCGGCGCGCGGCAGGCCGAGGATGAAGATCGGATCGGGCGACGGATCGCCCCACCCGGCGCGCCCGGCGAGGAACTCGGGCGTGAGGGTGGCGATGGTCGCGTCGACCTGGGCGGTGACGGCGGCGGGATCGTAGCCCTGCTCCGCCTTGCGCAGCGCGTTGCCCGCCGCGTAGTGCCGAAACGAGCGCTCCGCCTCGCCGGCGTCGGCCCAGGCCTTGCCGAGCGCGAAGTGCAGGTGCAGCCGGTCGTCGGGCGCCAGCTCCTCGCCGGCCAGCGCGGCTTCCATCGCCGCGACGTCCTCGTCGCTGAAACGCACGGTCTTGAGGTTGGCGAGGCTCCACCAGACCTCGCCGAGGTCGGGCTTGGCGGCGAGCGCGCGTCGGTAGGCGGCGACGCTGTCCTCCTGCCGGCCGACCGTCTTGAGGATATGGCCGTAGCTCATCCACAGCTTGGGATGGTCGGGAAAGGCGGGGGTCAGCTCTTCGTACAGCCGCAGCGCCTCGTCGTAGTCGCCGATCCGGCCGCGCGCGACGGCCAGCAGGTTGAGGCTCGACGGGTTGGCCTCGCCGCTTTCGAGCACCCGGTCGAGCTCGCCGGCGGCCTCGGCAAAGCGGTTCTGGCGGTAGAGCAGCGAGGCGAGGTTGGCCCGCGCAGCGGCGAAGCCGGGGGCCAGCTCGAGCGCGCGGCGCAGCAGCGTCTCGGCATCGCGCAGCCGCCCGACCCGCAGCGCCAGCTCGGCCATCAGCCGGATCGCGGCGACTTCGTGGGGCTGTTCGCGGAGCCGCGCGCGGAGCAGGGC
>JAEZES010000144.1 GCA_023432995.1 Pseudomonadota bacterium
ATCGACAGCCGGCCATAGAGTGTCGTCCGCTGCGCCGTGCAACCGGCGGCCGCCAGCTGCGGGGCCGTCGCCGCCAGCTCGCCGGCGAACCCGCCGCGAAGGTGGCCTTCGCCGGCCAGCTTGAACCCGACCGCGCCGTAGTCGCTTTCGAGCAGCCCGCGGCCGTCGACGATCCGCAAGCGCAAGTCGGGCAGTTCGAACGGCGCCTCCTCTTCGGTGAAGATCAGCGGGTCGAGCGCGCCGAAACTTAGCCGGCTCCCACGATAGGTCGCATAGAGCCGCGGCCGCACGAGCCGGATTTCGGCGACTTCCGGAAAACCGAATCCATATCGGATCAGCACCTCCGCCCGCTCGGCGGTGAAGTCCGGCCGGTCCGGAGCACCGATGACGATGTCGCGCAGGACCTGGCGCCGGCCGCCGATCCGCTCGACCTCGTAGCGCGCGGCAATCCCGCGCTTGGCCAGCTCGTCGGCGATGAAGTTGTCGGCGATTTCCTCGCGGTTGAACCACAGGATCGCCAGCCCCGCGGCCAGGAGGGCGAGCATCGCCAGCGCGGCCCAGCAGCCGATGCGCAGGCTCGTCCGCTGTGACCGCACGTCCTGTTCGCGCTGCGACGCCATTGCCGGCACCCTTGCGCGCGAAGCCCGGCAAAGGCAATGCGCTAGGCTGGTGGCAGGGGGTGCCTGTGGCCGACGAGCAGCCTGCAGCGACGACGCGGCACGATGGGACCGGCCATCGCGCGCGCCTGCGCCGGCGCCTGCTCGAAGGCGGGGCCGAGTCCCTGGCCGACTACGAGGTGCTCGAATACCTGCTGTTCGGCGCCCAGGCCCGTGGGAATACCAAGCCGCTGGCGAAGGAGCTGCTGCGCCGTTTCGGCTCGCTGGCGGGGGTGCTCGACGCCGAGCCTGGCGCCCTGCGGCAAGTCAAGGGCGTGAGCGACGCGAGCGTCGGCGCGCTCAAGATCGCCGCACTCGCCGCCCGGCGCATGGCGCGCAGCGAAGTGCGGCAGGCGCCGATCCTCGGCAGCTGGCAGGCCCTGCTCGACTACCTGACGATCGACATGGCGAGCCTCACGGTCGAGCGCGTGCGAGTGCTCTACCTCGACGCGCGCAATCGGCTGATGCTCGACCACCACGCCGCCGAGGGGACGATCGACGAGGCAGCGATCCACCCGCGTGAGGTAATCCGTCGCGGCCTCGACATCGGCGCCAGTGCCCTGATTCTCGTGCACAACCATCCGAGCGGCAATCCCGAGCCGAGCCGGGCCGACATCCAGATCACCCACCGCATCGCGGAGGCGGGGCGCCACCTCGGGATCGTGCTCCACGACCACGTGATCGTCGGCCGCGAGGGCCACGTTTCGCTGCGCTCGAAGGGCCTGATCTAGCGCGGCCGCGCGCGGTCAATCGAGCTTGATGCCGAACCGCGTATAGAGCGGCGCGAGCGACGGTGAGCGCGCCAGAGCCGAGCGAATGTCGTCCTGACCGCCCTTGTCGCCCATCGCCCGGCGCACGACGCCGCGCATCAGCAGCGACGGCACGAGCTCGGGGCTCGCCGACAGCGCGGCGTCGATGTCCTTCAGCGCCTCTTCGAACCGGCCGAGCCGGAAATAGGCCATCGCCCGGCTGTCGAGCACGGGCGGCGACCAGTCGGCCAGCTCGACCGCCTTGGTGCACAGTTCCGCCAGCCCCTCCTGCAGGTTCCAGGTCGCCTGGTACCAGCACTTGCCGTTGAGCAGCGCGGGATCGCCGGGCCGTTCGCCGAGCAGGTCGTCGATCCGCCGCAGGCCGTCCTCCTTGCGCCCGGCCGCCGCCTCGAGGTCGCTCAGCGCCATGGCGATGGCGCGGCGTTCCTCGGCGTTGCCGTCCTGCTCCTCGAGCAGCGCGATCGCCTCGTCGACGCGATCGAGGTACGACATGACATTGGCCCGGAACAGCGTGGCGCTGATGCCGGGATCGAGCTCACCGCCCTGCTCGGCGTCGGCGAGCGCGTCCTCCATCCGCCCCATTTCCATCAGCAGCCGCGCGCGCTGGAAATAGACCGTCGCACTGGGGGCGAGGTCGACCACCATGTCGAGATCCTCGAGCGCCCCGTCCCGGTCGAACGTCAGGGCCCTGAACAGCGCCCGGTTCTGGTAATTCTCCGCCTCGTCCGGTTCCTTGTCGATCAGCTTGGCATAGGCCGCTTCGATCGGCGCCAGCGCCGAGCGGTCCGCCGAGCCGGCGAAGGCGAATCTCCGCCGTGCCCCCTCCGGGGCGCGCAGCTGGAGTTCGAGCGACCCGAGGCGGGCGGCCTTGGCGCGCTCGGCCGGGATGTCCGCGGCCGGCAGTTCCCCGCCCCGAGCGGTTCGCCAGTCGGCGATGGTCAGCACGTTGCCGTCGATCGACGCGGTGCGGCCGAGACGGACGCCGGCGATGTCCTCCTCGAAGGCGGTCTTCCCGTCGAGCGTGTACGACCGGCCGGCTTCGGGCAGCAGCACGGTGATCTCGGCGCGGCCCGACGCCGGGCCGGGCAGCGCGACCGGGATCTCCCGCCAGGCGCGCCGGCCCCGGTCGGGACGGAAGGTGAAATCGTCGGTCGGCAGGTCGAACGAGCGGCTCGCCACGCCTCTTTCCCAGCGCCACGGCGTGGTCATCAGCCCGGACACCCGCACCGTCGCCTCGTTGCGGTCGGCATCGAACGACACGCTGCCGTCGATCACCTGGCTTTCGCCGACCATGGCGCTGCCGAAACCGCGCAGGAAGTCGAGCCGCTGCTCTTCGCTGGCGCGGTCGATCACTGAGCGGAGCGGAGCCGCGCGCGAGCCCGAAACGACGAACTCGGCCTCGTAGAGCATCGGGATGTCCAGGCCCGCGCGGTGATCGAACCGGAAGCGTGCGATCCCGTCGTATCCTTCGCGCGGCCGCGGCTCGATCGGCACGAGGCCGGAGCCTTCGGTCCGCAACGGCAGGGCATGCGCGAACCGCGGCGCCTGGCGCGCCAGGGCCAGGCTGGCCCCGCTGTCCGTGCCGTCGAGCCAGAACGTCTCGCCGCCGATGGTCGCGCGGACGATGACGTGATCGAAGGCGGCGGGCATCGGCAGCATGCCGGGCACCCCGTCCCCGGTCGACGACGCGACCAGCACCGGCTCCGCCTCGATCCCCATCGCCCGCAACAGGCTCAGCAGCAGCAGCGTCTTGGCCTTGCAGTCGCCGTAGCGCTTGCTCCAGGTCTCGGCGGGCGCCTGGGGAATGTAGTTGCCGCCCTCCATGCCGTTCGCGAGATACGAGATCTCGTCCTGCACCAGCCGCAGCGCCGCGACCGCCCGGGCCAGCGGGTCGGAATGGGCGGCTTCGATGGCAGCGACCTGCTCGGCGAGCGGCCCGCCGGCAGCGATTGCGCCGTCGGTCGCGTAAAGCGGCGCCATCACCCGCGAAACCTCTTCCCAGTCGGCAAAGGTGCCCGCCTGCAGCAGCGGCGGCATCCTGAAGCGCACCGGCGCATCGGGCGGCACGTCCTCGCGCTCGGCCAGCGGCAGCGCGACCTCGATCGTTCGGTAGCCGTCGCGAACCTCTGGCTCCGGCAGCTCGACGCCGCCCGTTGCGTGCCATTTCACCTCGGCGTCGACCGGCCACGACACGATGACCCGGGCGAAACCCGCCTCGAACGGCTCGGTCATCAGCGGCGCGAGGGTCTGCACTTCCTCGTCGAGCGCCTGGTCCGAGCTGGTCACGCTGTAGCTGACGCGAAGGACGTCGCCGACCCGCAGGCCGGGCACGGCGAGTGTCGCGGTCGAAGCTCCGTCGATCATCCGCTGCTCGAGCTGCAGCTCGCGGCGCAGGACGTCGAACCGGGCGCCCTGCCCGAGCACGTCGATCGTCTCGCCGTTGCGCAGGATGGCCACGCGGTGGACGATCAGGTCGCCCTTGTCGGGAATCCACCGGGCCTGGACCGTGCCCAGCGCGTCGAGCATCTGCGGATTGTCGATCCTCACCGCGGTGTCCTGGTACTCGTGCAACCGGCCGGTCTCGATCCGATGCTGGTTGTCGAACAGGACCGTGTTCGGACCGGTCAGCTCCGCCGGCAGTTCGGCCGGCGCGACCCACGCCGGGGCCGGCTGGTACAGCGGCTCGGTGCCCGCGAGCGCAGGCGCGGTCCACGCCACGGCGCAACCCGTCAGTAGCCCGGCCGTCAGTCTCATCGTCTTCCCCCTGCCTGGCCTGGACGGCCGACCGAGCGATAAAACCACCATAACCGCGCCAAGACAACGGTCTGCCGCCCGCACTTGCCAATCGCGAGCGTGCAGCCTAGCCGCCGCGCATCTGCCGCAGCCGGAGTTAACGATGGTCCCCCGCTACGCCCGCCCCGCGATGATCGCGATCTGGGAGCCCGAGGCGCGCTACCGCATCTGGTTCGAGATCGAGGCGCATGCGACCGAGAAGCTGGGCGAGCTCGGCGTGGTCCCGGCCGGAGCCGCGCAGGCCTTGTGGGACTGGTGGAAGACCGATCCGGCGATCGACGTGGCGGCGATCGACGCGATCGAGGCGGTGACCAAGCACGACGTGATCGCGTTCCTCACCTGGGTCGCCGAGCAGGTCGGCGACGAGGCGCGGTTCATGCACCAGGGCATGACCAGCTCCGACGTGCTCGACACCACGCTCGCGGTCCAGCTTGCCCGCGCGGCGGACATCCTGATCGAGGACGTCGACCTGCTGCTCGCGGCGCTCAAGCGGCGCGCCGAGGAACACAAGTACACCCCGACCATCGGCCGCAGCCACGGCATCCACGCTGAGCCGGTCACCTTCGGCCTCAAGCTGGCCCAGGCCTACGCCGAGTTCGCGCGCTGCCGCGCCCGGCTCGAAGCCGCGCGCGCCGAGATCGCCACGTGCGCGATCAGCGGCGCGGTCGGCACTTTCGCCAACATCGCCCCCGAGGTCGAGGCGCACGTCGCCGAGCGGCTCGGGCTGGCGGTCGAGCCGATCTCGACCCAGGTGATCCCACGCGACCGCCACGCGATGTTCTTCGCCACGCTCGGCGTCGTCGCCAGCTCGATCGAGCGGCTGGCGATCGAGGTGCGGCACTTGCAGCGGACCGAAGTGCTCGAGGCCGAAGAGTACTTCTCACCCGGGCAGAAGGGCTCGAGCGCGATGCCGCACAAGCGCAACCCGGTGCTGACCGAGAACCTCACGGGCCTTGCCCGCGTGGTCCGCAGCGCGGTGACCCCGGCGCTGGAGAACGTCGCGCTGTGGCACGAGCGCGACATCTCGCACTCGTCGGTCGAGCGCTTCATCGGCCCCGACGCGACGATCACCCTCGACTTCGCGCTCGCGCGCCTGACCGGGGTGATCGACAAGCTGCTCGTCTACCCCGAGCGGATGCAGGCCAACCTCGACCGCATGGGCGGCCTCGTCCACTCGCAGCGCGTGCTGCTCGCGCTGACGCAGGCCGGGGTCAGCCGCGAGGACGCCTATCGCTTGGTCCAGCGCAACGCGATGAAGGTGTGGGAGAGCGACGGCAAGCTGTCGCTACTCGAGCTGCTCAAGGCCGACCCCGAGGTCACGGCGGCGCTGAGCCCCGCCGAGCTCGAGGACAAGTTCGACCTCGATTATCACTTCAAGCAGGTCGACCGGATCTTTGAACGCGTGTCCGGCGCCTGACCGTCAACCCGGCGAACGCCGGGACCGCGTGCCGAGGAGCCAGCCTTTGCCGCACGAGGTCCCGGCGTTCCCCGCGATGACGGGTGGCCTTCACTTCCCCGGCCAATCGCCCTAATCGTCGTGAAACAGCCAAGGGGAGACCCGATGCAAGTCGTCCGCACGATCGTCTGGGTGCTGCTGCTCGTCGCGCTGCTGATTTTCTCGATCAACAACTGGAACCCGGTCGAGGTGAAGATCTGGGAAGGCCTCGTGCTCGAGACCAAGATCCCCGCCCTGGTCGTGATCGCGTTCCTTCTCGGGCTCGTGCCGATGTGGCTGATGCACCGGGTCAGCCAGTGGTATTTCAAGCGTCGGCTTGGCTCGCTCGAAAGCGCCGCGGCGCGCGCGGCGGCGATGCCGCCCGCCGCGCCGGTCGCCGAGCCCGCCGCGCCTCCGG
>JAEZES010000194.1 GCA_023432995.1 Pseudomonadota bacterium
GACCGCGTGAGGCTCGCCCGCGCGATCGACGCGACGTTCATCCGCGAAGGCATCGGCGAGACCCGCGCGGTGATCGTGATGCACGGCGGCGAGATCGTCGCCGAACGCTACGCCGATGGATACGGCCGCGACACGAAGTTCCTCGGCTGGTCGATGTCGAAGACGGTGACCGGGGTGCTCGTCGGCATGCTCCTGGCCGACGGCCGGCTGCGGCTCGACGACTCGCCGCCGATTCCCCGCTGGCAGCGCGCCGGCGATCCGCGCGGCGAGATCACGCTGCGCCAGCTGCTGCAGATGCGCTCGGGGCTGCGTCACGAGGAGAAGGCCGAACCGGTCTACACTTCGCCCGAGGTGCGGATGATGTTCCTCGACGGGCGCGACGACATGGCCGGGTGGGCCGAGGCCCAGCCGCTCGAGCACGAGCCCGGGCGGGTGTTCGACTATTCGACTCCGACGGCAATGATCCTGTCCGACGTCATAGCGCGAACGCTGGTGCCGAACGGCAGCGCACTGCAACGACAGCAAGTGGTCAGCGAATTCGTGCGCGCGCGGATGGCTGTGCCGCTGCGGATGCCGTCGCTGACGGTCGAGTTCGACCGCGCCGGGACAATGATGGGCGGGAGCATGGTCTGGGCGACGGCCCGCGACTGGGCCCGGTTCGGCGAGTTCCTGCGCCACGAGGGATCGGTCGCCGGAGCCCAGATCGTGCCGCGGGCATGGGTGGAATTCATGATTGCGCCGAGCCCGCGCGCCCCGGATTATGGGGCCACCGTCTGGCTCAATCGCGACTCCGGCGGCGAGCGGGAGATGCTGTTCCCCGACCAGGGCCCGGCGGACCTGTTCGCGGCGATCGGGCACCTCGGACAGTATGTCCTGGTGTCGCCGTCGCAGCGGCTGACCGTCGTCCGCCTCGGCAAGACCGACGGGCCCGAGCGCGACGCGCTGGTCGACACGCTGGCCGAGATCGTCGCGCTTTACCGCGAAAGGTAGAAGCGGCCCTCGACCACCGTCACGCAGCCACCGCCGAGCCAGGCCTGCTCGCCATCGAGCCGGCAGGCCAGGTCGCCGCCTCGCGCGGAGGCCTGGTGTGCGGTGAACCGGTCGCGACCGAGCCGCGCCGCCCAGAACGGAGTCAGCACGGCGTGCGCCGAGCCGGTCACGCTGTCTTCGTCGACGCCGGCGCCGGGCACGAACACGCGGCTGACGACATCGGTCCGATCCCCGGGTGCAGTGCAGATGAACTGATCGTCGCCGAGCGCGGCAAGTCCCTTGAAATCGGGCCGCAGGGCCCGAACCGCCTCCTCGCCCGAGAGCAGGAATACACTGTAGCGGTCGCTGCTGCGCCAGACCTCGAGCGGCTCGGCCCCGAGCAGCGCCGCCGCCTCGGCCCATTCGCCCGGCTCGGTGCGGATGGCCGGCAGCGCAAGCTCGTAGCCGCCCTCGGCCATCCGCCGGACTTCGAGCACGCCGGCCTGGCGGGTGCGGAAGGTCACGCGATCGCCGCCGTCGCGCCCGAGCAGCACGTGGCCGCTCGCCAGCGTGGCGTGCCCGCACAGGCGAATCTCGCATGTAGGCGTGAACCAGCGCAGCTCCCAGTCGGCCGCTCCGGTCGCGTCGGGCACGACGAACGCGGTCTCAGCGAAATTGTTCTCCTCGCCGATCGCCTGCAGCACCTCGTCGGGCAGCCACGCGTCGAGCGGCATGACCGCCGCCTGGTTGCCGGCGAACGGCCGGTCGGCAAAGGCGTCGACGTGCCAGTAGGGCAGGACGGGAGCGCTCATGGCTTGGTCTCCAGCTTGGCGAATTCGTCGGCCTCGACGAGCTTGTTGCCCGGCTCGTCGACGTGGCCCTCGGGATCGATGTGGATCAGCAGTTCGAGACCGGGAAAGGCCGCGCACAGGTCGGCTTCGACCCGCTCGATCACCGCGTGCGCTTCGGCCACGGTCATCGCGGCCGGGAGATCGACGTGGAACTGGGCAAAGTCGCGGTGCCCGCTGGTCCGGGTGCGCAGGTCGTGCAGCTTGGCCAGCTCGGGATGGGTCGCCGCTCGCTCGATGAACCGCTGGCGCTTCTCTTCGGGCCACTCGCGATCCATGAGGTTGTCGACCGCCTCGCGCGAGGCGCGCCAGGCTCCCCACAGCAGCCACAGGCCGATGCCGAGGCCGAACAGCGGGTCGGCCTGGGCGAAGCCGAGATAGGCGTCGATGCCGAGGGCGGCGATCACGGCGAGGTTGAGCAGCAGGTCCGATTGGTAGTGGACGCTGTCGGTGCGGATCGCCAGCGACCCGGTCCGGCGGATCACGTGCCGCTGCCAGCCGAGCAGGGCGAGCGTCGCGACGATCGCGATCAGCGACACGGCGATGCCCTCGCCGGCCGCCGCGACCCGCCCGCCTTCGATCAGGCGCACGGTCGCCCGCAGCATGATGCCCGCGGCCGACAGCGCGATCAGGATCACCTGCAGGAACGCGGCGAGCGCCTCGGCCTTGCCGTGGCCGAAGCGATGCTGCTCGTCGGCCGGCCGCGACGCGATCCACACCCCCGTCAGCGTCACCAGGCTGGCGACGAGGTCGAGCGCGGTGTCGGCGAGGCTGCCGAGCATCGCCGTCGATCCGGTGCGCCAGGTCGCCCAGCCCTTGAGCGCGGCCAGGAACAGCGCTGTCGTCGTCGAAGCGAGCGCTGCGCTGCGATTCAGCCCGGACGCGCTCGCGGTCACGGGTACAGCAGCGTGCTGGTCCAACCGTCGGCGGAGCGGGTGAACAGCCGCCGCTCGTGCAGACGGTGCGGGCGCGAGAGCCAGAACTCGATCCGCTCGGGCGCCAGCCGGAAGCCGGTCCAGTGCGGCGGGCGCGGGACCGCGCCGTTGGGATGGTCGGCGCGCAAGGCCTCGACGCGCGCGAGATAGGTGCGCCGCGAATCCAGCGGCCGCGACTGGTCCGAGGCGGCCGAGCCGAGCCGTGAGTCCGGATGGCGCGAGGCGAAATAGGCGTCGGCCAGCTCCGCGCTCACTTCCTCGAGCGGGCCCTCGATGCGGACCTGGCGGTGAAGCGACTTCCAGTGGAACAGCAGCGCGGCGCGCGGATTGGAGCGGATCTCGCCGCCCTTGCGGCTCTCGGCATTGGTGTAGAACACGAAACCGTCGGGTCCGCGGCCCTTGAGCAGCACCATGCGCACCGACGGGGCGCCGGCGGGTGTGGCCGTGGCGAGCGCCATCGCGTTGGGGTCGTTCGGCTCGCTCAGGACCGCTTCCGCCAGCCAGGCGTCGAACAGCGCGAGCGGATCGCCGTGGGGAATCGCGTCGTGTTCGGCTTCCATGGGCGATGCCCTATCGGGTCGCCCCCGGCGTGGAAAGCCTCGCGCTTGCGCGGCGCCACTGTTCTGCCTAGCTAACACGCCATGGCCGATCCCTACGCGACCCTGGGCGTTTCACGCGGTGCGACCGAGAAGGACATCAAGTCCGCCTACCGCAAGCTGGCCAAGGAGCTCCATCCCGACCGCAACAAGGACAACCCGAAGGCCGCCGAGCGCTTCTCGGAGGTGACCAAGGCCTACGATCTGCTGTCGGACAAGGATAAGCGCGCACGCTTCGACCGCGGCGAAATCGACGCCGACGGCAATCCGGCCATGCCGTTTGGCGGAGGCTTCCGCAGCAGCGGCTTCCGCCACGCCGGCCCGGGCAACGGGCCTTCGGCACACGACTTCCAGGGTTTCGGCGTGGGCGACGACATCGACCTCGGGGACATCTTCGAGGGGCTGTTCGGTGGAATGGGCGGCGCGCGCAGCGCCGGGCCCGGCGACTTCGGCAGCCGGCGGCAGGCCCCGCCGCAGCGCGGCGCCAACGTCACCTACCGCCTCAAGGTGCCGTTCGCCGACGCGGCGACGCTGCGGCCGCAGCGGGTCGGGCTGGCCGACGGCTCGACCGTCGACCTCAAGCTGCCGGTCGGCGTCGAGGACGGCACCCAGATGCGGCTCAAGGGCAAGGGCCAGCCCGGCCCCGGCGGCGCCGGCGATGCGCTGGTCAAGATCGAGATCGAGCCGCATCCGTTCTTCGTCCGCGATGGCGACGACGTGAGGCTCGAGCTTCCGGTGACGCTCGACGAGGCGGTGCGCGGAGCCAAGGTCAAGGTTCCGACCGTCGACGGCCCGGTCATGCTGACCGTCGCGCCGGGCTCGGGCTCGGGCAAGGTGCTCCGGCTCAAGGGCAAGGGCTTCTCCAAGAAGGGCGGCGGCCGCGGCGATCAGCTGGTCACGCTCGAGATCCAGCTGCCCGAGGACCTTGCCGACCTGGCCGGCCGCCTCGAAGGCTGGCGCGACACGACGCAGGTGCGGAACCGGCTCGGCGTCTGAGCCATTGCCCGATCGAAGCGGCGAGGAAAGGTCTCGATGGCGCCCGGACTGACGGACCACGATCGGCCCGGACCGCCGCTCCCCGACCGTTCGCCCGAGGGCCGGCGCAAGGAGGCGCTCAGGCACAAGGCCGGGCTGACCGAACGGGTGTCGCGCCGCGTCGGTCCGGGTACGCGGGCCTACGAAGTCGCCTGCCGGGTCCTCGTCGGGGCGTGGAACGACGGCTTCATCCACGCCGGCAACCTCGCCTACATGTCGGTGCTGGCGATCTTCCCGTTCTTCATCACCGGCGCAGCGCTGTTCAGCCTCGTCGGCGAGGAAGCCGAGCGCGCGGCGGCGATCAACGCCATCGTCATCGCGCTGCCGCCCGTGGTCGGCAGCGTGATCGAGCCGGTCGCGCGGACGGTGGTCGAGCAGCGCAGCGGCTGGCTGCTGTGGATCGGCGGGCTGGTCGGGCTGTGGACCGTCGGCAGCCTGATCGAGACCATCCGCGACATCCTGCGGCGAGCCTACGGCACGCGCGCGACCCAGGCGTTCTGGAAATACCGGCTGTTGTCGACCGGAATCACCGTCGGCGCGGTGGTGCTGGTGATGCTGAGCCTGATCGCGCAGGTCCTGATCGGCACCGCGCAGCAGGTGATCGAAACCTACATGCCCCGGCTGTACACGGCGACCGACGAACTCGCCGTGGCGTGGTTCGGGCCGGTCGTCATCCTCTACGGGTCGGTCTACCTGCTGTTCTTCACGCTGACTCCCGCAGCCTACCGCAAGCGCCGCTACCCGAAGTGGCCGGGCGCGCTGCTGGTGACCGCGTGGTGGGCCGCGGTCACCGCCGTGCTGCCGCGGCTGCTGCACGACGTGTTCCGCTACGATGCCACCTACGGCTCGCTGGCCGGCATCATGATCGTGCTTTTCTTTTTCTGGCTCGTCGGACTAGGGATGGTCATGGGGGCCGAGCTCAATGCGGCACTGGCCGTCACTCCCGAAGAGGAGGAAGACCGGCTGGGCGCTGAACACGACACAGCGAAGGATCGGGAGGAACACAGCCGATGACGTCACCGTCGAACGGGCTGATGCAGGGCAAGCGCGGGCTGATCATGGGGCTCGCGAACGAGAAGTCGCTGGCCTGGGGGATCGCCCAGCGGCTCGCCGAACATGGCGCCGAGCTGGCGTTTTCATACCAGGGCGAAGCGCTCGAGCGGCGCGTGCGCCCGCTGGCCGAGCAGCTTGGGTCCGACTTCTGCTTCGACTGCGACGTGTCGCAGATGGACGCGCTCGACCGGGCGTTCGACACGCTGCGGGCGCGGTGGGAGACGATCGACTTTCTGGTCCACGCGATCGGCTTTTCCGACAAGAACGAGCTGCGCGGGAAGTACGTCGACACCAGCCTCGACAACTTCCTGATGACGATGAACATTTCGGCCTACTCGCTGGTCGCGGTGACCAACCGCGCGCGGCCGATGATGCCCAACGGCGGCTCGATCCTGACCCTGACCTACTATGGCGCCGAGAAGGTCGTGCCGCACTACAACGTCATGGGCGTTGCCAAGGCGGCGCTCGAGACGAGCGTCAAGTATCTCGCCAACGACCTCGGCCCCGAGAACATACGCGTCAACGCGCTCAGCGCCGGGCCGATCAAGACGCTCGCGGCAAGCGGGATCGGCGACTTCCGCTACATCCTCAAGTGGAACGAGCTCAACGCGCCGCTGCGGCGCAACGTGACGATCGAGGACGTCGGCGGCGCCGGGCTCTACATGCTCAGCGACCTGGCGAGCGGGGTGACCGGCGAGGTGCACCACGTCGACGCGGGGTACCACCTCGTCGGCATGAAGCAGGAAGACGCGCCCGACATCTCGCTGGTCTAGACTTCTCAGGGCCTTTCGTTCCTGATATGTTCTGGGCAGCGAGTCGGGAAGGAGCCGGGACATGCTGACAGGCGGATGCAGGTGCGGGGCGGTGCGCTACCAGGCCGAGGTCGACGACCCGACGCGGCACGGGCTGTGCCATTGCGAAGACTGCCGGCGCTCGGCGGGGGCCCCGGCGGTCGCCTGGATGGCGGTGCCCAAGGACCGCTTCGCGGTGACCGAGGGAGAGCCGGCCCGGTGGGACGGGTCCGGCGGCGCCGAGCGCTACTTCTGCGGCACCTGCGGCACCGGGCTGTACTATTTCAACGAGGCGGTGCTGCCCGGGATCGCCGACATCCAGTCGGCGACGCTCGACGACGCCGGCGAGTTCGCCCCCGCGGTGCAGATCCAGTGCGCCGAGCGCCTCGGCTACATGGCCCACCTCGGCGAGCTGCCCGCGTTCGAGCGCTGGCCGGGCGGCGCCTAGCCGGCCTTGCGCAACGTTTCCCGCTCGCCCGCGTCCGGACGCTCGGACCAGAGGCCGCGGGTATCGTAGATCGCCTTGCCGGCGCGCTCGGCCAACGGAACCGAGCGGAACAGGTCGTGGTCGACCAGCAGGATCAGCACGTCGCAGCTGGCGAGCGCGGCGTCGAGCGTCTCGAGCCTCGCCCCGGTGCCTTCGAACTCGCGCGGCAACTCGCGCGCATAAGGCTCGACGACCGCGATCCGCTCGCCGAACCGCCGCGCCAGCGTCGCCGCGACGAGCCGCGCCGGACTTTCGCGAAAATCGTCGATGTTGGCCTTGAAGGCGAGGCCGAGGCAGGCGACCCGCGCTTGCGGATGGGCCTCGGCGAGCGCGCTCGCGCGGGCGATGGCATGGTGGATCTTGGCGTCGTTGACCGCACGCGCGGTGCGGATCAGCGGGGTCTGCTCGGGCGCGCCGTGGACGATGAACCACGGATCGACCGCAATGCAGTGCCCGCCGACGCCGGGTCCGGGCTGGAGAATGTCGACCCGCGGGTGGCGATTGGCGAGGCGGATCACTTCCCACACGTCGAGCCCCAGCGTGTCGGCGACGATCGAAAGCTCGTAGGCGAAGGCGATGTTGACGTCGCGATAGGCGTTCTCGACCAGCTTGACCATTTCGGCCGTCCGCGCGTCGGTCGTGACGCAAGCCCCGCGCACGAAGCGCTTGTAGAACCCCAGCGCCCTTCTCGCGCAGGCCGGGGTGATCCCGCCGATCGAGCGGTCATTGCCGGCGAGCTCCTCGAGGATGCGCCCCGGGAGCACGCGCTCAGGGCAATAGGCGATGGCGATCCTTCCCGGGCCCTCGGCCACGCCGGGCAGCACCAGGTCCGGGCGCTCGCGGGCCAGCAGGTCGCGAACCGCCTCGGTCGTCCCGATCGGGGAGGTCGATTCGAGGATCACCGTGTCGCCGGGCTTGAGCACCTTGGCGATCGCCTGGGCCGCGGCGAACACATGCGACAGGTCCGGCGTGTGCCGGGCGTCGCGCACGAACGGGGTCGGCACGGCGATGATGAACACGTCGGCCGGCGCGACCTCGGTCGCCGCCGACAGCAGTCCGCGCTGGACCACCGCATGGACGAGGCCGTCGAGATCGGCTTCCTCGATGTGGATCCCGCCCCGATTGATCGTCTCGACCACCTCCTCGGAGACGTCGACCCCGCGCACGCGCATTCCCGCGCGGGCGACGATCGCCGCCGTGGGAAGCCCGATGTAGCCGAGCCCGATGACGCTGACGGTCGGGAGCGCCTCGTCGTGCAACTGCAGTGCCTTTCGCCGGAATGTCCGCGCAGCGCTTAGGCGAGAAGGGTGAAGGAAGCGGTAACCGCGCTTGGCGGACCGCGCTAGGCGGCGGCCAGCAACTCGACGATCCGCGCCGCGCTGCGGCCGTCCCCGAACGGATTATGCGCCCGCGCCATCGCCGCGTAGGCCGCGGGATCGTCGAGCAGCCGCTCGGCCTCGGCGACGATGCGGTCGGCGTCGGTCCCGACGAGCCGGGCGGTCCCTGCCTCGACTCCCTCGGGCCGCTCGGTCGTCTCGCGCAGCACCAGCACCGGCTTGCCGAATGCGGGCGCCTCTTCCTGCACGCCGCCGCTGTCGGTCAGGATCAGGTCGCAGCGTTCGAGCAGGCGGGCGAAATGAGGATAGTCGAGCGGCTCGACCAGGGCGACCGTGTCGAGCCCGGCCAGTTCCGCGGTCATCACCCGGCGGACCTGGGGATTGAGGTGCACCGGGAAGATCACCGCCACGTCGGGCCGCGCCGCCAGCCGCCGGATCGCCTCAGCGATGGCTTGCAGTCCGGCGCCGAAATTCTCGCGCCGATGGCTGGTCACGGCGATGAGGCGCTTGCCGGCGAAACGCTGCTCGAGCGGAGCCAGCTGCGCCGCCAGCTCCGGCTGCGCGGCGACCCTCGCGGTCATCCAGTGGAGTGCGTCGATCACCGTGTTGCCGGTGACGTGAACCGTCGCCGGGTCGATCCCCTCGCGCCTCAGCGCGGCGGCGGCGGCCTCGGTCGGGGCGAAATGCAGCGCGGCGATCGCCCCGACGACCTTGCGGTTGACCTCCTCGGGCCACGGCTGGTGGATGTCGCCGCTCCTCAGCCCGGCCTCGACGTGGGCCACCGGAATCTTGCGGTGATAGGCGGCGAGCGCGCCGGCCATCGCCGTCGCGGTATCGCCCTGGACCACGACCCAAGCGGGCTCCTCGGCGTCCAGCACGTTCCCGAGTCCGGTGAGCAGCGTCGCGGTGAGGGCATCGAGCGACTGGTCCGGCCGCATCAGGTCGAGGTCGTGGTCGGGCGCCAGGCCGGCGACGGCCAGCACCTGGTCGAGCATCCCGCGGTGCTGACCGCTCACGCATACCCGGCTGACGAAACGTGGATCCGCGGCGAGCGCGTGCACGAGCGGAAACAGCTTGATCGCCTCGGGCCTGGTCCCGAAGACGGTGAGAATGCGCTTCATCGCGCCGCCCCCTAGCGCGTCGCGGTTAAGTCCGCGCTTACGCTATTGCGGCGCCGGCACGATGTCGACCGGATCGACCACCACCGGCACGTTGGGATCGACCTGCCGTGGCTCGACCTCGCCGGCTTCCTCGGCGCGCGCGCGCTCGAGGTACTGCCGCTCGAGTTCCTCGACCCGCGCCTGGGTCGCGGCGGCCTCGGCGTCGATCGTCGACAGGCGCTCCTCGCGCGCCGCGGCGATCAGCTCGCCGGCGCGCACATCGGAGCTGGTCGCGCGCTCCTGGTAGGCGGCCTCGATCATCTGCGCGGTGCAGCCAAGTTCCCCGCCCGAGCCGACCGGCGAGCACGACAGCGCGCCGAACTGGCCGACGGTCTCGTATGCCCGCACCCTGCTGGCCCACGGCTCGTTTTCCGGATCGCTGCTCTGGCGCAGCGCCTCGGGAATGCGGAACCGCTCGCTTTCGTCCATCCGCGCGCAGACGACGATTTCGTCGGCGGTCGACTGCGGGCACTCGTCGTCGCCGTAGACGATCACCGTGTTGACCTTGTCGCCCGCCTCGCTTTGCGCGGCGGCGGGCGCAGGCACGGCGGCAACGGCAGCGACGGCGGAGGCGAGTGCAAACAGGCGGGTCATGACGAGTCCTTCTTGCGGGCGAATCCCCCGCGAACGGCGATTGGGCGCTCCGGCCCGTGAACAGTCGCTTAAGCGCATGGCGGTCCCCGAGTGTTCCAGCGGCCGCGCCAGGTCAAATCCTTTCCGACAGGCGGATCGCGGCGCGGCAGCCCAACCGGATCGCAGCCGAGAGCAGCGGATAGGCGGGCGCGCGTTCGGCGCCGGCGGCGAGCGCCAGATCGCGATGCGCGCGCTCGTCGGCGCGGAAACGATCGATCATCCCGGCCAGTTCCGGATCGTCGTCGGACGTGCCCTCGGCCTCCGCGAGCCGCTCGAGCTGGCGGCAATAGTGGCGATCGATCTCTTCCTCGACCGCCGCCGTGCACGCCATCGCCGCCTCGGGGCCCATCAGTGCGGTGGCTGCGCCGAGGGCGTAACCGGCGACCGACCACAGCGGCTGCAGCGCCGTCGGCCGCACCCCGCGTTGCGCCATCAGCGCGTCGAACGCGCGCAGGTGATCGTGTTCCTGTTCGGCCATCGCGCGGACTTCGGCCGAATGCGGGGCGCGGTCGCCCATCACCGCGAGCTGTCCGGCATATATTCGCGTGGCGCCGTATTCGCCGGCCTGGTCGACTCGGATCATGGCAGCACGGTCGGTCATGCGCGCCGGGCCTTAGCAAGCAGGCCGAAAATCGCCAGCGCGGAAATGCCCGAGATCAGCGCGTTGAAGCCCGCGAGCGAAATGCCCGCCAGCGTCCACGGGGCGACGTCGCATCGCACCAGCGGGGCGTTCATGATCGCCTCGAGCGGGTCGCCCCCGCTGTCCGAGATCGGCCGCGCGCACGAGGTCAGCCCCTCCCACCAGCCGTATTCGACGCCGGCATGGAACGCGCCGATCGCACCCGACACGAGGATCGCCACGCCGGCCAGCGCGACCCACAGCCCGCGGGGTCGCGCGACGAACCCCACCAGCGCGAACAGGATCGCGGCGAAGTGCGGATAGCGCTGCCACCAGCACATCTCGCACGGGAACAGCCCGAAACCGTATTGCGACAGGTAAGCGCCGGCGAGCAGCGCCACCGGCACACCGAGCGCCAGCCGATGCGCCAGCCTGAGCGGGGGATTCACGCTGGCGGCCGCACTCAATTGCGCCGGGCGATCACGGCCCCGCCGGTGCGGCGCAGCGTTCGCAGCGCGTAGTCGAGCTGGAAGTCGGTGATTCCCTGTTCCTCGAGCTGGGCGGCGGTGAGCGTGAAGCGCGGATCCTCGGCGCGGTCGGCTTCGAGCGCCTCGTCCTCGAGGTCGACCTCGTTGATGAGGTGTCCGCGCAGGTCGCTCTCGCGCAAGTTGTACTTCGCCCGCTTGGCGGCATCGGGGTCCGACAGCTGCGGCACGCGGATGTCGGGTTCGATCCCGCCTTCCTGCACCGAGCGGCCCGATGGCGTGAAGTACCGCGCCGTGGTCAGCTTCAGCGCCGCGTCGCGCGTCAGCGGGAGCAAGGTCTGCACCGAGCCCTTGCCGAAGCTGCGCTCGCCCATGATCAGCGCGCGGCGTTGGTCCTGCAGCGCGCCGGCAACGATCTCGCTGGCCGAGGCCGAGCCGGCGTCGATCAGCACGATCATCGGCAGGCCGGCGGCGACGTCGCCGCGATAGACGCTTTCGGCCTCGTAGTAGATCGAATCGCGCGGGTTGCGGCCGCGCTGCGAGACGATCTGGCCCTCGGTCAGGAACAGGTCGCTGAGCGCCACGGCCTCGTCGAGCGAACCGCCCGGGTTCTTGCGCAAGTCGAGCACCAGCCCCGCGAGGCGACCGCCCGAGTCGCGCCGTAACGCGGCAATCGCCGCGTTGACGTCGGCGCCGACATCGCGGCTGAACTCGTTGACGCTGATCACGCCGATGTTGCCGCTTTCGAGCGTCCAGGTGACCGGCTCGAGCTCGATCACCCCGCGGGTCACGGAGACGTCGAACGGCTCGTCGCGGCCGGGGCGGAAAATCGACAGCTGGATCGAACTGCCCGCCGGGCCGCGCATCTGCTTGACCGCGTCGTCGAGCTCGAGCCCATAGATCAGCTTGCCGTCAATGTGGGTGATGTAGTCGCCGGCCTTGATCCCGGCCTTGTCGGCTGGACTGCCCTTGAACGGCGAGACGACCTTCACCGCCCCATCGTCCATCTGCACCGAAATGCCGAGGCCCTGGTAGTTGCCGTCGATCATCGTCTCGAGCCGCTCGAGCGCAGCACCATCGAGATAGGCCGAGTGCGGATCGAGCGCGGCCAGCATGCCGTCGATCGCCCCACGGATCAGCACCTCGTCCTCGACCGGCTCGACGTAGCTGGCCTTGATCCGCTGGTAGGTCGCGAACAGCTTGGCGAACTCGGGCGACGAACGGCTCTCGACTTGCGCGAAGACCGCGGTGGTCGCGGGCAGCAGGGCGACCGCCGTCAGCAGCGCGGCGGCGCGCAGGGGCCCGGTGATCTTGGGGGCAATCGTCATGAATCGGAAATCCTCGAAACTCGAATGAGTTTATCGCGCCAAGCGGGTTAACGCCAGATGAGGCGACCAGCCGCCGATTTCATCCGACGAAGCGCAACGGATTGACCGGCTCGCCGCCGTTGCGGAGCTCGAGCGTCACCTGCGGGTTGGCTTGGGCGGCGATCCCGAGCGGAGCCCCGGCGACGAGCGTCTCGCCGACCGCGACGTCGGTCCGCGCGAGGCCCGTCACGAGGCTGGTCCAGCCGTTGGCATGCTCGATGATGACGATCCGTCCGTAGCCCCGGTAGGGGCCGGCGAACGCCACTCGGCCGCTCGCCGGGGCGACCACTTGCGCGCCCGGGCGCGGGGCGAGGGTCAGCCCGGTGCTCGCGGTCTCCCCCTGCCGCGCGCCGAAACCCGTCACCGTGCGGCCGGTGACCGGCAGCAGGTAGGGAGCCGGGGCGGCCGTGGCC
>JAEZES010000217.1 GCA_023432995.1 Pseudomonadota bacterium
CCGGAGGATCTTCGGGCGGCAGCTCGGCGGCGGTGGCCGCGCGGTTGTGCCCGGCGGCGACCGGGACCGACACCGGCGGCTCGATCCGCCAGCCGGCCGCGTTCACCGGCATCTCGGGGATCAAGCCGACTTACGGCCGCTGCAGCCGCTGGGGCATCGTCGCCTTCGCCTCGTCGCTCGACCAGGCCGGGCCGATGGCGCGCTCGGTCGAGGCCTGCGCGATCATGCACGAGGCGATGGCCGGGTTCGATCCGAAGGATTCGACCAGCCTCGACATGCCGGTGCCGGAGTGGGCCGCGTCGCTCAACGCCGACCTGCGCGGGAAGACCGTCGGCATCCCGCGCGAGTACCGCATGGAGGGGACCGACGAGGAGATCCTCAAGTCGTGGGACCAGGGCATCGCCTGGCTCAAGGATGCGGGCGCCGAGGTAGTCGACGTCAGCCTGCCGCACACGAAGTACGCGCTGCCGGCCTACTACATCGTCGCCCCGGCCGAAGCCTCGAGCAACCTCGCGCGCTACGACGGCGTGCGCTACGGCCTGCGCGAGCTGCCCGAGGGCGCCAACCTGCAGGAGATGTACGCCGCGACCCGCGCCGCCGGGTTCGGCGACGAGGTCAAGCGCCGCATCCTGATCGGCACGTACGTGCTCTCGGCCGGGTTCTATGACGCCTACTACACCCAGGCGCAGAAGGTCCGCGCCTTGATCGCGCGCGACTTCGAGCAGGCGTGGACGCAGTGCGACGTGCTGCTCGCGCCGACCACGCCGACCGCGGCCTTCGCGCTCGGCGACAAGCTCGACGATCCGCTGGCGATGTACTTGAACGACGTGTTCTCGGTCCCCGCGAGCCTCGCCGGGCTGCCGGCGATGAGCGTGCCTGCCGGGCTCAACGGCGACGGGCTGCCGCTCGGGCTGCAGGTGGTCGGCAAGGCGTTCGACGAGCAGGGCGTGCTCGACGCGGCGCTGGCGATCGAGCAACGGGCCGGGTTTGCCGCGAAGCCGGAGCGCTGGTGGTGACGACGCTCGAATGGATTCTGGTCGCGCTCATCGCGGTCGGCATCCTGCCCGCCTGGCTGTTCGGCATCGCGGCGTTCATTTCCGCCCGCAGGCCCGCCAAGGACAAACCCAGCGAGCGCTACCTGGCCTATGTTGCGTTGCTCGATTCGCTGCACCGGGTGATGGCGACCGGCACCGTCGAGAACGGTGCCGCCTTCGCGGCTTCTGTCAGGGAGCTCAGGGCCTACGCCGAATACAGCGACCTGAGCCTTCTCTATCTGGAAGAGATCAACATTACTGGATCGAACAAGTTCGATCATATCATGTCTGCGGAAATGAAGGCGACCGAGGCATTCCTGCTGGAGCTGCGCAATGCCTGAGCTCCACATCTCCTGCACGCAAGGGAGGGTCGTGATCGAGCTCGCTTTCCGCTGGTGCGCCCGGATTCCGGTGAAGTCGGAGACGCGGTGATAGCGCACCCGGCTGTCGCCGCTCAGGCGCCCGGACGCTTCGTCGCGCTGGATTCGCTGCGCGGGCTCGCGGCGCTGGGGATCGTGTTCTACCATATGGGCGACGTCGGCTGGGTCGCCGGCCTGCGGCCGTTCCGCCAGGGCTGGATGCTGGTCGACTTCTTCTTCGTCCTCTCGGGCTTCGTGATCGCGGCGAGCTATGGCGAACGCCTCGCGCACGGCTATCCGCGCGGGCGGTTCCTGCTGGTGCGGCTCGGGCGAGTCTATCCGCTGCATATCGCCACGGTGGCGCTGTGGCTCGCGCTCGAGTGGCTGGTGTTCCGGCCGGTGCTGCACGAGGCGCATCCGTGGAGCGAACTCGCGCGCGGAGTCTTGCTGCTCGACGCCTTCGCGCGCGGGGCGGGCAACTTCTACGCGCCGGTGAGCTGGGCGGTGGCGGTCGAGCTGGTGCTCTACGTGCTCGCCGCGGGGTTGTTCGGGCGCGGGCGCGCGGCGATCGCGCTGGCGATCATCGTGGCGGCCTTGTCGGCCTGGGCGTTGACGAGCGGATTCAACGAGCTCGGGTTCGGACGGCTGCTGCAGCGCGGGCTGCTCGGCTTCCCGCTCGGCGTCGCCTGCTACTGGCTGCACCGGCGCCTGCGCGCGATCGAGCCGGGACGGGCGTGGTCCAGCATCGCGGAAGGCGGGCTGCTTGCGGCCCTGCTGACCTTCATGGCGCTGCCGGGGCGGACCGCCGGGTCGATCCCGCTGGCCGCGCTGCTGTACACGGCGCTGGTGCTGGTGTTCGCGCGCGACGGCGGGATCGCCAGCCGCGCGCTCGGCTGGCGCCCGCTGGTCGCGCTCGGCCAGCTGTCCTTCGCGATCTACATGGTCCACCTGTTGTTCGTCTTGCTGCCCAACCGCTTCCTGCCGCGGCTGTTCGAGGCGAGCGGACATCCCGAATGGGCCAGGCCCGGGCGGCACACGTTCGGCCTCGAGAGCGTCGCGCCGCCCGAGTGGCTGGCGACGCTGCTCACGCTCGGCCTCGCCGCACTCGCAGTCGGCGCCGCCTGGCTCGCGTGGCGCTACATCGAGGAGCCCGCGCGCCGGTGGACCCGCCGCTTCGCCCCGCCGAGCGGCGGCCCGCCGGTGCCGGCAATCTGATGCTTCCCTCGCGCGCGCAGGACGATTATCGGCAGAGGCATGACTGACTCCGCCTATCGCATCCGCGGCGCCACCGGCGACTGGGAGGTCGTGATCGGCCTCGAGGTCCACGCGCAGGTCACCAGCAAGGCCAAGCTGTTCAGCAGCGCTTCGACCGCGTTTGGGGCCGAGCCCAACAGCCAGGTCAGCCTGGTCGACGCGGCGATGCCGGGCATGCTGCCGGTGCCGAACCGCGAGTGCATCCGCCAGGCGGTGCGCACCGGCCTGGCTATCGAGGCGCAGATCAACAAGTGGAGCCGGTTCGACCGCAAGAACTACTTCTACGCCGACCTGCCGCAGGGCTACCAGATCAGCCAGCTCTACCACCCGCTGGTCGGCGAGGGACGGCTGCTGATCGAGGCCGACGAGAAGGCCGGCATCCCCGAGAACAAGTGGATCGGCATCGAGCGAATCCACGTCGAGCAGGACGCCGGCAAGCTGATGCACGACCAGCACCCGAGCATGTCGTACGTCGATCTCAACCGCTCGGGCGTGGCGCTGATGGAGATCGTCAGCCGGCCCGACATGCGCTCGCCGGCCGAGGCCGGCGCCTACGTGCGCAAGCTGCGCTCGATCCTGCGCTACGTCGGCTCGTGCGACGGCAACATGGAAGAGGGCTCGATGCGCGCCGACGTCAACGTCTCCGTGCGCAGGCCCGGCGAAGAGTTCGGCACGCGGACCGAGACCAAAAACGTCAACTCGGTGCGCTTCGTGATGCAGGCGATCGAGCACGAGGCGCGGCGCCAGGTCGAGCTGATCGAGGACGGCGGCACGGTGGTGCAGGAGACGCGGCTGTTCGACCCGAATACGGGCACCACGCGGAGCATGCGCTCGAAGGAAGACGCGCACGACTACCGCTACTTCCCCGATCCCGACCTGCTGCCGCTCGAGCTCGACGACGCATTCGTCGACGAGTGCCGCGAGAGCCTGCCCGAGCTGCCCGACGCCAAGCGCCGGCGGTACATCGAGGAGCTCGGCCTCAGCGCTTACAACGCCGGCGTGCTGACCGCTGAAGTGGAGACCGCGCGCTGGTTCGAGGCGCTGCTGCTCGAGACGGCCACCGCGCAGGGCAAGACCCCGGCCGAAGTCGCCAAGCAGGCGTCGAACTGGCTGATCTCGGAATTCTTCGGCGCGCTCAACAAGATCGGCAAGGACCTCGCCGACAGCCCGGTCGGCCACGCGCAGGCGGCCGAGCTGCTGGCGCTGGTCGGCAAGGGGACCATCTCGGGCTCGATCGCCAAGCAGGTGCTCGAGACGATGCTCGAGACCGGCGACAGCGCCGGCGCGATCGTCGAGCGCGAGGGCCTCAAGCAGGAAAGCGACAGCGGCGCGATCGAGGCGGCGGTCGACAAGGTGCTGGCCGACAACGCCGACAAGGTCGCCGAATACAAAGGCGGCAAGCAGGCGCTGTTCGGCTTCTTCGTCGGGCAGACGATGAAGGCGATGCAGGGCAAGGCCAACCCGCAGGTGGTCAACGAAGTGCTCAAGGCCAAGCTGGGCTAGCGCGATGGCGACCCGCGACCCTGCGCCGATGATCGCCAGCGCGCTGGGCCTCATGCTGGCCCTCGGCGCGTGCCAGGCGGTTCCGGCCCAGCCGCATCCGGGTCTGGCCTTCGCGCAGGGATCGTGCGGCGGGTGCCACGCGGTCGAGCGTCACGAGCTGTCGCCGAATCCCGACGCGCCGCCGTTCGCCGCGATCGTCAACCAGCGGGGCCTGACGCAAGCGACGCTCGGGGACTGGCTGCGCGACGCGCACAACTATCCCGAGGAGATGGAGTTCTACCTCGAGGGGCCGGAGGTCGACGCGCTGGTCGACTACATGCTGACGCTGCGCGACCCGGCCTATCGCCCCGCTATCTGACGCCGGCCGCATGCCGCTGAGCATCGTCCTCGTCCATCCCGAGATCCCCTGGAACACCGGCGCCGCCGGGCGCACCTGCGTGGCGCTCGACGCCGAGCTGGTGCTGATCCACCCGCTCGGGTTCGAGCTCAGCGACGCGCGGGTGCGGCGCTCGGGGCTCGACTACTGGCCGCACGTGCGGCTGGCCGAGTTTCCGAGCTGGGACGCGTTCGCCGCCGCACGGCGGCCGCGCGAGGAGCAGCTGTTCCTGTTCGAGGAGCACGGGGCGCGCTCGTTCTACGACGCCGACTATCCCGAGGACGCGATCCTCGTGTTCGGGCGCGAGAACGGCGGCATCCCCGAGCCGATCCGGCGCGCATGGCCCGGGCGGCAGTTCCGCCTGCCGATGCGCTTGGACAAGGTTCGTTCGCTCAACCTCGCCAACACGGTCACGGCGGCGGCCTACCAGGCGCTGCGCGGGCGGCTCTGAGCGATGCGCCGGAAACCCGCGCGGCGCAGCGCGGTTGCACAGGTAGACCTGCCACACCGGATGTCCACGATGCCCGAGCCTTGCCGCCTCCTGCTTGCCCTTGGTCCGCTTGCGCTCGCGGCGATGGCCGCCGCGTGCCAGCCGGCGGCTGGGCCCGGATCGAGTTCCGCACCCAAGGCGCATCCGGGCGAGGCGCTGGCCAAGTCGGCGTGCGGCGCGTGCCACGCGGTCGACCGGCGCACCGTCTCGCCGGTGCGGAGCGCGCCGGCGTTCGTCACGCTGGTGAGCCGGCCGGGCCTGACGCGCAACACGCTCGCCGTGTGGCTGCGCAATGCGCACAACTACCCGGCCGAGATGAACTTCACGCTCGAGCGCCGCGACGCCGAGCGGATCGCCGCGTACATGGTGACCCTGCGCGAGCCGAGCCAGCGCAGCGGCCTCTGAGCAGGTCAGCCGAGCAGCACCGCTCCTGCCAGGCCCCCGGCAGCGACGATCGCCGGCGTGCCCCACGTGCCCCTGACGAACCAGGCGGCGAGCGCCGCGAGCGCGAAGATCGCCAGCGCCGGCAGCGGGGTCTCGACCCGCCCGGCGGCGGCGACGGCGAGCTGGACCAGGGTGGCGGCAATGATTCCGACCGCGGCGGCGGCGACCCCGTCGAGCGTGCGGTGCAGGCGCGGGTGCTCGACCACCGCCTCGAGCCGTTCGAAGAATACCAGCGAGAAGGCGAAGGCGGGCAGGAACATGCCGGCGGTGGTCGCCAGCGCCCCGGCGAGGCCCCCGACGACGTAGCCGACGAAAGTGGCGAAGATCACCAGCGGCGCGGGCAGCAGGTTGCCGATCGCGACGCCGTCGAGGAACGCGCCGTCGCCGAGCCAGCCGCGGCCGACGGTGTCGGCGCGGACGTAGGGGATCGCGGTGTAGGCGCCGCCGAAGGTCAGCAGGCCGCCCTTGAGCCCGGCGA
>JAEZES010000231.1 GCA_023432995.1 Pseudomonadota bacterium
GCCGGGGCCTATCCCACGCCGGGGCGCTACGTGACGGTACTCGAGGCGTTGAGCATGGCCGGCGGCCCGACTGAATTTGCCAATCTCGACAACGTCTTGGTGATCCGGAAAGAGGGGGATCGGATGCGTGCATATCGCGTGCGGCTGGCTTCCGTGTTCAAGGGCGGAATGAATCGAAACGAAGCAGACGCGCTGGCAGCGGTTGGGACGATTCAGCCCGGCGACACTGTGATCGTACCATGAGCCGGGCGTCGTTGATCCGCGGGCGCCGTACGCGCGCCGGCTGCCTCGCAACCGCATCGGCTCTGTTGATGCCGCTGGCTGCCCATGCGCAGACCGTCGCCAATGTCGATGTGTCGGCTGGCGCGCTGGTGGCGAGCAATCCGCATCTGGTCGACGGGCCCGATACCGGATCCGCAGCCGCCACGCTGACGGTCCATCCCTCCATCTCGGTTACGGAGGGCCGGACGAAGGCCACGCTCGGCGGAACGCTCCGGCTCGAGGAATTCTTCGATCGCTACGGCACTGACACCTCTGCCCAGGTCGGCGCGTCGATCGAGCATTCGGTCAATGAACGCACCACGCTGTCGGCCGATGTCGGCTACAGTTCGAGCGACTCCGCGGCGAGGCATCTTTACGGTGGTGCCGATCTCAGCGACCTCGAGCCGGGGGAATTCCCGGATAGTCCGGTGGTCGACCCCACGCTCGGCAACATTGCTGGCCGAACCAGCCGCCTTAACGTCAATTTCGGGCTGAGGCAGCTGCTCAGCAGCAACAGCGCGCTGACATTAGCCTCGGGACTGGGGCTTACGCGCGTCAAGTCTGGCAACGGGGCGGACTACAGGGACACCTCGGCCTTCGCCTCGTATTCCCACCGGCTCAACGAGCGGACCTCTCTGCTCGTGTCGCTCGACGTCGGATACGCCGACTATCTCGGTCGCGAGTTGGGAGACGGTCTTTTCACCACCGCGTTGGTCGGGGTTGACCATCAATTTACCGAATCGATGTACGGCACGGTCCAAGTGGGCTTGTCGTATTCGGAAGTGGACGTCCTCCTTGGTGCGCAAGAGAGTTTCACGACCTGGGCGGCCTCGCTGCAACTTTGCGACATGCTGGCGCGTGGGACTATTTGCGTGAGCGGCTCGAGAACGGCAGAGCCGACGTCGCTCGGCGGATTGACGATGGTGAACTCGGTCGGCGCCAGCTACTCACGCGCCATCGGGGCCGACGCCAACATCTCGTTCGGAGCCAGCTATTCGAAGACCGGCACGCCCGATTCCGCGCCGTTGCTGCTGAGCCAGAGGGAGAGCGAGATCGCCCACATCAGCGGCACCTACAGCCACCGGATCGCTGAGCGGCTTTCGGCATTTCTGACACCGAGTTTCACGTCCAACGAACGCGAGTTCACGGGGAAGGAAGAGAATTACCAGGTCATGGCCGGCATCACCTATCGCTTCGGAAGGACGCCATGAACGATCTGGTGTTAGGCGCAGAAGAAGAGTCGACGGGGGGAGGCCAGAGCCTCTTCGCGTACCTTCCGGCCATCTTCTGGCAGCGCCGCTGGTGGATCATCGTACCGCTGTTGGTCGGGATCGTCGCATCGATCGCCGCCGTGCTCCTGATTCCGCCCCGCTACCAGGCGACGGCGGTCATGCTCGTGCAGTCCTCGCAGTTGCCCGACGAGGTCATCGGCGAACTCAACGATTCGCTGATCGAGCGCCGGATCGCGGCGATCCGCCAGCGCGTGACCAGCCGTCCGGATCTGCTCGAGCTGATCAACCGGCACGGTCTCTACACCGACCGCCGGTCGTCGGATCCGCTGTCGGCCATCATCGAAGACATGCGCGACAGCATCACGCTCACGCCATCGACCATCGAATTGCCGCGCAGCAGCGCCGGCCAGAGCACGATCGCGTTCCAGCTGGCCTTCGAATACGAAGAAGCCTCGCCGGCGCAAGCGGTGGTGCAGGACCTGATGGACCGCATTCTCGAGCTCGATGCGAGCGGCAATCTCGAGCAAGCGACAAACACCGCGCAGTTCCTCGAAGACCAGGCCGCCGGGATCGACCAGCAGATTGCCGAGGTCGAAGGCGAGATCGCCGCGATCAATGCCCAATACGGCGGTATTCTCGGGAGCACCGGCGCCGTCATCGGCGGCGGCGGCGGCAGCTACGACGTGCAGATCGCCGCGCTGCAGCGCGACAACGCCAACCTCATCGCCCAGAAAGACATCGCGCAGCGCTCCGATACGCGGGACCCGGTGGTCGTTGGCGCCGAAACCGCCTTGGCCGCGGCGCGGGCGGTCTATGCCGAGAACCACCCGGATGTGATCATCGCCAGGCAACGGCTCGAAGAAGCCCGTCGCCTGGCCCGCAACAACACCGAGAAACTCCCGCTCGACACGATCGACCAGCAGATCGCGTTCAACAACTCCCAGATCGCGCAGCTGCGCGCCGCCAAGGCGCAGGAGCAAGCGCAGGTGTCGGCGCAGCTCGCCTCCCAGGCCCGGGCGCCGCTGATCCAGCAGCAGATCACCGCGCTGCAGCAGCGCCTGTCGGGCCTCAATTCCCAGTATCAGCGCGTCCAGGAACGCCTGCTGGCGGCCCGTGCCGGCGTGCGCGCGGAAGACGAGCAGATGGGACAGAGACTGGCGGTGGTCGAGCCGCCGGTCATCCCCGAGGAGCCGGTGTGGCCCGATCGCCTGCTGATCCTCGCGGCCGGGATCGGCGGCGGGTTTGGTCTCGGAGTGGTCCTGGCGGCGTTGGTCGAGCTGCTCAACGGTCCCATTCGCGACCCTAAGGCGCTGGCCGCGATCTCCGGCGTGCCCTCGCTCGGGGTCATTCCGACGATCGAGAGCATTCGTCCGCGAGTGCGTCGCCCATGGTTCCGCTTCTGGCGTCGATCCGCGGTCCAGGGTGGAGGTTGATACGATGGCCGACGCCGACCCCACCTCCGTCTCCGCGCCGCTGATGCTGGACCTGCAGAGAGTCCCGGCCGTCCAGCTCAACCGGGCCCACCTGGCCGAACACAAGATCGTCGGCCTCGACAGCCGCGACAGCCGCTCGCGGGCGTTCAACCTCCTGCGGACACGTCTGGCGAACATTCTCGAAGGGCACAGCCCGCGTCTCGTGGGCATTACGTCAGCCACGCCCGCGGCCGGCAAGTCGTTCATCTCGACGAACCTTGCCATGTCGCTGGCGAAGGTGACCGAGGGGCCGGTCGTCCTGGTGGATCTGGACTTGCGGCGAGGTTCGGTGGCCACCGAACTGGGCCTCGACGCGACGGGCGGCGGGGTCGGCGATTTTCTTTCCGGCGACGCTACCCTGCAGGACATCGCCGTCCGTATCGCGGACCTGCCGTTGTATGTCCTGCCGACGCAGCTCTGTACCGACGAGTCTGCCGAGCTGCTGGTCGGAGACCGGTTCGTCGGCCTGATCGGAGCCCTGCGGAGGCAGGCGGCCAACACGGTCGTGCTGTTCGACCTGCCACCGGTGTTCGCGAACGACGATGCGATGCTCTCGATCGGGCACCTCGACGGGTACATCCTGGTCGTCGACAGCACCGAAACCAGCAAGGCCCACGTGCAGGAGGCGATGTCGATGCTGTCGCCGGCGAGGTGCCTCGGGACGGTCCTGAACCGTTACACCGGGCGCATGTTCGAGAAGTACGGGTACGGTTCGTCGGCCTACATGAAGTATTACGACGACAAACCGGTGGCCGACTGATTCAACTCCGCTGGCAGTTCGACGACCGCGACCGGTTCAGGAGCGCGGGGCCTTCAGCATGGCGATCAGCCTGTCGGTCTCGCCATAGTGCGCCAGAACCGCTGAAAGCTGGCGGTCGTTGCCGCCGAGGCCGAGGTTTTGCTGCATCAGCGAGGTCGCTTGCGAGGCCTCCCAGGGGACCTGCGGGCAACCGCCGCCGACCTGCTTGAACCTCGATCCCGCGCGCAGGGCCATGACGAACAGCCAGACGTCGTCCGCGTGCGGGCACAGGTCGAGGAAGACGTCGCTGTCGGTCACTTCCGCAGAGAGGCTGCCCGGCGGAAACAGGACACCCGTACCGGTCGTCGGGAAGATGCAGCGCTCCACCTGGTCGCTGAGGATTTCCTGGTGCCACTCGCCATACGGCGCCAGTCCGGTGCCCTCGAGCTTTGGGCGGTGGGCGCGGCGGCACACGATGGCCTGCTCCCCCGGGACGAACCCGTCGACGATCTTCCTCAGCCATCCGCTCTCGTAGTAGAGATCGTCATCTGCGGTGACCAAGTAGGCGTCGGGGAACTCCTCGATCGCGGGGATGATCTTCGTGTAGGATCGTATATCGGTGCGAAACCGGATCTCCAGTCCGTGCGCCTGGAGTTCCAGCACCGCAGACGGCGGCACCTTTTCGGGCTCGGTTCCCAACCACAGGATGACCCGGTCCGGGCGGACCTCTTGCTGAAGCAGGCTGATGAGCGTCTTGTGCAGGCAGTGATATCGGCCTGGGTACGAGGTCAGCGTGACGATGAGTTCGCCGGGCAATCCGTGCCGGCGGCCTACTTGTCCGCTGAACGCGGCCACCGCTCGTTCGGCCTGCGCCCGGCGCAGACGATCCTGAACACGCCGCATTGCCCGGACCATCGGCGCCGGCAAGGCGCGCAAGATTGCTTTGACCGGCGAGCGGTTCACCGCGGACCCCATGTCGATTTCCATTCGGACCTACGGTGCGACGCCCGGCCGCTGGCCCGAGGCTCCATCTGACGGCGACGGTGAGCCACAGTCAGGAGTCCCTCGTCGCGGGCAGTGCGGCGTCGGCGGCGACGGTCCCCGCGACTCCCGCGGCGAGCGGAATGCGCTGGCGGATGCCGAGGGCCGATTGCGCCCGCTCGCGCGAGTAGCGCAACGGGCGCCAACGAACCCGCTGGCGCGGCGGGTCGAGCAGCTCCGGCAGGCGCGCGCGGGACCTGAAGAACAGGTGGCTCGCCAACCGCGCCGCGAGTCCCAGCGCAACGACGCACGTATAGGGCACCGGTACGCCGAATCCCGTCCTGGCGCCGGCGCGACGGGCGATCCTGCGAAAGCCCCAGTGAGTGGGTTGCTCGCTGTCGACGAGGTTGACGGTCAATTCTCCGTCGATGGGCGCGGCCAGCGCCGCGACCAAGGCATCGGCGCAATTGTCGACCTGTATCAGCCGCATCCGCGCCAGCGGGGCAAAGACGAGATCGAACCGGCCGACGGCCAAGGCGCGTCCGTAATCCCACGACTTGCCGGGACCGAAGATAGCGCCTGGCCGGGCGACCACGAGCGGCACGCCGCTGCGCGCGGCGTAGTCTCGTACCAGCCGTTCTTGCAGCAGCTTGGTTTGCGTGTAGGCGTCGCGGCGCAAGGGCTTTGCTTCCAGCGCCGTCTCCTCGGAGAGGCTGCCGAGGAAGGACGGATCGTCGAAATCGTAGACGGAAAAGCTGCTGACATGAACGAAGCGGGTCAGACCGTCCGGAAGCGCCGCCAGCAGGTTCTCCGTCGCCAGCACCGTTCCCGCCAGCTGGGTAGCGAGATCGCCCGAGGCAGCAGCCGCGCAATGAATGACGGCCTCGACATCGGCGATCCGCTCGCACCACTCGCCCTTTTGCCGCAGATCGCCGGCCAGCCAGGTCAGGCCCGGTTGCGTGTCGACGTCGGCCGCGGGCGACGCCGGGCGACGGAGTGCGAGCACCTCGTGACCGGCGGCCAGGGCCGCATCCACCGTGGCGCGGCCGAGGAACCCGCCAGCCCCGGTGATCAGGACCCTCACTTCGAAGACCCCAGCGCTACCAGGCGGTCGGTCAGCCGTGCGGTGGCCAGCATGTCGTCGCGGGAGAACGGCGGCGGCGTGCCTTGGCCGATCGCGCGATAGATCGCGTCGATCATGCGCGGGAGCCCGTGCATCGTGCCATGCTGCATGATCTTGTTGCGCAGGCCGACCACGCCGGCCCTGATCATCCCGAGGCCCTCGGCCATTTGGCCGAACGGTGCGCGCTTGCCGGTGTTCGGAGCTCCCTCGATGCGCATGAAGGGATTGTAGAGGTCGGTTTCCGCCGTCGCCTCCGTGCCTCGCGCGATGACCCGGAAGGCTGCCGGCGCCGTGTCCGTCGCAATCCGCAGTCGCCCGCGAACGCCCTCGGCCTCGACCAGCGCGTCGAGAAAGTCGAAGCCCACGCGGCGGTTGCCGCTGCGGTTGGCGAACAGGCCGGCAACGCTGTCGATCCGGGTGGCCTTGGCGAGGGCCAGGAACAGGTAGGCGAGATGCGGAATGAAATCGTGCGCGGCGCCTCCCGGCAGGCGCACGGCCGGGCCCGCGAGGTTGAGATCGCCGAACGGCCCGCCGAGGAAGTCGAGCGAGAGCAGGACTTCGCATTCGACGACACGTCCCAGACGCCCCCCGGCGATCAGGTCCTGAAGGGCGATCACCGGGTCGTTGAACAGGAGATTTCGGCTTTCCTGTAGGACCCGACCCGCTGCGGCGGCGGCGTCGAGCAGCGATGCGCTTTCTTGCTCCGACCCCGTCATCGGCTTTTCGCAAATCACGTGCGCACCCGCAGCGAGCGCGGCGCGAACGATCGGATCATGAGTGTGGGGCGGCGTCAGGACGTGCACGACGTCGGGTTTCACCGCCTCGAGCATTGCCGCCGCCTCGACAAATGTGGCTTCGGCGCCGAACCTTTCGGCGGCAGCGCCGGCCAGCGCTGCGGATTGGTCGCATACGGCCGCCAGACGCGCGCGCGCGCTGTTGGCGATGCACGGCAGGTGCTCATAGGCGATCGCCCCGCAGCCGATGACGGCCGCGCTGAGGGTCGGCGGGCGAGTCACTGGACTGCTGCCGCTCTGAAGCGCTCGGCGACGACGGCGCCGCAACGGTCCTGATCGTGCTGCTCTTCAACTTTCGAGCGAGCGCCCCGGGACAAGCGAAGGCGGAGCGCGGTGTCGCTGGCCAACCGATGCAAGGCGGCCGCGAGAGCATCGCTCCGGGCCGGTGGGACTGTCAGGGCGGTCACGCCATCCTCGGCAAGTTCGGGGATCCCGGCAATCCAGGTCGTCACCACGGGGACCCCCACGGCCATCGCCTCCATGATCGAGATTGGCAAGCCTTCGCTGAATGACGGCAGGCAGAACAGATCGGCCTTCTCGAGCCGGGTGCGCACCTCGGCCGGAGGAAGCTCACCTGCGAACTCGATCAGCTCCGCGACGCCGGAGTCACGGGCGGCGCGCTCGAGCGAAGCACGCAGCGGGCCGTCGCCCACGAGCACCAGCCGCTGGGGTGCACCCGACCGCTTGAGCTGGGCGAGGGCGTCGATCAGGACATCGAAGCCCTTCTCTGAGGACAATCGGCCGACCGCCAGCACGGTTGGCGGTTCGCCCTGGTCCGGTGGCTCGCGGTAGGGGAACGCGGCCAGGTCGACGCCGCACCGCGCGACGTGGAAGCGCGGCCAGAGCGCGGGGTCGGTCACCAGGCACAACTGCGAGCGCGTGTAGTCGCTGACGCACAGCACTTGCGCCGCGTCGCGGGCCTTGAGGTCGAGGCGCGTTTCGGCCGGGTCGACGAAATCGTGGAAGCCGTGGATCGTGAAGCCGAACGGCAAGCGGCGTCCGGCGGCCGCGGCGAGGCCCGACGCGAGCCAGGCGATCGTCGCCGGCGCCAGCCCGAACTGGGCGTGCAGGTAGTCGAGCCCCATACGCCGGGCCTCCTCAGCGACCAGCGCCGCCTGCAGCAGGTGGGCGGCCCGGCGAACCGTGCGCGGCAGCGACCCTCCCGCGCTGGCCATCGCCGCCGCCGTGACCCGTCCGGTCGCCAGTGGATGCCGCAGCAGCAGGCGCAGGTAGGCCAGCACGGCGCGCGCCATCTGCGGCTTCAGGTAGACCGTGCGCGCGATCCGCTCCGCGGCACCGGGCGCGGACCGCTCCGACGCGCTCGGCGGGTTCATCGCCAGCGGCAGGACCTGCACGCCGGCCCGCTCGACCGCGGCGATCTCCCCGGCGATGAACGTCTGCGCCAGCCGCGGATAGTGCGTCATCACGTAGCCGACGCGCAGCCCGGCGGGCGCCTGGGAGGGGGAATCTCCGCTCATTGGGGGACCGATGTGGCCAGAGCCGGGCCGCGCGAAGGCGCGGACGGAGGACGCACCGCACCGCGGTTACCCATGGAGCCCGGCTCCCAACGCCCACCATTCGGCCGGATCCGGCACGACTCCGATCGCGCCCAACGCCAGCTTGACCACCACCACGGTTACGACCAGCAGCATCGTCAGCGCCAGATCGTCGAAAAAGAAAGCCATCTCCTCGCGCAGCAAGGCCCGGCTGAGCACCAGCCAGCGCGCCAGCTCGGCCAAGGCCAGCACCAGCAGGGCGCCGAACAGGCCGGTGTAGGTCAGCGTCAGCGGCAGGCCGACGGCCAGCACGACGAACTTCGCCGCGTTGGCAAAGGCGCCCGGCGCCGGACGGTCGCAGCCGAGCAGGAGGGATTCGGCGAAGATCGCCAGGACCCCGAACCAGGCTCCGAGCAGCAGCACCGGCAGCATGAAGGCCGCCGCGTGGTAGCGCGCGTCGTAGCACAGCAGGATGAACGCGTCGGCGCCGGCCACGACGACTCCCATGCCGAGTGCGACCATCGCCAGCGTATGGCGCCGCGTGCGGCGGACCGGGCCGGCCACCGCCTGGTCCCGCGCCCGCAGGCTCGAAACTTTGGGAAAGACGAGGAAGGCGCCGAGACGCTGGGCGAGCACCCCGACCATGTCGGAGAAGGTTCGCGCCACGCTGTAGATGCCGACCGCCGCCATCGGCAGCAGGGCGCCGAACAGCGCCCGGTCGGCGCTGGTCGCGGCGAAGTAGATCAGCGTCGAGAAGAAGATCCACTTGCCGAAATGGACGATCTCCAGCGCGTGCTCGCGATGGAGCTTCAGGCGCGGAACGTGCCTCGGCCCGATCACGTAGCTGAGCACCGAGCCGAACGCGGTGCTGACCAGCAGACCCCAGACCAGCGCCCACACGGTGGGCATGAAATAGGCGAGGGCAATGGTGAAGCCGCACTGAAACAGCGTGACGAAGACGTCGAGCGCCGCCTTCGCCTTGAGCTCCATGTTGCGCTGCATGAGGAACAGACCGGGGGACTGCACCCCGGTAATCAGGAAGATCACGCTGACGGTGAGCAGGATCGGCTCGAACTCCGGGCCGTAGATCCCCGAGATCGGATGTGCCAGCGCGAGCATGACCAGGGTGAGCAGCGCGCCGCGGCCGAGCTGGAGCGTCCACGCGGTATCGAGGAATGCGCGGTCGGGATAGCGCTTGGTGCGGACCACGCTCTGGCCGATGCCGAGGTCGCTGAGCAGCTCGGTGCCGGTCCGCAGCATGTTGACGATCAGCATCAGGCCGAAGATCTCGGGCGCCAGCAGGCGCGCCAGGACGATGTTGGTGCCAAGGCGCATGGCCAGGCTGAAGCCCAGCGGCGCGACGACCCAACCGACCTGGACCCCCAGCCGGCCATAGGCCGTCACGGCCCACAGCGGCAGGCGCAGGATTCGACTGTTGCCCTCATCCACGCGCAATCGAAGCTCCTCAATCGCGCGGCCGATCCTTTGGCTCATTTGTAGGCTTTGATATAGGCATAGGTTCCGAGAAGGTGCCAGCCGCGCCGCGCAGCCAGCGCCGAGAAGCTGCGGTGGAGCGAGCGCAGCAGCGGAATCTTCTCGTAATAGAAGTGGCCGTAGAAGGTGCGAACCTCGACGCGCCGGTAGCCGATCTCGCGCAGCATCGCCGTCATCCGCGCGGGGCTGCCGTAGCAGGCCGAATAGTGCGCCGGGAACTTCGGGCTGATGGCCCGCCGCGGCGACAGCAGCTTGAGCAGCGGGGTGGTCAGCCGTTCCGGCGCCAGCTTGTTGAGCACGAACGGGATCGCATAGAGCGTCGGGATCAGGTGGAAGGCGACGCCGCCCGACTTGAGCACGCGGTAGACGTTGCGATGCATGGCGACGCCGTCGGGCACGTGCTCGGCGAGGAAGCGCGAGAACACGACGTCGTAGCTGTCGCTGAAGTTGGCCGCGTCGCCGCTGACGTCGAAACAGGCCTTCTCGTAACCCTCGGGCAGCAGCGAGAGCTCGTGCTCGCTGATGTCGTTGACGGTGTAGGATTCGATCGTCGAGGGCATCTCGTCGAGCCGGAACGACGGCCAGCGCCCGGCGCCGAGCTCGAGGATCTTGGCCGACGGATAGCCGGCGACCAGCGCCTTGAGTTCGTCGCCATAGCCGCGCATCGCCGTTTCCCAGTCGTTAGGCAATTCGGGCTGGGCGATGTCCGCGGTCTGCGGTTGTGCGAGAGTGTTCACGACGTTGTCACCTGTTCGTTCAAAACCTGTTTGCGTTGGCGGCACCGCGACCGTCCCGCTGCGGCACCGCCGGTCCACTCGCCGGGGGCAAAACGGTGCACACCACGGTGATCGAGCGAGCCCACGACGTAGCGGGGCGCGGGCGGAGCGCCTCGTGTCGTCAACTTACCCACTAATAATGGCGATGCTGTTAATGCACCGGGGCGGGAACCGCTCGGGGAGGGGGTGGGCACCATGTCAGAAGTGGAACCGCGTCGGCCGCAGCGCGGAATCGCGCGGGGCGAACAGCATGTCGACCTGCACCAGCCGGTCGCGCGGGCGGCTGAAGCCGGAGATCTCGGTCGGCAGCCAGCCCTGCCCGGCCATCCATTCGACCACTTGCGGCAGCAGCGGCGCGCCCTCGTTGTAGGCCAGCATCGCCAGCTCGAGCTGGACCAGCGAACAGCCGCCGAGGACCCCGCCGCCGCCCGCGAGCACTTCGAGCTCCGCGCCCTGCACGTCGATCTTGAGAAAGGCGTTGCTGACACCGCTGCGCCACTGCCCCACCACGTCGTCGAGCCGCCGGGTGATCGCCTGGCTCGCGGTCCGCGGTGCGTCGCTCGTTTCGGGAAACACCGACGAACCGGTGCCCATTTCAAAGAACTGCACGGGCACCCCGTCGCGCGCCCCGAGAACCGCGTGGGCCACGGCGATGTCGCGGTTCTCGCCAGCCACCCGCTGCAGATTGGCGATCAGCGCCTCCTGCCCTTCGACCATCAGCGCCGGGACCGGGCCGAAGATCCGCCGCGCCGCGAGCGTCCAGTTGCCGCGATAGGCACCGACGTCGATGATCGCCGCCGGCCGGTAGCCGAGCGCGGCCAGCCGGCGATAAGTGATCGCCTCGTAGTCGCGCTCGACCAGGCGGGCCGCCTGCTCGCGCAGCGACGGCCCCATCCGGGCAAAGGCTGAGGCGATGACTCTGCGGGCGATACTGTCGATCATCGGCGGTTCGATCCGGCTCGTCCTGCGGGCGCCTGTCGCCCTTTCGCCGCCGCCTTACTGCGTGACTTTGGTAGCGTCACGCGAAACTAAGCGCCCGGCGGGGGCCATTTCGGCACCGTCTCTCAAGGGGACAAGCGCGAGGAAAAGCGTAACCGATCAAGTAATTGCCGATTCGCGGGCGGGCGCGATCAGCCCGCCAACCGGCGGCGAAGCTTGCGCGCGAACTCGGCCAGGCTGCGCAGCCCGGGCACCTTGTCGAACCAGCGCTGGTGGCCGATGTCGGTCCGCGACGAACGCTGGACGCCGAGCAGGGCGAACTCGGTGCGCAGCTCGGGGTGGGCACGGCGGAACCACACCAGCCCGCCGTCGATCGGCGGGCGGATCGCCGGATTGAACCCCGGCTGGGCGGCCGCCTGGGGGTCGGGCGGGAAGCCCGGCTCGAGGTACCCGGCGAAATACTCGACCGCGGCGTGCGCGGCGCGCGGCGAGAAGCCCATGAAGTGGGCGCCGATGATGTCGCTGTTGTGCAGGTCCTCGGGGTCGCTGGCGTAGTAGCCGCCGTAGAACACGTCCCACTCGTCGGGCAGGCGATAGGTTTCGATGTCGGGCAGGATGAAATCGCAATCGTCCTGCAGGATCAGCATCGACTGGCCGGCCGCCGCGGCTTCCTGCAGCAGCGCGATATGGCTCTTGAACGCGCCGTGCGAGCCGGTCCGCAGGAACGGGCCCGGATCGCTGCAGGCGACCGCGTCGAAGAACGCGACGCGCGGGTCGCCGAGCAGCCCGACCCGCGCCAGCTGCGCCTCCATTTCCGCGCGGCGGTCGCGCCGGGCGGGCAAGTTGACGATGCGGATGCGATCGAACGCTGCAAAGACCGGCGGGATCATGTCGCTCATTCTCGAACAAGGGGGACGGCCGGCCGGGTGGCGAGGCCCTGAAGGGAGTGGCCTACTTGATGGCGGGGCCGCGAGCGGGTCAAGCCCATATATTGGCGGGCCAGGCGCGCGCCTTTTGCGCGTGGCGGCCCGGGTCAGCTGTTGCCGAGGTTCGGCGGGCGCTGCGCGGTGCGCAGCCGCATGGCTTCGATCGCCTCGCCGACCGTCTCGGGCGGCTTGCCGTCGCCGCGCCGGTTGCCGCACAGCCCACCGGAGCGCGCGTGCAGCGCGGCGTAGGTCGTGAAGGCGAGGCTGTCGGCCGAGCTGAGCTCACGCCCGATCTGGCGCACCGCTGCCGTGTCGGCGAGATCGATTTCGTCGAGCGGCCGGTCGCGCACGTCCTGCGTGCAGCCGGCGAGTAAAAGCGCGAGCGGGATTGAGATACGTATAAACACGTGGCCAGCCATCGACCCAACAGAAGCCCTGGATAGCGGCTAGTTAGGCGGGCGAAACTTAAAATCCGGCTAAATCCAACGCCCCGTCTCGTGCG
>JAEZES010000272.1 GCA_023432995.1 Pseudomonadota bacterium
CGGCCTGACATGGCCGACGCGCGGACCCTCGCCCGCTTCCGCACCGGCTACGCGGAGCAGCGCGCGAGCGAGGGACGGGCGCACCGCGGGACCGATCTCGCCAGCCTGCCCTACCTGGCCAGCGGACCGTTCGCGAGGGAGTGGGCGGTCCGCGCCTGCACGTTCGATGCCTTCGTCCGCGAGGTCGTCCGGCCGCTGGCCGCGCGCGAGGGGCGACCGCTGCAGGTGCTCGACCTCGGCGCCGGCAATGGCTGGCTGTGCCACCGGCTGGCGAGCGAGGGGCACCGGTGCACGGCAGTGGACATCCGCGACGACGAGATCGACGGGCTCGGGGCCGCGGCCGAGCTCCGCCGCCGGGCGCAGTTCGACCTGGTTCAGGCCACGTTCGAGGCCCTCCCGCTCGGCGACGCCCTCGCCGACCTGGCAGTGTTCAACGCCTCGCTGCACTACGCCCTCGACCTGGCCCGGGCGATGACCGAGGCGGCGCGCGTGGTCAGGTTCGGGGGCTGCATCGCGATCCTCGATTCCCCGTTCTACACGTCCGAAGAGGCCGGGCGGGCGATGGTTCGCGAGAAGCGCCTGCACGCCGCCGCGACGTTCGGCGAGCGCGCGCCGGTGCTGCTGGCGCTGCCGTTCATCGAGTTCCTCACCCGCGACCGGCTCCGGCGGGCCTCGGCCGGGCTCGGGCTGACCTGGCGCCGCCACCGGGTGCGCTATCCGCTGTGGTACGAAATGCGACCGCTGCTGGCCTTCCTCGGCGGGCGGCGGCCGCCGTCGCGGTTCGACCTGTGGGTGGCGGAGGTCGCATGATCCTGCTGGTCAACCCGCGCGCGACCAAGCCCAAGTACCGGCGCTTCCCGCTGAGCGTGATGGCGGTCGGGGCGGCGCTGCCCTCGGGGCTCTCGTGGGAGATCGTCGACGAGAACCTGCCCGGGCTCGATGCGGTCGAGCGGATCTCCGAGTGGGTGCGATCGCGTGCCGGCACGGCCGATCCGGTGCGACTGATCGGCCTGACCGTGATGCCCGGGCCGCAGGTGGCCAACGCGCTGCGCATCTCGCGCGCCGCCAAGGAGGCCTGGCCGGACATCCCGATCGTCTGGGGCGGCAACTTCGGCAGCCTCTATCCGGGGCCGGTGCTCGATTCGCCCTATGTCGACTGGCTCGTGCTCGGCCAGGGCGAGCAGACGTTCCTCGAGCTGCTCGACGTGATCGAGGGCACGCGGGACGCCCGCAGCGTCGCCGGGCTCGCCTTTCGCGAGGCCGACGGATCGCACTGGATCGGCCCCGAGCGGCTGTGGCTCGGCCCGGCCGAGCTGCCCGATCCGCCCTATCACAAGATCGACGTGGCCGAGTACCTGTTCCCGACCTTCCTCGGGCGACGCACGGGCGTCTACCAGGCCTCGATCGGGTGCCCCTACGGCTGCAAGTTCTGCGGCGTGATCTCGGTCTACGGCCGGCGCGAAAAGGTGCAGCCGGCCGAGCGGACGGCCGAGCACCTGGCCTTCCTCGCGCGCACCTACGGCATGGATTCGGTCCACTTCTACGACAACAACTTCTTCCTCAACGAGCCGCACGCGCACGAAATCGCCGACGCGCTGGCCCCGCTCGGGCTGGCGTGGTGGTGCGAGGCGCGCGTCGACGCGCTGGTCAAGTTCTCCGACGCCACTTGGCGGCGCCTGCGCGATGCCGGGCTGCGCATGGTCTTCTGCGGGGCGGAGTCGGGCTCCGACGCGGTGCTCGCGCGGATGAACAAGGGCATCACCACCGCGCAGACCGCCGAAGTGGCGGCGCGCACCCGCGAGTACGGCATCATCCCCGAGTTCTCGTTCGTGCTCGGCGACCCCGACGAGCCCGAGCGCGAGATCGCCGCAACGCTCGGCTTCATTCGCCGGCTCAAGGCGATCAATCCGGACTGCGAGATCATCCGCTATTACTACACCCCGACCCCCCAGCGCGCCGGCACCTATGGCGGCATCGATCCGCTGTCGGGCACGCCGCGCACGCTCGAGGGCTGGGCCGAGCCCGAATGGATCGGCTGGATGACGCACGAGGATCCCGACCTCCCGTGGCTCGACCAGCGGCTCAAGGCGCGGGTCGAAGACTTCGAGACGGTCCTGCGCAGCCGCTTCCCGTCGGTGCACGACCGCCAGACGCGGCGGTGGGGCAAGCTCGTCGGGCGCATGCTGGCGCGGCGCCGATGGGCGATCGAGGACTACGCTAACCCGGCGCTGCTGCGCCGGGTCAACCGTCTGGCGCGCCGGGCGCCCGAAGACCGCCAGGCCTACGGCCACCTGCGCCCCGCGTCCGCCTGAGGCCGCAAGAGATGGCCGACATCCTGCTGACGCACGGGTATTTCCTCGCCGAGGACGAGAAGGAACGGCAGATCATGAAGCCGTATCCGCCGCTCGGGCTGCTGTACCTGACCGCGTACCTGCGGCGCGCCGGGCTCACCGCGGAGGTCTACGACAGCACCTGGGGCAGCAAACCCGAGCTTGCCGACCGCCTCCGGGCTGAAGCCGGCGGGGTTCTCGGCATCTACACCAACCTGGTGACGCGCGCGAACGTCCTCGCCATCGTCGCCGAGGCGAACCGGCACGGCTGGACGGTCATCCTCGGCGGGCCCGAAAGCGCCAACTATCCCGAGCAGTACCTCGACCATGGCGCCGACGTCGTGGTCGTCGGCGAAGGCGAGGAAACGCTGGCCGAACTGCTCCCGGCGCTGGCCGCCCGCGGACCGCACCGGCTGCACGGGATCGCGGGAACGATCTTCCGCGACGAGGCCGGGCTGGTCGTCCGCAACCCGGCGCGCCCCCAGATCGCCGACCTCGACAGCCTGCCCTGGCCCGACCGCGGCGCGATCGACCTGCCGCGCTACGTCGACACCTGGCGCGCGCATCACGGCAGGGGCAGCGTCAACCTGATCACCGCGCGCGGGTGCCCTTACAAGTGCAAGTGGTGCTCGCACGCGGTGTTCGGCTATTCGTACCGGCGCCGCGATCCGGCCGACTGCGCGGCCGAGCTGGCGCACATCGCCGAAACCTATCGCCCCGACCAGGTGTGGTACTCGGACGACGTCTTCACCATCAACCACCGCTGGCTCCACGCCTACGCCGGCGAGCTCCGGGGGCGCGGGCTCAGGCTGCCGTTCGAGACGATCTCGCGCGCCGACCGGATGATGAAGGAGGAGGTGCTCGAGACGCTCGCCGAGATGGGCTGCTACCGCATCTGGATCGGCGCCGAGAGCGGCAGCCAGCGCGTGCTCGACGCGATGCAGCGGGGGGTCACCGTCGAGCAGGTCGAGTGGGCGACCAAGGCCGCGCAGCGCCACGGCATCGAAGTCGGGATGTTCCTGATGTGGGGCTACGAGGGCGAGGACCTGTCGGACATCGAAGCGACGATCGAGCAGGTCAAGCGGTGGAACCCCGACGTGTTCCTGACCACCGTGGCCTACCCGATCCGCAATACGCCGTATTTCGCCGAGGTCGCCGGGCGCGCTGTCCTGACCGGCGAATGGAACACGACGACCGACCGCGACTTCGTGATCCGCGGACGGCATTCGCGCGCCTATTACGGACACGCCGACGCGTGGCTGCGCAACGAGGTCGCGGCGTCGCGGCTCGAGAGCGACGATCCCGACCAGGCAGCCGCACGCCGGTCCGAAGCGTCGCGCGCGCGGGCGGCACTGCTGGCCGCCGCGGGCGAGGTGGAGGCCTGAATGGCGCTCGCCACGCCCTTCGACACCATCGCGCAGGACTACGACCGGACGTTCTCCTCGAGCGCAATCGGGACCCGGATGCGCGCGGCGGCGTGGCGCCGGCTCGACGCGGCGTTTCGACCGGGCGAGCGCGTGCTCGAGCTCAACTGCGGCACCGGCGAGGACGCGATTCACCTCGCGGAGCGCGGCGTGCGCGTGCTGGCGACCGACGTTTCGCCGGCGATGGTCGAGCTGACCCGAGCCAAGGCCGAGCGCGCCGGACTGGCCGGCCTGGTCGAATGCCGCTGCCTGGCGATCGAGCAACTCGGCGACCTCAGGGCCGGGCCGTTCGACGGCGCCGTGTCGAACTTCGGCGGGCTCAACTGCGTCACCGACCTGCCCGCAGCGGGGCGCGCCCTCGCCGCGGCGGTGCGCCCGGGCGGGCGTGTCCTGCTCGGCGTGATGGGGCCGCTGGTGCCGTGGGAAATGGCCTGGTTCGTGGCCCACGGCGAGCCGCGCAAGGCGCTGCGGCGGCTGCGCCCGGGCGGCACGCCGTGGCGCGGGCTGACGGTCCGTTACCCGTCGATCCGCCGGTTGCGGCGGGCGCTCGCCGGCGATTTCTCCGTGCGGCGCGTCGCGGCGATCGGGGCGCTGGTGCCGCCGACGTTCGCCGAGGCCTGGGCGTCGCGCCATCCGCGGCTGCTGGACGCGCTCGACCGCTGGGAGCGGCGCTGGGAGCGGATTCCGCCGCTGCCGTGGCTGGCCGACCACTACCTGATCGAGTTCGACCGCCGGTGACCGTGCTCGCCGCGCACGAGGCCTACCGCCGCTGGGCTCCGACGTACGATCCGGAGAACGCCTTCAGCGTGCTCGAATGCGCGCTTGCCGAACGGCTCTCGCCCGCGCCGCGGGACCAGCGCCTGCTCGACGTCGGCTGCGGCACCGCGCGGGGGGTGGTGGACACCGGCGCCGCGCTGGCGGTCGGGGTCGAGCCCTGCGCGGACATGCTGTCCGCCGGACGGCGGGCGCATGCGTTCGGCCCCGAGGTCCGCCTGATCGCGGGCGACGCCCGCGCGCTGCCGCTGCCCGACGGCGCGTTCGACCTCGTGTGGTGCCGGCTGATGATCGGGCACGTGCCGCAGTGCCGCGAAGTCTATCGCGAACTGGCGCGCGTGACGCGCCCGGGCGGGACGGTGCTGGTGAGCGATTTCCACCCGGCGGCGCACGCCGGCGGCATGCGGCGCACGTTCCGCGACGGCGACGAGGTGTGCGAGGTCGAACATCACGCGCATTCGCTGGCCGACCATCTCGGCGCGGCCGCCGAGGCCGGGCTGTCGCTGCGGGCCTCCGCCGAGGCCGCCGTCGGACCGCCGATCCGCGAGCACTTCGAGCGGGCCGGCAAACTGGCCGAGTATCAGCGGCTTCGCGGGCACCCGGTCGTCCTCGGGCTGTGCTTCGAGCGCGATGGCTGAGCGCATCCTGATCGAGGCGGGCAACGGCACCTTCGCGGTCGAAGGCGGCAGGATCGCCGAACCCTCGGGACGCTACGAAGTGGTGCTGCGGGTGCCGGCGGGCGAGGCGCGCCCGGGCCTGATCAACGCCCACGACCACCTGCATTTCAATCACTACGGCCGGCTCGGCCATCCGCCCTACGCCGACGCGCAGGACTGGGCGCGCGACGTCCAGCGTCGCGTGCGCAGCCGGATCGCGGCCGCGCTCGCTTTGCCCCGGCGGCAGGCGCTGCGCGTGGGGGCGTGGAAGAACCTGTTCGCCGGGGTCACCTCGGTCGTCCACCACGACCCGTGGGAGCCCGACTTCGACGCCGGGTTCCCGCTGCGCGTCCTGCGCGTTCCCGCGGCTCATGCGCCGGGCCTGGGCCCCGCCGCCCCCGCCGAATTCGGCGACGGTCCCTTCTGCCTGCACCTCGCCGAAGGCCGCAGCCTCCGCTCGGCCGAGGAGTTTCGCCAGGTCCGCGCGGCGGGCCTGCTCGGACCGAACCTGATCGCCGTGCACGGCCTCGGGATCGCCGAAAACGACATCGAGGCGTTCCGCGCCTCGGGCGCAGCGCTCGTCTGGTGCCCCAGCTCGAACCTGTTCCTGTACGGCCGGACGGCCCCGGCGGCGCTTCTCGCCGAAGGCGTCGATGTCCTGCTCGGCAGCGATTCGCTGGTCAGCGGTGCGGGCAACCTGCTCGACGAACTGCGCCTGGCGCGTTCGCTGGAGCTGGTGAGCGACGCGCGGCTGGCGCAGGCGGTAGGCGAAGTCGCCGCGCGCCGGCTCGGCCTGCGTCCGCCGGCGCTGGCCCCCGGCGAGCCGGCCGACCTGGTGGTGCTCGAACGGCCGCTGCTCGAGGCCACTGCGGGCGACGTCGCGCTGGTCATGGTCGGCGGCGCG
>JAEZES010000077.1 GCA_023432995.1 Pseudomonadota bacterium
GCCCATCTCCCATGACAGCCCGTCCTCGAGCTTGAGCGTGGTCGCATCGGCCAGGCCGCCGTCGCGGTAACGCTGCAGCGTCACGCCCTGCCCGCGCGTCATCACCGGCAGCTCCTCGAGGCTGAACACCACCAGCTTGCGGTTCTCGCCGACCACCGCGACGTGATCGTGCTCGGGCGCGATCGGCCGCGCCACCGCGAGCTTCGCCCCCGGCTTGAGATTGACCACCTGGCGACCCTTGCGCGTTTCGGCGAGCAGCTCGTCGGTTATCGCGGCAAAGCCGTGCCCGGTGGTCGCGCCGAGCAGGAGCTGGGTCCCGGGCTTGTGCACGACCAGCGCCACGATCTGCGCGCTGGCGTCGATGTCGAGCGTGTTGCGGATCGGTTCGCCGAAGCCGCGCGCGCCGGGGAGCTTGTCCGCGCCGACCGTGAAGAAGCGCCCGTCGTCGGCCGCGAGCAGGAGCTTGTCGGTGGTCTGCGCGTGGACCGCGAAGGCCGGGCCGTCGCCCTCCTTGAACTTCCAGTCCTGCTCGAGCGGCAGGTGGCCGCGCGCCGCGCGGATCCAGCCGCGCTGCGAAAGGATCACCGTGACCGGCTCCTTCTCGATCATCGCGTCCATCGAGAACTCGACCGTCGGCGCGGCTTCGGCGATCGTCGTCCGCCTCCGGCCGAGCGCGGTGTCCTCGGCGTAGTCCTTGCGCAGCGCGTTGAGATCGCGCTTGAGCCGCGTGCGCTGGCGCGCCGGGCTGGCGAGCAGCGCCTCCAGTTCGCCCTGCTCCTTGAGCAGGTCCTCGCGCTCCTGCCGCAGCTCCATCTCCTCGAGCTTGCGCAAGCTGCGCAGGCGCATGTTGAGGATCGCCTCGGCCTGCCGGTCGGTCAGGCCGAACTCGGCCATCATCACCGGCTTGGGCTCGTCCTCGGTGCGGATGATCTCGATCACCCGGTCGAGGTTGAGGAAGGCGACGATGTAGCCTTCGACCAGCTCGAGCCGGTCGGCGATCCTGTCCAGCCGGTGGCGCATGCGGCGCTGGAGGATATCGATCTGGTGGACCAGCCAGTGCTCGAGCACTTCCTTTAGCCCCATGACCATCGGCGTGCGGCTGGCGTCGAGCACGTTGAGGTTGAGCCCGAAGCGGGTCTCGAGGTCGGTCAGCCGGAACAGGCTTTCCTTAAGCAGCTCGGGATCGACGTTGCGACTCTTGGGCACGAACACGATGCGCACGTTCTCGTCGCTCTCGTCGCGCACGTCCTCGAGGATCGGCAGCTTGCGGTCGGCAATGAGCTGCGCGATCTGCTCGATCAGCCGCCCCTTGGGAATGCCGTAGGGCACTTCGGACACCACGAGCTGGTACTGCCCGCCGCCGAGCCGCTCGATCCCGGCCTCGCGGTCGGCCTCGTCCTTTGCCTCGGCCGCGTGGAACCGGGCGCGCACGCGGAAGCTGCCGCGCCCGGTCTCGTAGGCCTGGCTGATCGCCTCGGCGGAATCGACGATCAGCCCGCCGGTGGCGAAATCCGGCCCCTGGAACAGCTCCATCAGCCGCGCGTGGGTGACGTGCGGGTTGTCGATCAGCTCGAGCGCGGCGTCGATCACCTCGGCGACGTTGTGGCTCGGGATCGAGGTCGCCATGCCGACCGCGATGCCGCTCGCGCCGTTGGCGAGCAGGTTGGGGAACAGGCCGGGGAAGACGACCGGTTCCTCCTCCTCGTTGTTGTAGGTTGGGACGAAGTCGACGGTGCCCTCGTCGAGCCCGTCCATCAGCTGCATCGCGGTCTTCGTCAGCCGGCACTCGGTGTAGCGCTCGGCCGCCGCGCCATCGCCGTCGATGTTGCCGAAGTTGCCCTGCCCCTCGACCAGCGGGTAGCGTAGCGTGAACGGCTGCGCGAGCCGCACCAGCGCGTCGTACAGCGCGAGATTGCCGTGCGGGTGGTACTTGCCCATCACGTCGCCGGTCACCCGCGCGCACTTCTTGAACGCGCTGTCGGGGGTCAGCCGCATCTGCCGCATGCCCCACAGGATCCGCCGGTGGACCGGCTTCAGCCCGTCGCGCAGGTCGGGCAGCGACCGTGCCGTGATCGTGGAAAGCGCATAGACCAGGTACCGCTCCTCGAGCGCGCTCTCGAACGGCTCGTCGACGATGGTGTCGGACGGGACCTTGTCCTCTTCGATGGTGTCCATGCGGCCCGCCTAGCAGCGGCCTTGCGGGCGCGACAGGCAGCAATGGCCCGCTTTCAACACCCTCGCGAGCGCGCCCCCGCACCCGTTCATCCTGCGGAAAGCCAGATTATGGCGAAATTATGGCATAATCATGGCGTAAAGGAAGGCGACTATGCGTAAGGCGTTGATCTTGCTTGCTCCCCTAAGCCTGGCCGCGCTCGCGGCTTGCAGCAGCGAAAGCCAGGGCGAGGCGGGGGCGTTCGAAGGAGCCTCGTCCGAGATCGCCTCCGACGCCGCCGGGGAGGCCCGGGAAGCCCCCGCGCCGGCGAGCAGCGAACTGGCCGCTCTGGGCAACCGCGCAAGCCTTCCGCTCGCCTTGCCGAAGATGGCCTACACGTTCGATCTCGGATTCCGCCTGGCCGCGGAAGACGTCGCGCCCCTGCAGCAGGAACACGCCGACATGTGCGAGGCGCTTGGGCCGGCGAATTGCCAGATCGTCCAGATGAGCAGCACCGGCGAGATCGGCAAGGACGTGCGCGGGGAGCTGCAGCTGGCCGTCGCGGCCGAGCGGGCGCGCGGGTTCGCCAAGGTGCTGTCGGGGGCTGCGCGCGAATTCGACGCCGAAGCGTTCCGCTCCGACATCCGCGGCGAGGAGCTGTCCAAATCGATCGTCGACACCGAGGCCCACCTGCGCAGCCGCATCGCGCTGCGCGACCGCCTGCTCCAAGTGCTCGAGACGCGTCGCGGCAAGGTCGAGGAACTGGTCGAGGCCGAACGCAGCGTGGCGGAGGTCAACGCGGAGATCGACGCGGCGCGAAGCTGGCTGGCCGAGCAGCGCGGGCGCGTGGCCTTCAGCCGGATGACGATCACCTACGAGACGGCGGCGCCGGGCGGTGCGTTCCTCGGGCCGATCGAGGACGCGATCGGCTCGGTCGGATCGATCTTCGGCGTGCTCATCGCCGGGCTGATCCTCTTCGCGGCGGTGGTCGGCCCGTTGCTTGCCGGCGCCTTCGGCATCCGCCATCTCGTCCGCCGGCTCAACCGGCAGCCGAGCGAGGCGTGACGGCGGTACTCCCCGGACCACGACCGGCGAGGCTTACCGAACCTGCATGTCGCGGCTCTCGTCGGGGATGCGCACCTCGATCCCGTCGAGCGCCTCGGTCAGCACGATCTGGCACGACAGCCGGCTCGTGCGGCAGGCGCCGGCGGCGAGGTCGAGCATGTCCTCCTCGTCCTCGACCGCTTCGGGCAGGCGGTCGAACCATTCGGGCGGCAGGATCACGTGGCAGGTCGAACAGGCCATCTGCCCTTCGCACGTGCCCTCGAGCGGCATGCCCGCGGCCTGCGCGACCTCGAGCAGGTTGGCGCCCGCCTCGGCCTCGGCCTCGATCCGTCCTCCGTCGCGCGTGATGAAAGTGACCCGAATGGCGGCTATCCTTGCTGCGTTGCAGCATTATTGATGAGTTCGGCCGCGGCTTCAAGCTCCGCCATCGTCGTGTAGCGGCCGAAGCCGAGCCGCACCGAGCCGCGCGCCTCGGCCTGGCTCAGGCCGATGGCGCCGAGGATCCGACTCGGCTTGCCGGTTTCGCTGGCGCAGGCCGAGCCGGCCGAGAACATCACCTCGCGCACGTCCGACATCAGCCGGGCGACGTCGAGCCCGTCGCGGCGCAAGTTGAGGTTGCCCTTCCAGCGCTGCGTCGCGCTGCCGTTGAGCGTCCAGTCGCCGAACAGCGCCAGGGCGCGCTCCCACAGCGCAGCGACGTGCGCGGAATCGGCCTCGCGCCGCTCGAGCGCGAGCCGGGCGGCTTCGCCCATCCCGGCGCACAGGGCCGGGCTCAGCGTGCCCGAGCGCAGGCCGCCTTCCTGCCCGCCGCCGGTGGTGTGCGGCAGCAGCTCGATCCCGTCGCGCACCCACAGCGCGCCGATGCCCTTGGGACCGTGGAACTTGTGCGCGCTGATCGCGACCAGGTCGGCCTCGGCGACCGGCACCTTGCCCGCCGCCTGCACCGCGTCGCACACGAACAGCGCCCCCGCCGCCCTCGCCCGGGCAAAGAGAGCAGCGACCGGCTGCACGGTGCCGATCTCGTTGTTGACCTGCATCACCGAGACGATGCCGACGCCGTCGGGCAACAGCGCCTGCGTATCGACCAGGCCCTCGCGGTCGACCGGCAGGATGGTGGTATCGCCGGGCAGGTCGAGCGCGGTGTTGAGCACCGCCGAGTGCTCGATCGCGCTGACCGCCACCGGGCGCCCGCCGCGGCCCGGCTCGCAGCCGCGCA
>JAEZES010000078.1 GCA_023432995.1 Pseudomonadota bacterium
CCCCTCGTTGGACCCGGTCGGGCGCTCAGGCGTAGCGGACGGTGACCTTCTGGCGCCTGCGCGCGCGCATCGCGCCGCCGATCGCGCCGAAGCCGAGCAGCAGCATCGCCCAGGTGGCCGGTTCCGGTACGGCGCCGGGTACGACGACTTGCCCGGCAGCACCAAAACGAAGGCTGTCGATCGCAAATCCGGCCGGTTCGTCTCCGACGAGCGAGAACAGCACGCCGCGAATGCGGTCCTGGCCGTCGTTGGTGACCAGACCGAGGAACTCGATCCCGAGCCCCTCATTGCTCACTGACCCGAGCAGCGAACCATCGGCCGCGAAGGCCGTGATCGCCGTCCCACCGACGGCATTGAAGAAGCCGGCATCGAAGCCCACGCCGGCGAGATCGCGATCGAACAAGATCGCGATCGGGCCATTGAAGATGGGTGAGCCGCTCAGCACCGGCGAGTTCGGCGCCGCCCCGTCGTTGACGATCGAGGTGAACGGCGAGAGCGGATCGAGCGATAGCGGCCCTGTCGGGCTGCCGACCACACAACCCGTGGGTGCGCCACCGCATCCGGCGCCGAGCGATTGCCCCGTGAAGTAGCCATTGAAGGTAACGGTCGGCGCACCTGCCCCGCCGCCGTACAAAGCGGGAGTATAGGTCGGATTGACTGTCCCCAGCGCCAGTTCGCTGAAGGTAATCAGTCCGGCATCGGCCAGAAAGTCGCCTTCGTCGACTCGCACGATCTGGGCTTGCGCCGCCACGGGCAGGAGCGCCAGGGCGGCAACGGTCGCGCAAAATGTGAACCTGGGCTTCATCATAAGGAATCCCTTCTCGGCAAAGCTGAACAAGGCGACCCTGAATGTCCGCTCTAGGAACTGAGTATATTCGTCCCGGAATCGACAGATCACACTTAACGCAACTTAGCACCCGACGCGACCGGAATCGTACCCGTTCCCGCGGTGCAGGCGATCTTGGCCCAAAACGGAACAAACTTAACAATTGTGGGGTCGACCTTACACGTCATCGATGGGGTGCCCGCACGGCGCTGTCGGATTCGGCGCCCGCGCTCGACTCCCGACGCTCGCCCGTGCCCGTCTTGGCGCAGTGGCTCGAGCCATTAAGACAAAGGCCCCGCCGGATCGCTCCGGCAGGGCCTTCACGTTGCGTGGCCAGATCGCTCATTCTTCCTCGGAAGCGCTCTCCTCCGCGCTCGCCTCGGGCGCCTCGAGCGTCTCGTCGCTCTGCTCGAGATACTCGCCCGCGTCGGCGTCGGTGCCGTGGGCCTCGCCCTCGACCACCGCCAGCGGATCGACGATCCCGGCGGCCTCGGGCCCCTGCTCGAGCTCGGCGGCGTGCTCCTCCTCGGCCGAGTTGGCCATGATCAGGTGCTCCTGCGCCTTGCGCCACGATGCCCGGATCGCCGCGTCGCGGCTCGAGGCGGTGACCCGCAGCCGGTTCATGCCGGCGCCGGTGCCGGCGGGGATCAGGCGGCCGACGATGACGTTCTCCTTGAGCCCGACCAGCGTGTCCTTCTTCCCTTCGACCGCCGCCTGCGTGAGCACGCGGGTGGTCTCCTGGAACGAGGCGGCCGAGATGAACGAGCGCGTCTGCAGGCTGGCCTTGGTGATGCCGAGCAGCACCGGGGTGCCGACCGCCGGCTGCTTGCCCTTGGGCAGCTTGGCGTTGATCTCGTTCATCTCCTCGGCATCGAGCTGCTCGCCGGGCAGCAGCGTGGAGTCGCCGCCGTCGGTGACCTCGACCTTCTGCAGCATCTCGCGGACGATCACCTCGATGTGCTTGTCGTTGATCTTGACGCCCTGCAGCCGGTAGACCTCCTGGATCTCCGCCACCAGGTATTCGGCCAGCGCCTCGACCCCGAGCACCTCGAGGATGTCGTGGGGGTTCGGGCTGCCCGAGATCAGCGTGTCGCCCTTCTTGACGAAGTCGCCCTCCTGGACGTCGATGACCTTGGTCTTGGGCACCAGGTACTCGACCGGATCGCCCTCTTCCGGGATGATCGCGATCTTGCGCTTGGCCTTGTAGTCGCGGACGAACTCGATCCGGCCGGAGATCTTGGCGATGATCGCGTTGTCCTTCGGCATGCGCGCCTCGAACAGCTCGGCCACCCGCGGCAGACCGCCGGTGATGTCGCGCGTCTTGGCGGCCTCGCGCGAAGCGCGCGCGAGGATGTCGCCGGCCTCGACGTGCTGCCCGTCCTCGACCGACAGCGTGGTGCCCGGGGCGAGCATGTAGCGTGCCGCCTCGGTCTCGTCGCCGCTCTCGTTGAGCAGGGTCAGCCGCGGACGCAGGTCCTCCTTCTTCGAACGCCCGGTCGCGCGGTACTCGGTGACCACGCGCTGGGCGATGCCGGTGGCCTCGTCGACGCGCTCTTCCATCGTCTTGCCTTCGGCGAGGTCCTGGTAGCGGACGACGCCCGACTGCTCGGTGATGATCGGCAGCGTGAACGGGTCCCACTCGGCGAGCCGGTCGCCTTCCTTCACCTTGGCGCCGTGCTCGAACATCAGCACGGTGCCGTAGGGCACGCGATGGATCGCGCGCTCGCGGCCCTCGTTGTCGATCACCGCCATCTCGCCGCTGCGGGCGAGCGACAGGCGCCGGCCGCGCTTGTCGGTGATGGTCGGCATGTCGCGGTACTCGACCGTGCCGTCGGAGATCGATTCGAGGTGGCTGGTCTCGTTGACCTGGGCCGCGCCGCCGATGTGGAAAGTCCGCATCGTCAGCTGCGTGCCGGGCTCACCGATCGACTGCGCGGCGATCACGCCGACGGCCTCGCCGATGTTGACCGGCGTGCCGCGGGCCAGGTCGCGCCCGTAGCACTTGGCGCAGACGCCCTGCTCGGCCTCGCACACCAGCGGGCTGCGGATCTTGGCCGACTGCACTTCGGCTTCCTCGATCGCCTTGACCATCGGCTCGTCGAGCAGCGTGCCCGACTTGACGATGACCTCGCCGCTCTTGGCGTTGACCAGGTCCTCGGCGGTGGTCCGGCCGAGGATGCGCTCGCCGAGCGAGGCGATCACCGAGCCGCCCTGGATGATCGCGCGCATCTCGAGCGCGCGCTCGGTGCCGCAGTCCTCCTCGATGACCACGCAGTCCTGCGACACGTCGACCAGGCGGCGGGTCAGGTAGCCCGAGTTCGCCGTCTTGAGCGCGGTGTCGGCGAGGCCCTTGCGGGCGCCGTGGGTCGAGTTGAAGTACTCGAGCACGGTCAGGCCTTCCTTGAAGTTCGAGATGATCGGGGTTTCGATGATCTCGCCCGACGGCTTGGCCATGAGGCCGCGCATGCCGGCGAGCTGCTTCATCTGCGCCGGCGAGCCGCGCGCGCCCGAGTGGCTCATCATGTAGATCGAGTTGACCGGCTTCTCGCGGCCGTTCTCGTCCTTCGGCGTCGCCCGGATCTCGTCCATCATGGCGTTCGCCACCTGGTCGCCGCAGCGGCTCCAGGCCTCGATCACCTTGTTGTACTTCTCCTGCTGGGTGATGAACCCGTCCTGGTACTGCTGCTCGTAGTCGGCGACGAGCGCCTTGGTCGCCTCGACCAGCTCGGACTTCGATTCCGGGATGATCATGTCGTCCTTGCCGAACGAGATGCCGGCCTTGAACGCGTGGCGGAACCCGAGCGCCATGATCGCGTCGGCGAACAGCACCGTGTCCTTCTGCCCGGTGTGGCGATAGACGGTATCGATGACGTCGCCGATCTCCTTCTTGGTGAGGAGCTTGTTGATCGTCTCGAACGGCACCGTGTGGCTCTTCGGCAAGCACTCGCCGATCAGCATGCGGCCCGGGGTCGTCTCGACCCGCTTGAGGTACTCGTTGCCGTTCTCGTCGGTCTGCGGGACGCGGGTGGTGATCCGCGAGTGCAGCGTCACCGCGCCGACGTGCAGCGCCTGGTGAACCTCGTTGATGTCGGCGAGGACCTTGCCCTCGCCGGGCTCACCCTCGCGGTCCATCGACAGGTAGTACAGGCCGAGCACCATGTCCTGCGAGGGGACGATGATCGGCTTGCCGTTGGCCGGGCTGAGGATGTTGTTGGTGCTCATCATCAGCACGCGCGCCTCGAGCTGCGCCTCGAGGCTCAGCGGCACGTGCACGGCCATCTGGTCGCCGTCAAAGTCGGCGTTGAAAGCCGAGCAGACGAGCGGGTGCAGCTGGATCGCCTTACCCTCGATCAGCACCGGCTCGAACGCCTGGATGCCGAGGCGGTGGAGCGTCGGCGCGCGGTTGAGCAGCACCGGGTGCTCACGGATCACCTCGTCGAGGATGTCCCAGACTTCCTTGCGCTCCTTCTCGACCCACTTCTTGGCCTGCTTGAGGGTCATGCTCAGACCCTTGGCGTCGAGGCGGGCGTAGATGAACGGCTTGAACAGCTCGAGCGCCATCTTCTTCGGCAGGCCGCACTGGTGCAGCTTGAGCTCCGG
>JAEZES010000095.1 GCA_023432995.1 Pseudomonadota bacterium
GGTCGACGACGTGATGACCAGCGGCGCCACGTCCGACGCCTGCGTCGCCGCGCTCAAGCGTGCCGGGGCGGACAAGGTGCTGGTGGCGTGCTTTGCACGTGTGCTCGATGAAGCGCTCTAGCGCCCGCGTTCGCAAGCAAAACGCCCGGGGTGTTGCCCCGGGCGTTCGCGTGACGAAGTTCGCTGGACCGGTTCCCGCATCAACCCCCCAGAAGACGCGTCGGTCCGAACCCTCATTTTTCCCGGCCCGTCCTGGCGGACTGTACCGGGACCCCCCTTCCTTGGCGCGTATCCGGCGCTGCCGGCAGGTCGCGGCCCGTCACAGCCGCTGCACCATTCATCCCATCGAAACACTTTGTTACAAAGTGGCTTCGCAGCGCAGCATGGATTTTGGCGGCGCTCTGTGGTTATCGTGCAACAAACTTCAAGCCGCACGCGGGTTTGCGGCCATTTTTGGACAAGGATCGCTCCAATTTCGGACAGTTGCGACAAGCGCGAGCAGGGCTCGGAGTTCGCGCCCCGGTTCGATTCCGCCGGCCTGCTCAGCGCGATCGTGCAGGATTCGGCGAGCGGCGAAGTGCTGATGGTCGCGTTCATGGACCGGGCGGCGCTCGATGCGACGCGGGCCACCGGGCTGGCGCATTTTCATTCGCGCAGCCGCGGCCGGCTGTGGAAGAAGGGCGAGACCTCCGGCCATGTGCTTCATGTCGAGGCCATCCTCGTGGATTGTGACCAGGACGCGCTGGTGCTCAAGGTGCGCCCGGCCGGCCCCGCGTGCCACACCGGCGAACGCTCGTGTTTCTACCGAGCGCTCGAGGGTGATGAGCTGACTCGCTTCGGCCGCTGAGCGGCGCTAGGCGACGCGTCATGCCCAGCTACTCCCCCCCGATCCGCGACATCCGTTTCATCATCGATCGCCTGCTCGGTGGCGGCGGGGTCGATCCCGACCTGCTCGAGCCGATCCTCGGGGAAGCCGGCCGGTTCGCCGCCGAAGTCATCGCTCCGCTCAATCCGGGCGCCGATCGCACCGGCTGCACGCGAAACGCCGACGGCAGCGTCACCACGCCGCCGGGGTTCCGCGACGCCTACCGCCACTACCGCGAGGCGGGCTGGGGCACGCTCGCGCTGCCCGAAGAGCACGGCGGGCAAGGCCTGCCGCACCTGCTCGCGACCGCGGTCGAGGAGTTCCTCAACTCCGCCTGCCACGCATTCAACATGTACCCGGGCCTGACTCACGGCGCGGTCGCCGCGCTGATGGACCGCGGCAGCGACGAGCTGAAGGCCGCCTACCTGCCGAAGCTCGTCTCCGGCGAGTGGCTCGGCACGATGGCGCTGACCGAGGCGCACGCTGGCACCGATCTCGGACTGCTGCGGACCAGAGCCGAACCGCGCGGCGACGGGAGTTTCGCGGTCACCGGCGAAAAGATCTTCTGCTCCGGCGGCGAGCACGACCTGACCGACAACATCGTCCACCTGGTGCTGGCGCGGGTGCCCGGCGCACCCGAAGGGACGCGCGGAATCTCGCTGCTGGTGGTGCCGAAGATCCTCCCCGACGGCAGCCGCAACGCGGTTTCGTGCGGCGCGATCGAGCACAAGATGGGTATCCACGGCAGCGCCACTTGCGTGATGAACTTCGACGGCGCGACCGGCTGGCTGGTCGGGGCCGAGAACGAGGGCCTCGCGGCGATGTTCATCATGATGAACGCCGCGCGCCTGTCGTGCGGCAACCAGGGCCTGGCGCAGGCCGAGCTGGCGTATCAGAACGCCGCCGCCTACGCGCTCGAGCGGAAGCAGGGCAGAGCGCCCGGGAGCACGGCGGCGGCTGATCCGCTGATCGTCCATCCCGACGTTCGGCGCATGCTGATGGACGCGAAGGCGTTCACCGAGGGCTTCCGCGCGCTGGTGCTGTGGACCGCGCACCAGATCGACCTGTCGCATGCGGCAGACAGCCCGGCCGAGCGCGCCGCGGCCGAGGCGCTGGTCTCGTTCCTGACCCCGGTGGTCAAGGGCTACGGCACCGACAAGGGGTTCGAGACCGCGGTCGCGATGCAGCAGGTGTTCGGCGGGCACGGCTACGTCGCCGAATGGGGCATGGAGCAGATCGTCCGCGATGCCCGCGTGCCCATGATCTACGAGGGCGCCAATGGCGTCCAGGCGCTCGACCTGGCCGGGCGCAAGCTGCTGCGCGACAGCGGCGTCGTGGCCGAGCGCTTTCTCGCGCTGGTCGAAGGCGAGTGCGAGGCCGCCCCGCGCGAGCTGCACGACATCGCCGCACCGCTGCGCGAGGCGATGCACGAAGCGCGAGAGGCCGGACTGTGGCTGCTCTCGGCCGGCCCGGCGCGCGCCGACGACCTCGGCGCTGGCGCTTACGCCTACATGCAGCTGGTCGGAGTGGTCGCGGTCGGCTGGATGTGGCTCAGGCTGGCGCAGGCGGCGCTGCCCGAGGCCGGCGATCCGTTCTGCGCCGCCAAGCTGATCACCGCGCGCCACTACGCGCGGCGCGCGCTGCCCGAAGCGGTCGTGCTGTGCCGCCGGGTCGAGGCGGGAGCCGAGAGCCTGATGGCCTTGCCGCCCGAAGCCTTCGTGGCGAGTGCTTAGCGCGGCCCCCGCCGTCCGATGACGATGCGCTGCGGGCTCATGCGACAGCTGCTCGTGGCCGGCCTGCTGTTCGCGCTGGCCGCCTGCGGAAGCGGCGAGCGGACCCCGCCCGGCGTCGCCGAATTCACCACGATCGACTTCGCCGAGGTCGCCAGCTACTCGGCGCCCGCGCTGCCTGCGCACTACGACCGCACGGTAGCCTCGCTCGACAACAGCCCGCCGGGCGGTCCGCTCGACGACCGCGTGGCGACGCTCGGCCGGGTGCTGTTCTACGATCTCAGGCTCAGCACCAACGACCGCGCCTCGTGCGCCACCTGTCACCAGCAGAAGTTCGGCTTCACCGATCCGATGCGCTTCAGCAACGGCATCAGCGGCGCCGCCACCACAGAGTTCCATGCGATGCGCCTCGGCAACCTGCGCTATTGGCAGCCCGGCACGATGTTTTGGGACCGCCGCGCGGCCAGCGTCGAGGCTCAGGCGAGCCAGCCGTTCCACAGCCTGGTCGAGATGGGCTGGGGCGGGGCGGCCGGCGATTTCGGCGACCTGATCCGCAAGATGGAGGGCATCGCCTACTACCCCGAACTGTTCGCCTGGGCGTTCGGCGACCCGGCGATCACCGAACCGCGGATCCAGCGGGCGCTCGCCCGGTTCGTGCGCGCCATGGTCGCGCACTCGAGCCGGTGGGACGAGGGCTACGCGCAGGTCTTCGCGCCGGAAGCGCCGGGCCGTGCGCTCGACGTCGACCTGCCGAATTTCACCGCGCAGGAGAACCGTGGCCGCCGTCTGTTCATGACCTCTGCCGCCGAGGGCGGCGCCGGTTGCGCCGCCTGCCACCTCCCGCCGACGTTCGCCCTCGCCGCGGACTCGCGCAGCAACGGCCTCGACCCCGGCGAGACGCGTCTGTTCAAGGCGCCGTCGCTGCGCAACGTCGGCCTCACCGGCCCGTACATGCACGACGGCCGCTTCGCGACGCTGGCCGAGGTGGTCGGGTTCTACGACCACGGCATCCAGGATGGCCCGGCGCTCGACCGGCGGCTGCGGCAAGATGGCGGGCCGCTACGCCTGAACCTGGGCGCCGACGACCGCGCCGCGCTGGTGGCCTTCCTGATGACGCTGAACGATGAGGAACTCGTTGCCGACGATCGGTTCAGCAACCCGTTCCGTCGGTGAGGGAGGTTCGCTCGAGCCCTAGTTCGCCCGGATCGCGTACAACGTCGCGTTGCTGATCGCGTAGACGCCGCCGTCGGCGCCGACCAGCGTCGGCGTGTAGGCCTGGCCGAGGCCGGCGTTGAGCTGGACGCCCTGCGACAGCGTGTTGGTCGCCAGGTCCCAGCGGTACATCCGGCCGTCCTCGTTGTTGGCGAGGATCGAATTGCGCTGCGGGTCGGTCGCCATGGTGTTGATGCACCATTCGCGCCGCCCGGTGGTGTTGCCGTCCTGCGTCGGCCCGAGGACCGTCAGCACCTCGCGCATCACCTGCACGGCCGGGACCACCGGGTCGGCCTGGCTCGCGCCCGGGTCGAGCACGGCGAGCCGGTTGAGCCCGTCGCCGGTGCCGACCCCGCGGTAGTTGTTGTACTTCTGCGCCAGCAGGTAGGTCGACGTTCCGGCGTACGACGGGACCATCGACGCCGGGATCACGCTCGGCGACACGTCCCAGCCGAAGCTGCCCGGCACGCCGGCAGGGTTGAGCAGCGCGTCGAACTGCAGCAGCCAGCCGCGTGCGTTGTGCGTCGGGAACTGTGATTCGAGCACGCCGTAGAACACCCGATCGTCGGGCCCCACCACCGGTGAGGCGGTGCCGTCGTCGCTGATCCGCGCGGGAGTGCCGAGATTCGGATCAACCAGCGCGACCCGCGCTTTCACCGCCAGCGTCGTGCTGTCGAGCGCCAGCAGATAGCCTCGCTGCACGCCGCCGCCGGGCGCGACGTTGACCGCGATGTAGACCGTGCTGCCGTCGTTCGACAGCGCCGGCGCGCAGTTCATCGCCGGCTTCTGGATCGCCGCATCGGCAGCGGCCGCAGCGGCGCCGACCCAGGTGCCGGTTCCGTCCGGAGCGACGCGGGCAATACCGCTGACCAGCCCCGCGGGATTGGCGCCGGTGACCTGAAAGCCGAAGAACAGGTTGCCCGCCCCGTCGGCGGTAAACGGCGTGTTGATGAACACGGTTGCATCGAACGCCGCGGGATTGGCGGCATAGGTGGCATCACCGTAGAATACCTGCGGGACGAAATTGCCGGCGGCGGCGTCGGCATCGGCGCGCACCAGCAGCTTGCCGCCGGCGCCGGGCGCGTAGAGCCGGCCCTGTTCGGTCAGCAGGATGTTGCACGGCGGTAGCCAGTTATGGGGCGGCATCACGTAGTCGATGTTGCCCGACCACACGAGCGCGCCGGTTTGCCCGACGCGGCCCTCGACCCGATACCCGCCCGTGGCCCCGGTCTTGACCGGGATCACCACGGTGTTGGTCGTCGTCACGACCGGCGAGCCGTAGTGCGTCAGCAGCGCCCCCGACTGGGTGTATTGCGGAGCCAGGTCGACCGGCGTGGTCCACGCCACCCGGTCGAGATTCTGCGACGCGATCGCGCTTTCCGCCGTGTGCTGCGGATCGCGCCCGTAGCCGAACCAGGCCGGGCCCGACACCGGTGTCGGAGTCGGCGCGGGAGTCGGGCTCGGGGTCGGCGCCGGCGTGCCGCCACCGCCGCCTCCTCCGCCACCGCTGCCCCCGCCGCAGGCGACGAGCACCGCGGTCGATGACAGCATCGCCAAGGTGCAGCGGCGCGATACGGAGGACTGAGAGAGAGAAGCGGGTGAAGGGGGACGCCGGCTCATGGAGGCGAGCATAATCGTTCAGGCGTCGAAAGACACTACCATGCTCTCGCAATTTCCTCAGGCGTGCTCGCACGAATATTTCGCAGCAAGGCGACAGCCGCCGCTACCCGAGCACCTCGTCGAACAGCGCCAGCATGGCCGCCCAACTTTGCCGGTCGGCGCTCGCATCGTAGGCGACGGCCGGATTCCCCTCGACCTTGGCCGGATTGGTGAAGCCGTGCTTGACGCCGCTGTAGGCATGGAAGTGCCAGTTGGCCCCGGCGGCGTCCATCTCCTCCCAGAAGGCGATGACCTGGCTGCGCGGCACCATCGGGTCGGCGTCGCCGTGGCAGACGAGGATGCGGGCGCTGATTCGTCCCGGTTCGGCGGGCAAGCCGGTATCGAGCAGGCCGTGAAAGCTGGTCACCGCGAACAGCGGCGCGCCGTCGCGGGCCAACTCGAGCGCGGCCTGGCCGCCCATGCAGAATCCGATCGCGCCGATCGGCAGTCCGCCGGCTTCGGGCAGGTTCGCCAGCGCCCTGAGGCCGGCCCTGAGCCGGCGGCGGTAGGCCAGCGGGTCGGGGCGGATCTCGGCGGCGAGGGTGCGGGCTTCGTCGAAGCCGCCGGGCGCCCTGCCGTAATAGTCGGCGATCAGCGCAAGGTAACCGGACTGGGCGAGCGCCCGGGCCTTGGCTTCGACGGCCGGGGTCGTGATCATGATCGTCGGGAACACGAGCACGGCCGCCCGCGGCGGACCAGCGGGGCGGGCGACAAAGCCGGACAGTCCGGTCTCGCCGTCGGCATAGGGAATCGGTTCCAGGCTCATCGCCGGACTGCGCGCGGCGCGCCTACTCGGTCGGCAGGAAGTCCGGCACCGACAGGTACCGCTCGCCGGTGTCGTAATTGAAGCCGAGCACCCGCGTTCCGGCCGGCAGTTCGGCGAGCTTCTGCCGGATCGCCGCCAGCGTCGCGCCGCTCGAGATGCCCACGAGCAGGCCTTCCTCCCGCGCGCAACGGCGAGCCATCTCCTTGGCGTCCTCGGGCTCGACCTGGATCGCGCCGTCGATCGCCTGGGTGTGCAGGTTGGTCGGGATGAAGCCGGCGCCGATGCCCTGGATCGGGTGCGGGCCGGGCTGCCCACCGGAGATCACCGGCGAGAGGGTCGGTTCAACCGCGTAGGCCTTGAGGCCCGGCCACGCCTTCTTGAGTTCCTCGGCGCAGGCGGTCAAGTGGCCGCCGGTGCCAACGCCGGTGATGACCACGTCGATCGGGCTCTCGGCGAAGTCGCGCAGCACCTCGGCGGCGGTGGTCTCGGCGTGGACCTTGATGTTGGACCGGTTCTCGAACTGCTGTGGCATCCACGAGCCCGGCGTCTCGGCGATCAGCTCCTCGGCGCGGGCCAACGCGCCCTTCATGCCCTTTTCCTTCGGCGTGAGGTCGAAGGTCGCACCATAGGCGAGCATCAGCCGTCGCCGTTCGAGGCTCATCGACTCGGGCATCACCAGCACCAGCTTGTAGCCCTTGACCGCGGCGACCATTGCCAGGCCGATGCCGGTGTTGCCGCTGGTCGGCTCGATGATCGTCCCGCCGGGTTTGAGCGCGCCGCTCCTCTCGGCGTCCTCGACCATCGCCAGCGCGATGCGGTCCTTGATCGAGCCGCCCGGATTGGCGCGCTCGCTCTTCACCCACACCTCGTGGTCGGGGAACAGGCGCGAGAGGCGGATGTGCGGAGTGTTGCCGATGGTGGCGAGGACGTTGTCGGCCTTCATGACGCGGGCTCCTTTTCAGTATCCGAGTGCAGGAATGTCGGGGCGAACGTCCTTGCTTTACGCAGCTCAGGAAAGATCACGGCCCAGATCGCGGTGACGACTATCGCACCGACCCCGCCGAAGGCAACAGCCCCGACGGCACCGAGCACTCCGGCCATCAGCCCGGCACGGAACTCGCCGAGCTCGTTCGAGGCCGAGATGGCGAGGCCGGAGATGGCCGAAACGCGCCCGCGCATCGCGTCGGGCGTGTTGAGCTGGATCAGCGAGTTGCGCACGAACACCGAGATCATGTCGGCAGCGCCGAGCAGGGCCAGCATGGCGAGCGACAGCGCGAAGCTGCGCGAAAGGGCGAAACCCGTCGTGGCGGCGCCGAACCCGACCACCGCCCATAGCATCTTTACCCCGACGTTGCGCTCGAGCGGCCGCCAGCTCAGCCAGGCTGCGATTAGCGAGGCGCCCACCGCCGGCGCCCCGCGCATCAGGCCCAGGCCTTCGGGGCCGACGTCGAGGATGTCGCGGGCGAACACCGGCAGCATGGCGGTGGCGCCGCCGAGGAGGACGGCGAACAGGTCGAGCGTGATGCAGCCAAGCAGGAAGCGCTCGCGGCGGACGAACACGAAGCCGTCGGCAATCTGCCGCAGCGGGTGGCGCGGTGGCCCCTCGTGGACCGCGCGCACCGGGCGGACGCGCGAGATCAGCAGGCCGGAGACCAGCAACATCGCTGCCGAGACGAAATAGGGCAGCGGCGCACTGGCCGCGAACAGGAAGCCGCCGGCTGCGGGGCCGACGACGGTGCCGACCTGCCACCCCATCGAGCTCAGGGCGATGGCCTTGGGCAGCAGCGCAGGCGGGACGACGTTGGGAGCGATCGCGCTCAGCGCCGGGCCATTGAACACGCGCGCCGCGCCATGCGCGGCGGCGAGGCCGAACAGCAGCGGCAGGGTCAGCGCGTCGCTGGCGGTGGCGAGCGCGAGGGCCAGCGCGATGCTGCAGTCGATCAGGTTGGCGAACAGCACCACGCGGCGGCGGTCGAACCGGTCGGCGGCGACCCCGGCGACGGGCGTGAGCACGAACAGCGGCACGAACTGGACGGCCCCCAGCAAGCCGAGCATGAGCGCCGCATCCCTGAGACCCATGCCGTACTGCTCGCGGGCCACGTCGTAAGTCTGGTAGCCGATCAGCACGACCACCGAGAGCGTGGCGAAGGTGGCGAGGAAGCGGGCGAGCCAGAACCGCCGATAGTCGGCGATCTGCAGCGGCGAAGTGGGATCGGCAGCGGGGTCGCTCACGCGTTCGCCATGGCAGGCGGACGAGACAGTGCCAAGGGGATCGAGACGCCGGAGTCCGACAACACGCCTTCGTCATCCCGGCGCAAGCCGGGAGCGAGTCCACTGCGGTGCCGGCCGAAGGCACGAGGTACCGTGGTGCGCCGGGATGACAGGCGGAAGTCTATGGGGTTCCGGTGGTCGTCGGGACGGCCCGCTGGGGACGGATCAGCCCCGGCGGCGCAGGCGCGGGTTGGGCTGGAGTTCGCCGATCATCGCCATGAAATCGTCGAGGCGGATGATCCGCTCGAACTGGAAGCCCGCGCGATCCTCGGTGACCCAGATGCAATAGGCTTCGATCCGGCCGATCACCGGCAGGCGGATGATCACGCGGTCACCGCGGGCGAGCTCGGGAACGGCCTTGTCGCCCCCGGCGTCGACCATGAAGCCGTGCGCCGAGAGGTTGCAGACGTGCAGCTTCAGGTCGCCGCGCGTGCGATGTTCGCCGATCACGGGAACGTCGACCGGGTGCCGGGTCGAACGGCGCATGTCGGGTACGGAAAGCTGAGCGCCGCCTGCCATTTACCCCGAACTCCCTTGTTGCTCTATTCGGTTCGGAGGTCTTCGCAGAAAATGCTGGACAAAGGGTAAAAGCGGGGTGCTCAGACGCCACGCAGAACCGCGTGCCGCTTGCGCCCGAGGCTCAGCTTCCGCTGCTCGCCGGGGGCCAGTTCGATCAGCAGCCCCGGGTCTTCTTGGGGGACGTCGTCGAGCCGGACCGCGCCCTCGGCGATCTTGCGCTTGGCCTCGCCGTTCGATGCCGTCAGGCCGACCGCGGTGCAGGCGGCGCCGAGGCGGATGCCTCCGGCAGGGACCTCGAGCACCGGCAGGTCCTCGCCGAGTCCGCCGCCGGCAAACGTCGCCGCCGCGGTCGACTCGGCCGCGCGCGCGGCATCTTCGCCGCGGACGAGCGTGGTGACGGCGTTGGCGAGAACGATCTTGGCCTCGTTGACCTCGGCGCCCGCGAGCGCCTCGAGGCGCGCGATCTCGTCCAGCGGGACGTCGGTGAACAGCCGCAGGAAGCGGCCGACGTCGCGGTCGTCGACGTTGCGCCAGTACTGCCAGAAATCCCACGCGGACAGCATGTCCTCGTTGAGCCACACGGCGCCCGAGACCGACTTGCCCATCTTCGAGCCGTCGGCGCGAGTGATCAGCGGCGCGGTCACGCCGTAGAGCTCGGTGCCGTCGATCCGGCGCGCCAGCTCGATGCCGTTGACGATGTTGCCCCACTGGTCGCTGCCGCCGAGTTGCAGGCGGCAGCCGTAATCGCGCGACAGCTTGAGGAAGTCGTAGGCCTGCAGGATCATGTAGTTGAATTCGAGGAACGTCAGCGGCTGCTCGCGGTCGAGCCGCAGCTTGACCGAATCGAACGTGAGCATCCGGTTGATCGTGAAATGCCGGCCAACGTCGCGCAGCAACTCGATGTAGCCGAGCTTGCTCAACCATTCGTCGTTGTCGATCAGCAGGGCAGCGGTGGGGCTGTCGTCGAACGACAGGATCTTCTCGAAGCTCCCCCTGATCGAGGCGATGTTGGCCGCGAGCTGCTCGTCGGTCAGCAGCTTGCGCATATCGTCCTTGCCCGACGGGTCGCCGACTTTGGCCGTGCCGCCGCCCATGATGACGATCGGCCGGTGCCCGGCCTGCTGCAGGCGGCGCAGCAGCATGATCGAGGCGAGGTTGCCAACGTGGAGCGACCGCGCGGTCGGGTCGAAGCCGACATAGCTCGTCACGACTTCGCGGCGGGCCAGCGCATCAAGCGCCACCGGATCCGTCACCTGGTGGATATGACCGCGCTCGTCGAGTAGACGCAGCAAGTCGGACTGGTACTGGCTCATGTCGCTCCCTCGTTCGGCGCGGGCGCGTAGCACGCAAGGGACTTCATGCAAACGTATCCGCTGACCGCCCATCCCGACCACCCGCCGCGCGAGGTCTCGCAAGTCGAGGCCCGGATCATCGGCCGCGACACCAACTGGCTGCGGGTGCGCTGGCGCATCGAAGGCTCGCAGGCCTTGGTGGTGCCGCCGTTCGCGGGCAGGGGGCGGGCCGACGAGCTGTGGCAGACGACCTGCTTTGAGCTGTTCCTCAAGCCGGCCGGAGGCGTGTCCTACGTCGAGTTCAACCTGTCGCCCTCGGAGCGGTGGAACGCCTATGACTTTGAAGCCTACCGGTGGGGCATGGCCGAACGGCCGTTTCCGCGCGAACCCGAGTGCACGCTGCGATGCGGCAGCCATTTTGCAATCTTCGATGCGGCCATTCCGGTGACGGGGCTGCCCGAGACCGATTGCACGATGGGGCTGTCGGCGGTGATCGAGGAACAGGGTGGGGTGAAGTCGTTCTGGGCGCTCGCGCATCCCGAGGCGGAGCCCGACTTTCACGCCCCGGCTTGCTTCGCCGCCGTGCTTCCGGCACCGGCGAACGCATGAAGTTCGGCATCGATCGCCTGCTCGCCGAGCCGGCGCTGAGGAAACCGCTCTCGGACCGGCGAGTCGCGCTGGTCGCGCATCCGGCGTCGGTGACCCTCGATCTGACCCATTCGCTCGATGCGCTTGTTGGCGCAGGCGTCAAGGTCACCGCCGCGTTCGGGCCGCAGCACGGGATCAAGGGCGACAAGCAGGACAACATGGTCGAGACCGCGGACGAGATCGATCCGCGCTACGGCATCCCGCTGTTCAGCCTTTACGGTGAGGTGCGCCGGCCGACCGGGCAGATGATGAGCGCGGCCGACGTGTTCCTGTTCGACCTGCAGGACCTCGGCTGCCGGATCTACACCTTCTGCACGACGCTGCTCTACCTGCTCGAGGAAGCCGCCCGCCACGGCAAGAGCGTGTGGGTGCTCGACCGGCCCAATCCCGCCGGCCGCCCTGTCGAAGGCACGCTGCTGTTGCCGGGGCAGGAAAGCTTCGTCGGCGCCGGGCCCATGCCGATGCGTCACGGTCTGACGATGGGCGAGATAGGCGCGTGGTTCGTCCGGCACTTCGAGCTCGACGTCGATTACCGCGTGATCGAGATGCATGACTGGCTGCCCGAGGCCGGACCGGGTTACGGCTGGCCCGAGAGCCGGATCTGGATCAATCCGAGCCCTAACGCCGCGAGCCTCAACATGGCCCGCGCCTATGCCGGCACGGTGATGATCGAGGGCTCGACCGTGAGCGAAGGGCGCGGCACGACCCGGCCGCTCGAGGTGCTGTTCGGTGCACCGGACCTCGATGCGGGCGCCGTGCTTGCCGAAATGCGGCGCCTGGCGCCCGAGTGGCTCGACGGCTGTGCCTTGCGCGAGTGCTGGTTCACGCCGACCTTCCACAAGCACGCCGGCGAATTGTGCCACGGGCTGATGGTTCACGCCGAGGGCCCGTTCTACGATCATGCGAGGTTCCGGCCCTGGCGCCTCCAGGCACTCGCGTTCAAAGCGATCCGTCGTCTCTATCCCGACTACCCGATCTGGCGCGACTTTCCCTACGAGTACGAGTTCGACCGGCTGGCGATCGACGTCATCAACGGCGGACCTGCGCTGCGCGAATGGGCCGACGACGGCGCAGCGACGCCGGGCGATCTCGAACGGCTTGCGGCAGCCGACGAAGCGCTGTGGCGCGAAACGACGGCCGACCTGCTGCTCTACTAGGACGCAAGTTTGGACGGCGGACGCACGAAACGCGTGCGATGATGTGTAGCGGGCCGCTCCTGCGGCGGGCTTAGCCCCCGGGGATCCGTTGCATTCGGGGCGGCCCTTTCGGCAAAGCCGGCAGCGGCCGCACGTCGCTGGTATTGTTGTGCATCACCAGGACGGAGCATCCGCCGATCCGGTGATCGACCGCTGCGATAAGCAGCGGTTCGTCCGGCGTCGCGGTTTCACGCCTGAGCGAGGGCAGGTCGCGTTCCTCGCGCACCTGTTCTATCGTGTCACGGCAGGGCACCCTTCCTTCGACCGGCCTGACCGACGACGAGGGCGTCCCTGGCACAGCGGTTTCAGCTGGGAGTTCAAGCGGGGGCGGACTGGCAGCGGTGGCTGGCAAAAGGGCGATCAGCGACAGGGCAACGCGCATCGGACCTCTCCTTCAGCTGACAAGATATCACAGCCGCGAGGACCCTCAAGAGGATGTCAACGCCATCGCCCGCCGGCTTCCGGGATGCCCGCTTTGACGTCGTAACCCCTAGCGATTGCCTGCACCTGGCAGCCCGGAAGCGGTGGTAGTCGATCGAGCACCACCTGGCTCACTTCGGTTGACGCGAGCCTGCGGTGGACTATGCGCGTGATTGACCCAAGCGCGAGGTGGGCGTGTTCCGCAGAGGCTCATCGTGGCTCGCTGTCCTTGGCGCCGTGGCGGCGCCTGCTCTGGCCCAGCCGCGCGAGCCGGGCGCGGACACGCCGATCGTCGTCAGCGGGCAACCCACTCTGAGCGAAGAACAGGCGCGCACTCTGGTACGGCGCGTTGCCCGGCCGGTCGACGGGCAGCTCGCCCGGTTCGACGAGCCGATCTGTCCGGAGGTCAACGGCTTCGAAGCTGAGTACGCGGCGCTCGTTGGCGCGTGGATCAAGGCCACCGCCGAGCGGGTCGGCCTCGAGGCCGGCGGAGACGACTGCACCGCGAACCTGTTCCTGGTCATCGTCGATGACGCGCCGGCGTTCGTCGAGGAACTTGCCCGGCGCGATCCGGCCGCAGTTACCGGCCTCTCGCGCCGCGAGTTCGAGCAACTCTCGGGCGTTGCGGGGCCGGCGCGGTCGTGGAGCACAACGCTTGTCACCAACGGGCTGGGCGGCAGCGCCGGCCGTCCGTCTCCGAGCCGCGGCCACGGTGCGGTCAAGACCGGATTCGCCGGATCGAGCGTGAGCTTCGGCGACGTCCCGGTGATGCGGATCTACGACGCCTCCAACGCCAACCCGTCGGTGCAGCAGACCATCCGTTCGTCGTGGGTCGTGCTCGAGACGCAGGCAACGCTTGGCAAGTCGCTGCGGCAGATCGCCGACTACGCGGCGATGCGCGGGCTGGCGATGGTGCGGCCGGAGACGCTGGACAGCGGCGCCGTCTCGATCCTCGGACTGTTCGAAGCTGGCGAGCCCTCGGCCCCGCCGGCCCTGACCGAGTTCGACCTTGCCTATCTGACCAGTCTCTACCGGGTGCCGGCGCGGCGGTGGGCGCGTTCGCAGGTACATTATATCGCCAACGCGATCGCCCGGAATTCAGGGGAGGACACCCCTTAACGCATTAGCGCTTGCCCCCGCCGGCAGCGCCTCGCTAGGCGCTGCCAAGCGCGGCGGGAGAGAGACATGTTGACGCTTTACAGCTTCGGACCTGGTGCCAACTCGCTCAAGCCGACCCTGACCCTGTACGAGAAGGGCCTCGATTTCGAGCATCGGCTGCTCAACCCGGCCAAGTTCGAGCACCACAGCGATTGGTACAAGGCGATAAACCCTCGCGGGCAGGTCCCCGCGCTCGACGACGGCGGCCGCGTGGTGACCGAGAGCACGGTGATCTGCGAGTACCTCGAGGATGCCTACCCGACGGATGTTCGCCTTCGCCCCGACGACCCCTACGATCGCGCGACGATGCGGGTGTGGACCAAGTGGGTCGACGAGTATTTCTGCTGGTGCGTTTCGACGATCGGCTGGCACCGCGGCGTCAAGTACATGGCGCAGGCACTGAGCGACGCCGAGTTCGAGGAGCACCTGCAGAAGATTCCGATACCCGAACAGCGGGTAAAATGGCGCCGCGCCCGCGAGGGCTTTCCGCAGGAGGAGCTCGACGACGCGATGCGCCGGATTGCGGTTTCGGTGCGTCGCCTCGACGATCGCCTCGCCGACAACGAGTGGCTCGCCGGCGGGATGTACACGCTTGCCGACATCTGCAACTTCGCCATCGCCAACGGCATGGAGACCGGCTTTGCAGAGCTGGTCAACAAGGACGATACGCCGCATCTGGTGCGCTGGCTGGAACAGATCAATGCGCGGCCAAGGGTGCAGGAAATGTTCGCCAAGGTGCCGCGCGAAAGGCTGGGGGCGGCGGAGAAGTGACGATAATTGGCCGCAATTAGCGTCGGACTTAATAGCTCGCTAACCAACCACTGTTACCGCTCCCAGCAACCAAATCAGAGCGGGCGCGAGAGGCATGCTCCACCAGACAATTGCCGTGCCGGACGGCGGCGCGGTCGAAAGTATCTCCGAGGCCTGCAGCGAGGTCACCGTTGGCTGTTCCGACGTCTCGGGGCTGGTCCAGTCGGTCATCGCCTCGTCGGAGCGGCTGCGCGCGGAGCACACCGCGCTGCTCGAAACGGTCGAGACGCTTAACACCGACCAGGACCAGGTCGCGCAAGCGTGCGACGAATCGCGCCTTCTCTCGCAGCGCGCCATCGACCAGCTGGCCCAGGGCACGGTCCATATCCGGGCGTCGCTGTCGGAAATCGGCAACCTGCTCTCGCTCGTCGACACGCTGACCCAGCACGTGACCGGCTTTGCCGCGGCGATGAACCAGGTCAGGCAATGCTCACGCGATATCGACCAGATCGCCGAGACGACCAACATCCTCTCGCTCAACGCCGCCATCGAGGCTGCGCGTGCGGGCGATGCCGGGCGCGGCTTTGCGGTGGTCGCGGCCGAAGTGAAGACGCTCGCCGGCAAGACCCGCCTCGCGACCGACGAGATCGCCCGCACGATCGACACGCTCGGGATGGAAGCCGAGCAGGTGATCGTCGAGATCGAGAAGGGCGTCAAAGTGCGCGACGAGGCGCGCACGTCGGTGTCGCGGATCGAGGACACGCTGATCGACGTCAGCGAAATGGTCAGTGAGGTCGATCGGCAGAACGACCAGATCGCACAGGCCACCGGCGCCATCAGCGGACATGTCGGCAAGCTGCAACAGGCCCTCGCGTCATTCGACGCCGCCGCCAAGGACAACGAGAGCAAGCTGGGCAGCGCTCAGAACCGGATGGGCGACCTCGAGGAAATGGCCAGCGTGATGTTCGACCGCATCGTGCACGCCGGGCTCTCTCCAGGCGACATGGCGATGGTCGAGCGGGCCCGCGAAGCGGCCGACGAGGTCACCCAGCTTGCGCTCGCCGCGCTCGCCGACGGCAGCCTGACCGAGTCGGCGCTGTTCGATGACACCTACGTCGAGGTGGCCGGGACCAATCCGCAATTGTTCCGCAACTCGTTCTCCGACTGGGCCGACGCCAACTGGCGGCCGGTGCTCGACCGGATCAAGGCATCGGATCCCAACATCGTCGCCACCGTGTGCGACGACCGCAACGGCTTCCTGCCGACCCACCTGACCGAGCGTTCGCGCAAGCCGACCGGCGACTACACGCACGACCTGCAGTTTTGCCGCAACGGACGAATGATCTTCAATGCCATCGACCGCCGCATCAAGGGCGGCGACCAGGACTTCTCGATGGCCGTTTACCGCTACGAGGGCGATGGCAGCCAGTACCGGGTGGTGCGCCTCGCCAGCGTGCCGATCGTGATCAACGGCCGCCGGTGGGGCGACTACGAGATCTCTTACGTGCTGTAAGGCTCGTCCGGCGGCGTCGCGGCCCGTGACCTCGATCTCGCGCCGTGGATCGAGGCGACGAGCACGAACGAGATGTACATCAGCAGGTACCACGCGCCGAGCTTTGCCGGTGCGACCGGCTCCCAGCCGTCCTCCTGACCCGGGTAGGCCCAGGCCCGCGCGAACGTGCCGATGTTCTCGGCGAACCAGATGAACAGCGCGACCAGGAACCAGCCGAGCAGCAACGGCATCCACCGCTCGTCGCGCCAAACGGTGAAGTGGACCCGCGTGCGCCAGAACAACAGCGCCATCGCCGCGAACAGCGCAAGCCGGATGTCGGGCAGCCAGTGGTGGCTGAAGAAGTTCACGTAGACCGCGACGGCCAGCAGCTGTGTCCACAGCGCGCGCGGGTACGGTTCGAAGCGAAACGCGAAGATCCGCCAGACGCGGGCGAGGTAGCTGCCGACCGCGGCGTACATGAAGCCGGAGAACAGCGGCACGCCTCCGATCCTCAGCAGCGATGGCTCCGGATAGAGCCACGAGCCCCAGGCGGTCTTGAACAGCTCCATGACCGTGCCGACCAGGTGAAACGCCAGGATGACCTTGGCTTCCTCGAGCGTCTCGAGCCGGAAGGCGAGCATGCCGAACTGGATTGCGAGGGCGGCCAGCGTGAGGAAGTCGTAGCGGGCGAGGGCGGCGTCCTGCGGATAAAATGCATGGGTCCCGAGCAGCAGCCCGAGCATCAGCGCGCCGAACAGGCAGGCCCAGCCCTGCTTGAAAGTGAACAACGCGAACTCGTAAACCCAGCTCGGCCAGCCGGGCGGCGGGCTGTATCCTTCGAGCCGGGCACGGACACGGGCGAAACGGGTGTGGCGCGGTCCGCTGTCGATCATCGCACGCGCGCCGTCTGCATCCGTGCAGGGTGGCGGCTTGTGCCGGTCGAGGCAAGCTGAACGCGCCGGTCGCGGCGAGCTTGCGCTTCACCGAGCTCGAATCCGTGGGGCCGGTCCAAACGGTGCGAGGCCGCGGGCCTGCCGCGTGACAAGTTCGAGCTGCAACGATACTCCTGCCTACGACAACTAGTCGGAGGGGGGCTGCGCATGGGCGAGAAACTGGACGAGGCCGCCGCCGCCTCGCGGCTGATGGACATGGCAATCGCGCACTGGGCCGGCGAGTTGCTGCTCCAGGCGGCCGAGATGGGCCTTGCCGACAAGTTCGCCGGCGACGCGCCGCGCACGGCCAAGGATCTCGCTGCCGAGTATGGCATGCGCCATCGCGAGCTCTACCGCTACCTGCGTTCCCTGACCGGACTGGGCCTGTTGGCGTCGGCCGGGGCGGACAGCTTCCGCCTGACCGATCTTGGCGCGGCGCTCCGGACGGGCGCTCCGGGGGCCGCCCGCTCGGCGGTGATCGCGCTCATCGGCGACATGGTGAAACCGGCGTGGAAGGTGTTCGACCACGGGCTCGTGACCGGGGATCCGGCGTTCGAGAAGGCGCACGGCATGGGGCTGTTCCAGTACCTGCAGCACAATCCGGGCATGGCACAGTTCTTCAGCGAAACCATGGTCGGGTTCCACGGGCGCGAGCCGCCGGCGGTGGCCGAAGCCTACGACTTCTCGGGGATCGGCTCGCTGGTCGATGTCGGCGGGGCCTCGGGCAACATGCTCGGCCACGTGCTTTCTCGCCACGCCCACCTGAACGGCGTCCTGTTCGACCTGCCCCACGTCGTCAGCGACGCACCTCCGCTGCTCGAGCGTTTCGGCGTGGCCGACCGCGTTACGATCGAGAGCGGCAGCTTCTTCGAGGGGGTCCCGAGGGGCCACGACGCTTACCTGCTGTCGCACATCGTTCACGACTGGGACGACGTCGAGAACGCGACCATCCTCGGTCACGTTCGCGAGGCGATGAACCCGGGCGGCAGGCTCCTGATCGTCGAAATGGTGCTGCCCGAAGGCGACGAACCGCACATGGGCAAGATGCTCGATATGATGATGCTGCTCGTGCCGGGTGGCGAAGAGCGGACGCCCAGCGAGTATGCGGCGTTGCTCGAACCGAACGGATTCAAGCTGAATCGCGTGGTGCCGACCTCGTCGCCGGTCAGCGTGGTCGAGGCGGTCCGGGCTTAGCCCTTCGCCGGCGTTGGGGCAGGCGGTTGCCCCGGGTAGGCCGGCAAGGCCGGATCGAGCAGCGCCCAGTCCGGCTTTTCGTCGGTCCAGATCGCCATTTCCGGCGCCAGCCCGTGTGGCTCGCTGAGGAATCCCAAGCGGAAGGTCATCATGTGCGGCCGCGCCGAGCTCTGCGCATAGACCGGCGTACCGCAATGCGGGCAGAACGCCTGGGTCAGCGTGTTTCCGCTCGCCGCCCGATAGCTCCACAGGCCGGGTTCGCCCGAGAGCTGCACATCGGCGGTGTTGAACATGGCGTTGTGCGTGGGACCGCCGGCGGCGGAAGCGCGGCACTGCTGGCACCAGCACTGCCTGGTCTGGATCGGGCGGCCGATGAACCGTGCGCTGATCGCGCCGCAATTGCAGCGACCGCGTAGGTTGTCAGGCATCGATCATCTCGCGGTCCACTTCTCCGGCACGGTTCTGGATGAAGTTGAACCGGTGCTCGGGGTTGCGTCCCATCAGCTGCTCGACCAGTTCCTTCACCGCGAACCGTTGCTCGTGCTCGGGTGGCAGGGTGATGCGCGTCAGCGTGCGCGTCTCGGGGCACATCGTCGTCTCGCGCAGCTGCTGCGGGTTCATCTCGCCAAGACCCTTGAACCGGCTGACTTCGAGCCTCTTGCCCTTGAACACCGTCGCTTCCAGCTCGGCGCGGTGGGCGTCGTCGCGTGCGTAGAGCGTCTCCTTGCCCGCCGTCAGCCGATAGAGCGGCGGCTCGGCAAGGTAGAGCCGCTTGGCCTTCACGATCTCCGGCATCTCCTGGAAGAAGAACGTCATCAACAGCGTGGCGATGTGCGCGCCGTCGACGTCGGCGTCGGTCATGATGACGATGCGGTCGTAGCGCAGCAGGTCGGGGTTGCAGTCCTTGCGCGTGCCGCAGCCGAGCGCGAGGATCAGGTCGGCGATCTCGCTGTTGGCGCGGATCTTGTCGGCGGTGGCGCTGGCGACGTTGAGGATCTTGCCGCGGATCGGCAGAATCGCCTGGGTCTTGCGGTCGCGCGCCTGCTTGGCACTGCCGCCCGCGGAATCGCCTTCGACGATGAACAGCTCGGTCTCGCCGTCGCCTTCACCCGAGCAGTCGGTCAGCTTGCCGGGCAGGCGCAGCTTGCGCGCGTTGGTCGCGGTCTTGCGCTTGATCTCGCGCTCGGCCTTGCGCCGCAGGCGCTCGTCCATTCGCTCCATCACCGCGCCGAGCAGCGCGCGGCCGCGCTCCATGTTGTCGGAGAGGAAGTGGTCGAAGTGGTCGCGCACGGCGTTCTCGACCAACCGCGCAGCCTCGGGCGACGTCAGGCGATCCTTGGTCTGGCTCTGGAACTGCGGATCGCGGATGAACACCGAGAGCATGATCTCGCTCCCGATGACGATGTCGTCGGCCGAGATGTCCTTGGCCTTTTTCTGCCCGACCAGCTCGCCGAACGCGCGGATACCCTTGGCGAGCGCGGCGCGGACGCCCTGCTCGTGCGTCCCGCCATCGGGGGTGGGCACGGTGTTGCAATACCAGGAATAGGCGCCGTCGGACCACAACGGCCAGGCGATCGCCCACTCGACGCGACCCTGCTCGTCGGGGAAATCCTGCCGGCCGGTGAAGAACTCCGCGGTGATGCATTCGCGGCCGTTGACCTGCTCGCGCAAGTGATCGGCGAGGCCCCCCGGAAACTGGAACACCGCGTCCGCGGGAACCTCGTCGCTTGCCAGCGAAGGAGCGCATCTCCAGCGAATTTCGACGCCTGCGTAGAGGTAGGCCTTCGAACGGGCGAGCTTGAACAGCCGCGCGGGCTTGAACTCGCGATCGCCGAAGATTTCGGTGTCGGGGACGAAGGTGACCGAGGTGCCGCGCCGGTTGGGCGTGGGGCCGAGGTGCATGAGCCCGCCCTTGGGATGGCCGCGCTCGAACTCCTGCGCATAGAGTTCGCGGTTGCGGGCCACTTCGACGCGCACGTGCGAACTGAGCGCGTTGACCACGCTGACGCCGACGCCGTGGAGGCCGCCGCTGGTCGCATAGGCCTTGCCGGAGAACTTGCCGCCCGAGTGGAGCATCGTCAGGATCACCTCGAGCGACGACTTCCCCGGGAACTTCGGGTGCTCGTCGACCGGCATGCCGCGGCCGTTGTCGGTGATCGTCAGGCGGTTGCCGGGCCCGAGCTCGACCTCGATCCGCGTCGCGTGCCCCGCGACCGCTTCGTCCATCGCATTGTCGAGCACTTCGGCGGCGAGGTGGTGCAGCGCGCGTTCGTCGGTGCCGCCGATGTACATCCCGGGACGCCGGCGCACCGGCTCGAGCCCCTCGAGGACTTCGATCGCGGACGCATCGTAATCGCCGCCACCCGCAGGCAGCTTGTCGAACAGGTCATCGGACATGAGCGGGCTATAGGGTGCGGATTCGCGCCGGTTCAAGCGGCCCGGCCGCGGTTATCCGCCGCAGTCAGGAGCCGGCAGCGGGAGGCAACTCGGGCTCGAGCAGCCTGTGCAGGTGGACGATGACGTACTTCATCTCGGCATCGTCGACCGTGCGTTGCGCGTGGCTGCGCCAGGCCTCTTCTGCGGCCGCGTAATTGGGGAACACGCCGACCAGGTCGATCTCGTCGAGGTTCTGGAACTCCACCCCTTGGGGGTCGGTCACCCGGCCGCCCATCACCAGGTGGAGAAGTTGCTTGGTCATTCGATTCACCTTTCACGCCGTGCGGACCGCGCCCTTACGCCTTGCACTCTGCGCCGCAAGCCTGTCGTGACTAATCGCCCGGCGGCGCCCGCCGACGGTTCAATTCACCCGGTTGCGCAACGCCTTGCCGAGCCGCTTTCCTGCGTCGCGGGTCGCCGCGCGCGCGGCTTCGGTCAGGTCGCCGGCGCGGTCCAGCGCCGCGCGGCCCGAGCTGCGCGCCGAATCGCCGAACGTCTCGCCGAACTCTCCGAGCTTGTGCGCACCGTCGCGTCCGGCCTCGCTCGCTGCCGCTATCGCCTGCTGCGCATAAGTCAGCGCCAGTTCCGCGCCCAACGCGGCGATCGCCCCGGCACGCTTTGCCGCGGCGTTGCCGAGGCGGCGGGTCGGCGAGCGCTTGAACAGCCCGCTGATCAGCACGCCTACCGCGAGTCCGCCCGCAACTGTGGCGATCGGGTGTTCCTTGGCGAACTCGACGAACCGGTCCTTGGCCTCGATCGCCTTCTCGCCGGCGCGGTCGACGATGGTCGTGCGTCCCATGTCGCGATTGCGGGCCTGGCCGGCTGCAATCTTCTTCTTCAGTTGCTGACGCTTGGCATCGCTCATTGGGGGTCTCCGGTGAATTCGGTTGCATCGCTTGAACGACCGCTCGCTTCGCCGGGTTCCGCGTCGGGTCCCGCGAGCAAGTCGGCTACCCAGTCGAGGATCGGTCTGCGCGCAAACCACAGCACGACCGCCGCCACTCCGGCAGCCAGCCAGCCCTTGTTGTCCTCGGCGTAGCCAATCGCCTCGTCGAGCGTCTCAAGAGCCGCTCCGCCGAGCCGATCCTTTGCCCGCGCACCGATTCCGCGCTCGCCGAGATCGCCGCGGATCAGCGAGATGTCGGACCTGAACAGATCGAGCGCGGCGTCGCGCAGCGCCTTGTCCTCGGCGAGACGGCTGGCAAGGTCGCTCATGGCGCGCCGCTCCCGTCGCCGCCGAGCGCCCGCGTGAGGCTGGCCCACTTGCGCGCGGCGCCGCGCGCCGCGAGAGCCGCCGCCGAGGCGGAAATCGACGACATGATCTCGAAGATCGCGAAAGGACGTCGGCCGGGCCGGGGCGCGGTGATGCTCGACCTTCCCGAGATCGCCGAAAACGGCAATTC
>JAEZES010000107.1 GCA_023432995.1 Pseudomonadota bacterium
GGGTTGGGGCTGTTGGCGACCTGCGCGATCCCCGCTTTCGCCGGGGGATGTCAGAACGGCAGCCAGCGCTGCTCTTTCGAGAACTTCATGTAGCCGGCGTTGACGCCGAGGCGCAGCCCGGCGCCGACGCGGATCGGGATCAGCACTACGTCGCCCTTGCGCAGGTACGAGGCGTTGAATCCGCCCACGAAGTAGGCGGCCCCTTCGCCCGCCGGGAAGCGCTCGTAGAGCTCCTCGGTGTCGTAGAGGTTGTAAACCAGCACGAAGGTGTTGCCGGCATTGGCGCCGGCGTCGAAGCCGACCGACGGCCCGGTCCAGTAGACCGGCTTCTGACCCTCGATCTTGTGGAACAGCGTGCCCGAGCCGTACCGCGCCCCGAGCACGAACGCGGCGCCCGCCTCACGGCCGACGATGTAGCCGTTGGGCTCGCCCTGCTTCTCGAGCACGTCTTCGATCAGCCGCGCGAGACCCTCGGCACCCTTGCCGAATACGCCTTCGGCGGCGCCGATCAGGTCGTCCTGCTTGTAGGTGTCGCTGGCTGCCACGGGGACGTCGGCTGCGGGCGGGGCAGCGGTGGCCGGGCCGGGAGCGACCGTCTGGCCGGTGACGAGGTCGCCCTCGATCTCGCCATAACTGGGCGAAGTCTCGTAGGCCGGCTGATCGAGCCCCGGCTGCGGCTGCGACAAGTCGCCGTCGATCGCGCTATCGGGATCGATCGTCTCGATCCCCTGCGCCGCGAGCGGCGCGGCGGCGCAGGCCATCGCCAGCGACAACACGGCGCCGAACGCGCGGCGACGGCAAACGGCGGCAAGCTGAATCATCATGACCGATCCCCTGAGCCCAAAGCCAAAACGGGCCTGTCCGGGGCGAAGAAGAATCCCCTGCCGCTGAAGCGGCAATGAACGCGCGACGGGTCGAGTCGGTTTTGCGGTGAGTCGAGTCGAATTTCGCGGGAAAACCGTCCGGACAGAGCCCTTGCCGCGGTCGGGAGGCCCCGTTATAGCCCCGCCCGCCGCCGCGAGCCGGAGACGTGGGTGAGTGGCTGAAACCAGCGGTTTGCTAAACCGCCATACGGGGATTACCCGTATCGAGGGTTCGAATCCCTCCGTCTCCGCCACGCTCGAATACGTCGCCTGCGGCCTCTTCGAGCAGTTCTCGCGAAACCGGAAGGCGGCGGGCAGAACCTCACCAGCCCTGACGGGCGCAGCGGTCAGCGGCACGGGGAGACATTGGACAGCCCGAGGATCATCTACGACTTCGGCGCGAACAACGGCGACGACCTGCCGTACTACTTGCGCAAAGCCGACAAGGTCGTTGCCGTCGAGGCCAACCCGGTGCTGTGCGATGGCCTCCGCGCCCGCTTTGGCGACGAGGTCGCCTCGGGCCGCCTGGTGGTCGAGGACAAGGTCCTGGCGACGAGGGGCGCGCCATCGGAGGTCCATTTCTACGTCCACAAGACCCATGATGTTCTCAGCCGCTTCCCCGAACCGGACGATCCGGCCGACTTCGACAAGGTCCTGCTGCCGTCCTGTTCGCCGCTCGCACTGATCGAGCGGCACGGTGAACCCCACTACATCAAGATCGATGTCGAGTACTTCGACGTCCCGATCCTGCGCGAGCTGTTCGACGGCGGGGTACGCCCGCCCTTCATCTCGGCCGAGGCGCACACGGTCGAGGTCTTTGCCGTGCTGATGGGCCTCGGCGGCTACCGCGCATTCAAGATAGTCGACGGGCGCTCGGTGCCGGTAAGCTACGGCAACGCCACCATCGACGGCCCCGAAGGCCCTGAGACCTTCCACTTCCCGCTCCACTCCGCCGGTCCATTCGGCGACGACGTCAGAGGCCCCTGGCTCGACGGCGCCGAGCTCATCGAGGCCCTGGTGATGGATGGCTTTGGCTGGAAGGACATCCACGCGAGCAACATCCGCGAACCGGAGCGGACGCCGCCGGGCGCGCGAACCCGCCCGCGCCGGCTGCTGAGCACGGCCAAGCGGGACCTGAAACGTACACTCCGCTAGCGGACCTCGCTACTTCACGGCTTCGACGTAGAGGCTTTCGGAGGCCCTCTCCGGCGTATCCAGAGCGGCCCCGGGCAGCACGCTCTTGCCGAACGCCTGATGGATCACCGAGGAAAAGCCCGCCGCCCCGAGGTCGAGCATCAGCGTCTCGGCGTCGTAGGCATACTTGTGCTCGGTGCGCTGGCGGAACACCGCGTTCACCACTTCCATGCGCGTACGATAGGTCTCGTGCAGCCAATGATCGCGATAGCCGCCGTCGGCGGGTTCGAGCGGCCGGTTCCTGACCAGCGCGTCCCAGTCCCGCGCGGCGTAGGCATCGAGGTACATCCCGGCGTCGGGGACCACCAGCCGCAGTACCCCGCCCGGGGCCAGGCAGCGCAGGCACTCGGACAGGAACGCCCGCGTCGAACGCGGCCGGTCGAGATGCTCAAAGACATGCTCGGAAAAGATGACGGCGACACTCGCGTCGTCGAACGGGAGGCCGCGCCGGCAATCCCAGCAGATGACATCGGATCCGGCCCGGACGTCGAGGTTCTCCCAGCCTGGCGCGGGCCGCGGGCCGCAACCGATATTGGCGCGAAGGCCGGTCCGCCCGCGAAACCGGCAGCGGGCCGTCCGGGCCCACCGATAGTGGAGCAGCAGCGCCTTGGTTTCCCACTTGATTTCGGACGCGAGGCCGATGTTGGGCAGCGTGCGACGGAGCGCGCTGTCGGGAACGACCCGGCGAATCATGCTCGCTAACGTCACCGATCGATCCCCCTGGCCTGCGGCGCGTCCGGCCGGGTTCCGACCAGACCGCCTCGAGCGCAACCGAGTCGACCCTAGCTTCGATCGCGACCGAATTCAGCCTCCTTCTGCGCCGGACTTCGAATAGCGTCCTGAGTATTGTTGACGAGACGACTTCAGTTCCCCTTGATTCTGTCTCATCTTCACACGTTCGCGCCGCCTCGCTTGTTTCCAAGCGGCGTGCGTCTGCTATGGGAAATCCCCTGCGACGAAGGCACGGCATGCTGGCAAGCGGTCCCAAGATTTCCGTCATCGTGCCCGCGTTCAAGGCGGAGAGCTCGATCGAGCGGTGCGTCCAGAGCCTGCAGCGACAGGAGTACTCGAACCTCGAGATCCTGGTCGTCGACGACCATTCGCCCGACCGCACCGGGGAGATCGTCGGGAATCTGTCCGCGCAGGACCAGCGCATCAAGGTCCTGCGGCCGGAGGAAAACCTGGGCGTTCACGGCGCCAGGCGCCTCGGCGTGTTGGCCGCGTCGGGGGACCTGATCGGCTTTGTCGATGCCGACGACTACGTCGAACGCGGGATGTACTCGACGCTGGTCGCGCGCATGCGCGACACCCAGGCGGGCATCGCCATCTGCTCGGCAGACCTCGTTGCCGAAGGGCGCCGGCTCGGCCCGCGGATCAGGATCAGGTCGGCCGGCACGGTCGCCGGCGAACGAGTCCTTGGCGACTATTGCGGCCACAAGCTGGGCTCGGGCGTGCTGTGGAACAAGCTCTACCGGCGCGAAGTCATCGAGCCGGCAGCGCTCAGCGAGCTCGAACGCGCGGTCGACGCCTCCGAGGACTACATCGTCAATTTCGGCGCCTTCGCGCGCGCCAGGTCGGTCGCGCTGTGCCCGGAGCCGCTGTACAATTACGTCGTCCATACCGGCAACGCCTCGGCCCGCGGCGGCTGGCCGCTATTCGCACGACTGTTCCGGGCCTATGTCGTCTGCCTCGAGCACTACGCGCGGGAAGACCCGTCCTATCCGCCGCTGATCGACAAGCTGTACCTGAAGCAGCTCCACCAGCGCCGGTCGTGGCTGCACGACGGGTCGCCCGACCCCGCCACGGTCGAGCATGTCGCCACCTCGCTTCGCCGGCTGGCCGAAGTCAGCCCGATGTCGATCCTCAGCATCCTGCACTCGATGCCGATGTGGCATTCCCGCTTCGCGATGGCCGTGGGCAGCCTTACACACCGTTTGTCGGGGCCAGCCTGAGGCGCATTTGGTCTCTGCACGCCGACGCATTCGTCCGGTGCTGCCGGCACCGCGCGCCTGAACGGCTCCCACGCGGCGAGCGTTTCGCTTGCGGTGCCGTAGCAAAAGCGTAACAGATTTGCTGCACGTGACCCCGATCCAGCAATCGCACAGGACGCGATGAGCAGCGTTGCGCCCTCCCCCCTCACCGCCGCCGAACGGCTGCTTCCGGAGGAACGCTACTTCAACCGGGAACTGAGCTGGCTGGCGTTCAACGAGCGCGTGCTCGCAGAGGCCTCCAACCCGGCCTATCCGCTGCTCGAGCGACTGCGCTTCCTGTCGATCTCGGGCAGCAACCTCGACGAGTTCATGATGATCCGCGTCGCCGGGCTCGCCGGGCAGGTGCGAAGCGGGGTGGGTCAGGTCTCGATCGACGGCAAGACGCCGTCGCAGCAGCTGGCCGCGATCAACGCCAAGGTGCGCGAGCTCGAGGAGGCGCAACAGCGCGCCCTCGCCGACCTGCGCCGCCTACTCGCCGTCGAGGGCCTCCATTTCGCCGACTACGAGCGAATCGACGCACAGGCCGAGCGCTGGCTGAGGAGCTATTTCCTCGACCACATCCTACCGGTCATCACCCCCCAGGCCATCGATCCGGCGCATCCGTTCCCGTTCGTCTCGAACAAGGGCATCGGCGCGCTGTTCAATCTGACCCGGCTCAGTGACGAGAGCCGTGTGCTCGAAATGGTCCTGATTCCGAGCGCGATTCCGCGCTTCGTCCGCGTACCGGGGGAGGAGGCGACCTTCATCGCGGTCGAGCAACTGATCTGCCACTTCGCCGAGCTGCTGTTTCCCGGCTTCCGCATCGAGGGCGACGGGGTGTTCCGCGTGCTGCGCGACAGCGACATCGAGGTCGAAGAGGAGGCCGAGGACCTGGTGCGCTTCTTCCGCACGGCGATCCAGCGGCGGCGGCGCGGCCGCGTGATCATGCTCGAGCTCGACGAGGAGTTCGATCCCGCCGCCGAGGCCCTGCTGCGCGACCAGCTCGGGCTCGAGCAGGCCATCGTCACCAAGACCGGCGGCCTGCTCGGCCTCAGCAGCCTCGCTGAGATCGTCAGCGAGGACCGGCCCGATCTCAAGTTTGCGCCCTATACCCCTCGCTATCCGGAGCGGGTGCTCGAACACGATGGCGACTGCTTCGCCGCGATCCGCGAGAAGGACATCGTCATCCACCACCCGTACGAGAGCTTCGAGGTGGTGGTCGATTTCCTGCGCCAGGCGGCGGCCGACCCGGCGGTCATCTCGATCAAGCAGACGCTCTATCGCGCCGGCAACCAGTCGCCGGTGATCGCGGCGTTGATCGCGGCGGCCGAAGCCGGCAAGTCGGTCACCGCGGTGGTCGAGCTGAAGGCCCGCTTCGACGAGGAGCAGAACCTCAAATGGGCGGACCAGCTCGAACGGGCCGGGGTGCAAGTGATCTACGGCTTCGTCGACTGGAAGACCCACGCCAAGGTCTCGATGGTGGTCCGGCGCGAGGACGACGGCTACAAGACCTACTGCCACTTCGGCACCGGCAACTACCACCCGGTCACCGCCAAGATCTACACCGACCTCAGCTTCTTCACCGCCGACCCGAGGTTCGGCCGCGACGCGGCCAAGCTGTTCAACTTCGTCACCGGTTACGTCGAGCCGCAAGGCCTCGAGATGCTGGCGATCTCGCCGCTCAACCTGCGCGAGACGCTGTACGAGCGGATCGACCACGAGATCGACAACGCCCGCAAGGGCCGCCCGGCGGCGATCTGGGCCAAGCTCAACGCGCTGACCGAGAAGGGAATGATCGACCGGCTTTACGAGGCGAGCGCGGCCGGCGTACAGGTCGTGCTGGTGGTCCGCGGCATCTGCTGCCTGCGCCCGGGCCTGCCCGGCCTGTCGGACAACATCACCGTCAAGTCGATCGTCGGCCGGTTCCTCGAGCACAGCCGCATCTGGGCGTTCGGCAACGGTCACGCGCTGCCCAACGGCCGCGCGCGGCTGTTCATCTCGAGCGCCGACGCGATGAGCCGCAGCCTTAACCGCAGGGTCGAGACGCTGGTGCCGATCCGCAACGAGACCGTGCACGACCAAGTGCTCGAGCAGGTCCTGCTGGCGAACCTGCTCGACACCGAGCAGAGCTGGCTGCTCGACGGCGAGGACGGCAGCTACGAGCGCGTCGAGGCCGATGGCGATGGCTTCAACTGCCACGAGTACTTCATGACCAACCCCTCGCTGTCGGGGCGGGGCGGCGCGCTCGCCGAGAGCCGGGTGCCCAAGCTGACGCTGCGCAAGGGCGCGGCTTGATGGCCGATCCTGCTGGCGGCCGATCGCCCGTGCGGGGCCTTCGCCCCGATCGTGCAGTGATCGACATCGGTTCGAACACCGTGCGCCTGGTCATCTACCGCGGTTCGCGGCGGTCGCCCGAAGTGTGGCTCAACGAACGGGTCAGCGCGCGTCTCGGACGCGACCTCGCGGCGACCGGGCGCATGCCCGACAAGGCGATCGACTACGCGCTCGCCGCGCTCGCCCGCTACGCGACGATCCTGCGCGACCTCGGCATCGCAGACGTCCAGACCGTGGCGACCGCCGCGGTGCGAGACGCCGCCAACGGGGCCGATTTCCTCGACCGCGTCCGCGCGCTCGGACTGGCGCCGCGGCTGCTGACCGGCGAGGAGGAGGCGATCGGCTCCGCCTATGGGGTGATCGGGGCGTTTCCCGGTGCGCGCGGCACGGTCAGCGATCTCGGCGGCGGCAGCCTCGAGCTGGTGATGATCGAGGACGGCGCCTGTCACGACGGCTGCAGCCTGCCGCTCGGCACGCTGCGTCTCCCTGCGCTGCGCCGGAAAGGCGCAGGACCGTTCCGCCAGGTGGTCGAGCGCGAGATGGCCAAGGCCGGCTGGGCGGCCGCGCATCCCGGCCCGCTGTACATGGTCGGCGGGACCTGGCGCGCGCTGGCCGCCTATGCCCTGCGCACCGGCGAGCATCCGCTGACCGACCCGCACGCCTATGCGCTCGATACCGCCGAGGCGGACCGGATCGCGCGCAAGGTCGCCAAGCTCGATCCCGAAGCGCTCGCGCGGATTCCGGGGATCTCCGGGTTGCGCGCGGCCGGGCTGCCCGACGCCGCCGCGCTGCTGCGGATCATGCTCGAAGAGATCGAGCCCGACGGCGTGGTGTTCTCGTCGTGGGGCCTGCGCGAAGGGCTGCTGTTCCAGCGTCTGTCGCCGGCTAAGCGCCGCCAGGACCCGCTGATCGCCGGTGTCACCCAGTTCGCGGCTCCGCGCGGCGGCTCTGCCAGCGAAGCGAAGCGGGTGGTGGCCTGGACCGCCGGCGCGGTGCGCGCGCCGGACGGCACCGGCGAGCGGCTGCGCCTCGCGGCGACGATCCTCGCGCTGACCTCGGTGCACGT
>JAEZES010000119.1 GCA_023432995.1 Pseudomonadota bacterium
GCCGAGGGCACACCGGGTCCGCCAGCCCGACGTGGGCGACGAAGCCCGGTCCGAAGAAGCTGCGCTCGCGCCCGCTCGTCCGGTCGATGAACTGGTTGACGGCGACGAAGTCGCCCGGGGCCAGCTCTTCCTTGAGCGAGCCGACGGCCGAGATCGCCAGCACGTCGGTCACCCCGCAGCGCTTGAGCACGTCGATGTTGGCGCGGTAGTTGACCTGCGCGGGCGCGAGGCGGTGCCCCTCGCCGTGCCGGGCGATGAAGGTGACGCGGACGCCTTCGAGCGATCCGGTCGTGACCGGTCCCGACGGCTCGCCGAAGGCGCTCGCCACCGGGATCTGCTGCGCGTCGTCGAGTTCGGCCCCCTGGTAAAGGCCCGAACCGCCGATCACCCCGATGTGCCAGCCTGCCATTGCCGGACTCCGGTCAGCGCGGCGGCATGCGGATGGCGCCGTCGAGGCGCACGGTTTCGCCGTTGAAGTAGCCGTTCTCGAGCATCAGCATCACCAGCGCTGCGTATTCCTCGGGATGCCCGAGACGCTTCGGAAACGGCACGGCCGCGGCGAGCGACTGCTGCGCCTTCTCCGGCAGCCCGGCGAGCAGCGGCGTGTTGAAGATGCCCGGCAGGATTGTGTTGATGCGGATGCCTTCCGACATGAAGTCGCGCGCGATCGGCAGCGTCATGCCAGCGACGCCAGCCTTCGACGCCGAGTACGCCACCTGGCCGATCTGGCCGTCGACCGCCGCTACCGACGCAGTGCAGACCATCGCGCCGCGCTCGCCGTCCTCGAGCCCGTCGAGGGTCATCATCCCCGCGGCCGCCTTGGCGACGCACTGGAAGGTGCCCATGAGGTTAACCTTGATGGTCTTGAGGAACAGCTCGACCGGCAGGTGGCTGATCGCACCGGTCTCCTTGTCCCGCTTGATGGTCTTGCCGATCGTGCCGATGCCCGCGCAGCAGACCAGCACGCGCTCCTGCCCATGCGCCTCGCGGGCCCTGGCGAACCCGGCGTCAACCGAGACCTCGTCGGACACGTCGACCGTGCACGCGATCCCGCCGATGTCTTCGGCGACGGCGCGTCCGCGCTCCTCGTTGAGGTCGAACAGCGCGACTTTCGCGCCCTTGGCGGCGAGCGCCCGCGCGCTGGCCTCGCCGAGACCGGAAGCCCCGCCGGTGACGATCGCGGCGACCGATGAATCGATCCTCATGAAGCAGCCTCTCTTGCCCTGTCTCTACGCTGTGCCGCCGGCAGGAGGCCAGCCCCCGGGCCTTAGCCGCGCGCCCCGGCCGGTCAAGCGGCAGCGGTAGTCACACCGCGGTCCGCCCGCGGGCGCCTGTGGTCCATTTGCAACAGCGGCCGAGCGAAACCGCCGGGCAATATGATTTGAATTGAAACCAATCGGGCGTTGGATCAGCAGCAGAAGCGCAGGGACCACGTTCGTTGCGGCCAAGGGACTGCGGCCGCCACGGACGCCCTGCGCTTTCTCACGCAGCCGGGCCCACCGGCTAACATGTGGAGCAAACCTGTGAACAAGCAGTCCCGACTCAAGGGCGCAGCCGCGCCCATAGCCCTCATTGCCGCTCTCCTCTCGCCGCCCGCCCTGGCCCAGGACGACCCCGTGCTCGGAGCCGAAGCGAGCGAAGACGAAGGCGCGCCCATCGTCGTCACCGGCTCGCGCATTTCGCGCAGCGACCTCGCCTCGACCGTGCCGATCGCCTCGATCGCCGGCGAATCGTTCATCGAGCAGGGCAACAGCAGCGTCGGCGACACGCTCAACGAGCTGCCGCAGCTGCGCAGCACCCGCCAGCAGCAGAACCCGAGCACCGGCATCGGCATCGCCGGCCTCAACCTGCTCGACCTGCGCGGCCTCGGCACGCTGCGCACGCTGGTGCTGGTCAACGGCCGCCGCCACGTCGCCGGCGACATTGCCAGCAACGCCGTCTCGCCCGACATCAACACCATCCCGAACGACCTGATCGAACGCGTCGACATCGTCACCGGCGGCAATTCGGCGGTCTACGGCTCCGACGCGATCGCCGGCGTCGTCAACTTCGTGCTGCGCAAGGACTTCGAAGGCTTCCAGATCCGCGGCAACGTCGGTTTCTCCGATCCGGGTTCGTACGGCTTCAACCAGTACGTCTCGGGCATGTGGGGCACGAACTTCGGCGACGGCCGCGGCAACCTGACGCTGCACGCCGAATACGCCCACCAGGACCGCGTCTTCGCCTCGGACATCCCGTGGCTGCGCACGGTCGAGGGTCTCGGCGTGGTCGACGCCGATGCGGCCGGCACGCCCAACGGCAGCGACGGCAACCCCGACTCGGTCTATTTCCGCAACATCACCAACCGCAACGGCAGCCGCTTCGGCACCGTGTTCATCAGCCAGCCGAACGCCGCGCCGGGCTGCGGGCTCGGCGTCGGCGGGACCGCCTACAACTGCCTGCTGGTGTTCGACGCCGCGGGCAACCTGTCGCCGTCGACCGAGACCGCGCGGTTCAGCACCGGACCGATCGGCGGCGCCATCGGCGGCAATCTCGACAACGGCCGCGAGGACCGGCTCTACTCGATCCTGCCGCAGCAGGACCGCTACAACTTCAACCTGCTCGCGCGCTACGAGTTCGCCGAGGCCGCGGAAGCCTTCATCGAGGCCAAGTACGTGCGGGTCGACACGCTCGGATCGAACTCCGGCGCCGGCGGCATCCAGGGCACGTTCACCTCGTTCGACCGGCGCGAGCGCCTGCGGATCGACAACCCGTTCCTGACGCCGTCACAGCGGACGATGATCGCCAACGCCATCCTCGCCTCCGGCTGCAACTCGGCGCTGAGCCAGACCTGCGCCACCACCACCGCGACCAGCGGCCCGCTGACCGCCGGGCAGATCGCCGCCGTCAACGACGGCAGCTATCGTTTCAGCCTCGGTCGCACGGAGGTCGCCGGGTCGGTCCGCGACGAGCGCTTCGAGCGCGAGACCTACCGCATCGTCGGCGGCCTGCGCGGCACCTTCTGGGACGACTGGAGCTACGAGATCTCGGCCAATTACGGCCGGATGAACGAGGACACGCGGACCCGGGGGTTCGTCGACAACCAGCGTCTGATGCTGTCGCTCGACGCCGGGCTCAATCCGGACACCGGCGAGATCCAGTGCCGGGCGCAGTTCGACCCGGCGGCCGCCGTGGCCTACGACAGCGGGGCCTACCAGGTCGGCACCACGAGCCGCGTTAACGCCGCCCAGGCGGCCCGCCTGGCCGCCGACATCGCCGCCTGCGTGCCGTTCAACCCGTTCGGCGGCAGCTACGACAACACTGCGGCACGCAATTACTTCAACGTCTCCACGCGCAACGAGGCGTGGATCGAGCAGCTGGTGTTCAACGGCTTCATCGCCGGCGATTCGAGCCAGTGGTTCGAGCTTCCCGGCGGCCCGGTCGGCTTCGTGCTCGGCGCCGAGTACCGCAAGGAAGACATCTTCTTCCAGCAGGACGAGTTCGCGGGGACGCCGGGCAACACCAACAACGTCGTGCTCGGCACGCTCTACGATCCCGACGCGTTCGACGTGAAGGAAGCCTTCGCCGAGCTGCGCATCCCGCTGCTCGCCGACATGGCCTTCTTCGAGGAACTGACGTTGAGCGGGGCCGCGCGCGTCGCCGAATACGGCGGCGGCACCGGCACGGTGTGGGCCTACAACGCCGGCATCGACTGGGCGCCGGTCAGGGACATCCGCTTCCGCGGCAACTTCAGCCGCTCGGTCCGCGCGCCGAACCTGACCGAGACCAGCGGCACGCTGGTCAACAACTTCGCGCCCGGCTTCCAGGATCCGTGCAACCCGGCCAACATCGGCGCCGGCACCCAGTATCGCGCCGCCAACTGCCAGCAGGATCTCGGCGCGCTGCTGCCGAACATCACCAGCCGCTCGTACGGCCTGCCGGTCGTCAGCGGGTTCAATCCCGACCTCTCGGCCGAGACCGCCGATTCCTGGACCGTCGGTGCGGTGATCCAGCCGCGCTGGATCCCCGGGCTGTCGCTGACCGCGGACTACTACGACATCACGGTCAACGACATCATCGCCTCGCCGACGGCGCAGACGATCGCCAACTCGTGCTACGACCAGCCGACGCTCGATAACGTGTTCTGCCGCTCGTTCCGCCGCTGGCAGGGTCCGGGACCGGGCCCGTTCAACGAGGTCCCGGGCGAGATCGAAGGCAACACGCTGCTGCAGGCGCCGCTCAACTTTGCCAAGCGGACCCGCCGCGGCATCGACATGCAGCTGTCCTACCAGACCGACCTGTCGGACAGCGTCGAGCTCGGCACGTTCCTGATCTACACGCACAATTTCGAGATCAGCAACTTCGAGAACCCGGGCGACCCGAGCTTCGAGAACCGCATTCTCGGCGAGCTCGGCGATCCGCAGGACGAGTTCGACTGGAACACCGACCTGCGCGTCGGCTCGGTCACCTTCAGCTACGGCCTGCGTTACATCGGCCCGATGGTCGTCGGCCTGTGGGAGAACTACAACGCGCTCGGCGGCCGCGCGCCGCAGAACGCCGACGCGGCGGACATCGTCGAATACCCCGAGGTATTCTACCACGACATCCGCCTCGAGTACGATCTCGGCAGCCACCTCGGCGACGGTTTCGGCAACGACTTCAAGATCTATCTCGGGGTCGACAACGTCACCAACACCAAGCCCCCGCTCGGCGCGACCGGCGCGGGAGCAGGCGGCGGCGGTGGCGCCCAGGATCGGCCGGGCTCGGCCAATTCCACCGGGGCGATCTACGATGTCCGCGGGCGCCAGTTCTACCTTGGCGTGCGCGCCGCGTTCTAGCGCGGAGCGAGCGAGCGAAGGGGGCGGGACGGCGTTCCGCCCCCTTTCGCGCTGGTAGGCGGTGCGGATGCGCGCTTCCCCGGCCAATGACGCCAGCGAACGGGCGGTGGCGCTGGCGCAGGCCGGTGCCATCGACCAGGCCCATTTGTTGCTCGAACGGGCCGTTGCCGGGGGCGACGGCATGGCGGCGGCCACGCTCGCCGACTGGCGGATGGCGGGTCAGGTCGTCCGCCGGGACATCGCCGCAGCCCAGAAGCTTTACGGCCGCGCTTTCGAGCTCGGCGTCGAGGCGGCGGCCGCGCCCTGGCTGGCCCTCCTGGCCAGCGGCGCCGGCAACGCACTGCGCGACTGGTCCGGCGTACTCGCCGTGCTCGCCCGCCGCACGCA
>JAEZES010000236.1 GCA_023432995.1 Pseudomonadota bacterium
GGCCTCGGCGCCGTGGGCTTCCTCGCGCCGCTTCTCGAACAGCCGCGCGCGCAGCACCTGCAGCGCCTTGGCGCGGTTCTTGTGCTGGCTGCGCTCGTCCTGCATCGCCACCACGATCCCGGTCGGGATGTGGGTGATGCGCACGGCGCTATCGGTGGTGTTGACGTGCTGCCCCCCGGCGCCCGACGAGCGGTAGATGTCGATCCTGAGGTCGTTCTCGTCGATCGTCATGTCGACCTCGGTCGGCTCGGGTAGCACCGCGACGGTCGCCGCCGAGGTGTGGATGCGCCCGCCGCTCTCGGTCACCGGCACGCGCTGGACGCGGTGCACGCCGCTCTCGAACTTTAGCTTGGCGAACACCCCGGTGCCGGCGACGTTGGCGACGATCTCCTTGAAACCGCCGACATCCGACGAGCTCATGCTGATCGGCTCGACCTTCCAGCCCTGCTCGGCAGCGTAGCGCTCGTACATCCGGTAGAGATCGCCGGCGAACAGCGCCGCTTCGTCGCCGCCGGTGCCGGCGCGGATTTCGAGCATGGCCGGCCGCGCATCGGCGGCATCGCGCGGCAACATCGCTACCGCAAGGCGGTGCTCGGCCTCGGGCAGCGCCTGGCGCAGCCTGGCCAGCTCCTCGTCGGCGAGCGCCTTCATCTCGGGATCGTCGGCCATCGCCGAAAGCTCGGCGATCTCGGCGCGCATCGCGCGCACCTCTTGCGCCGCCTTGGCGACCGGCTCGAGCTCGGCATAGTCGCGGCTCGCGGCAACGAACGCCTCGCCCTCGAGCTGGCCCGAGGCGAGCCGCGCCTCGAGCTCGGCGAAGCGGTGCGAGATCTGCGCGAGGCGCTCCTCGGGGATGGTCATTGTGCGTCGTCCGGGAAACCGTTCCCTTGGAAGCCCAGGACTATCCCCTCGTTGGTGACCCTTACCTCGACCCCCTGCAAAGCCTCGCCGGCAGCAGGGGTGTCCAACTCGCGCCGTTTGACCTCTAGAAAGGTGAACAGATTGGTATCGAGCGACCGGATCGGAACCTTGTACTGCTCACCCTTCGCGAGATCGCGGACGGTCGCCTCGCCTGTAGCGATTTCCTCCTCGCCGATGATGACGGCAAGCACTGCACCGGCGTCGTTCGCGCGCTGCAATCGCTTCTTCAAGTTGCCCTTGAAGGCCATGTCGGCTTCAATCCCGTAACGGCGCAAATCGGCCAAGGCCGCGGTCGCGGTGGCCGTCGCTTCCTCGCCCACCGGGATAATGGCTACATGTGCTCTAGGCGCTTCGGCCGCACCTATCAGCATTGCCAGCCGCTCGATCCCCGCAGCCCAGCCGACCGCTGGCGTGTGCGGACCGCCCAGCGCCTCGATCAGCCCGTCGTAGCGCCCGCCGCCGAGCACCGTTCCCTGCGCCCCGAGCCGATCGGTCACGAACTCGAACGCGGTGTGCCGATAGTAGTCGAGGCCGCGGACCAGGGTCGGCGCGCGGTGCCAGGCGACGCCCGCCGCATCGAGCCCGTCGCACACCGCGACGAAGTAGCGCTCGGCCTCGCCGGAAAGGAAATCGTCGATCCGCGGCGCGTCGTGGACCAGCGCCTGGTCGCGCGGGTCCTTGGAATCGAGGATGCGCAGCGGGTTCTTGTGCAGGCGCTCGCGCGAATCTTCGCTCAGCGCATCCTCGGCATCGCGGAAGTGCTCGACCAGCGCCATCCGCCAGCTCTCGCGGCTCGGCGCGTCGCCGAGCGTGTTGAGCTGGAGCGTCACGCCCTCGGCGATGCCGAGCTCCCTGAGCAGCTGGTCGGCCATCGCCAGCAGTTCGACGTCGGCCTGCGGCTCGGCGGCGCCGATGATCTCGGCGTCGAGCTGGTGGAATTGGCGGTAGCGGCCCTTTTGCGGGCGCTCGTAACGGAACAGCGGGCCGTGGGTGGCGACCTTGAGCGGGGCGTACTGCTGCCAGCCGTCGGTCAGGTAGGCGCGCGCGATCCCGGCGGTGAACTCGGGGCGCAGGGTGAGCGATTCCCCGCCGCGGTCCTCGAACGAGTACATTTCCTTCGACACCACGTCGGTGGTTTCGCCGAGCGAGCGCGAGAACACCTCGGTCTTCTCGAACACCGGCATCTCGACCCGGCGGAAGCGGTACAGCTTGCGCACGCGCTCGAAGGTCTCGACCACATGCGCGAAGGCCTCGGCCTCGGGGCCGAAGATGTCCTGCGTGCCGCGGATGGGGCGCGGGGTCTCGATCTTGCTCATTCTGGCCTGCTCATCGTGGCGCGGCGCTTAGCGGGTTCTCGCGCGGCGCGCAAAACCCCTCCGCCACCCGGCGTCGCTCCCCCGGTTGCGATCAGGGCCGCATGCCGCCACAAACGGGCGATGACCCAAGTCCGCCTGGCCATCGCCCTGTCCGCCGCGCTGCTGTTCGCCGCCACCGCCCACGCCCAGGCCGACGTCCGCTCCGCGCCGCAAGCGGCGCCGCTGCCGCCGGCGATCCCGCCGGCGCAGGACGTGCCGTTCCCGGGGACAATGACGCTCGAGATCGACGCGACCGACCTCGAGCGCGCGGTCTATCGCGTGCGCCAGACGATTCCGGTTCCGCCGGGGCAGCGCGAGATGGTCCTGCTGCTGCCCGAGTGGCTCCCGGGCAAGCACGGCCCGCGCGGGCCGATCAACCTGCTCGCCGACCTGCAGTTCGAGGTCGACGGCCAGCCGGCGCGGTGGACCCGCGACCCGATCGACGTCTACGCCTTTCGCGTGCCGCTGCCCGCAGGCGCGCGCGAGGTGACCGCGCGCTTCGTCCACACCTCGCCGCTGCAGACGAGCGAAGGGCGCATCACGATGACCCGCGAGATGCTTAACCTGCAGTGGGAAGCGATGAGCCTTTACCCGGCTGGGCACTACGTGCGGCAGATCAAGGTCACCCCGACGGTGACCGTCCCGCAAGGCTGGACCGTGTTCACCGCGCTCGACGGCCAGCGCGAGCAGGGCAACCGCGTCACCTGGGACACGGTCGATTACGAGACGCTGGTCGATTCGCCGATCTTCGCCGGCGCCCACGCGCGAGAGTGGGATCTCGGCCACCGGGTCGCGCTCGACGTGGTCGCCGACGAGCCGCGGCTGCTCGAGCTCGAACCCGACAACCTGGCGACCTTCCGCCAGCTGATCGACGAGGCGCTGGCGGTGTTCGGGCCGGGCCACTTCGACCACTACGAGTTCCTCCTCGCGCTGACCGACCGGCTCGGCGGGATAGGGCTCGAGCACCAGCGCTCGAGCGAGAACGACTACGAGCCCGAGACATTCCTGCGCTGGGACGAGTTCAGCTGGAGCCGCAACGTCATCCCGCACGAGTTCGTCCACAGCTGGAACGGCAAGTACCGCCGCTCCGAGGGCCTGTGGACGCCCGACTACCGCCAGCCGATGCAGGGCCACATGCTGTGGCTCTACGAGGGCCAGACCCAGTTCTGGGGCTGGGTGCTGGCCGCGCGCTCGGGGGTGCAGCCGAAGGACATCGTGCTCGGCGCAATCGCCAACAACGCCGGGTTCTACTCGATGCAGGCCGGGCGCGCGTGGCGCTCGGTCGAGGACACCACGTTCGACCCGGTCACCAACGCCCGCCGGCCGTTGCCCTATGCCTCGCTCAGCCGCAGCGAGGACTACTACAGCGAGGGGCTGATGGTCTGGCTCGAGGCCGACCAGATCATCCGCGAGGGCACCAACGGCCG